>JABZFO010000040.1 GCA_014237405.1 Desulfosarcina sp. | reverse complement strand
TGGATAGTAATCTGCATGAATAGCGATGTTTTTAGACCCCTTCGAGGGGTCTTCATCAAACCATCCGTTCCACGGGTGGTAGGTGATTCGGCAAAAGCCCATGTATAACCGTTTTTTTGGCTTCAAAGAGAGACCGTTCAAGCTGGTCCCCAACCCGGAGTTCCTCTACCTGTCCCGGATTCACGAAGAGGTGCTGGCCCACCTGAACTACGCCGTGGGCTATGGCGAGGGATTCGTCGAAATCACCGGCGAGGTGGGAACCGGCAAAACCACCCTGTGCCGCATGTTTCTGGAGAGCCTGGACGAGAACACTGAAGCGGCCTACATTTTCAACCCCAAGCTCGACGCCCTCCAGCTGCTCAAGGCCATCAACGACGAGTTCGGCATCCCGACGGACACCGAATCGGTAAAAACCCTCATCGACCGGTTCAATGCCTTTCTCCTGGAGAAAAAAGCCCAGGGCAAGCGGGTGGTCCTGCTGGTGGACGAAGCCCAGAACTTGAGCATCGATGTGCTGGAGCAGCTGCGGCTGCTGTCCAACTTGGAAACCACCACCAGCAAGCTGCTTCAGATCATTCTCGTGGGCCAGCCGGAGCTGGGAGAATTGCTGGAAACCGATGCGCTTCGCCAGCTGAACCAGCGTATTACCTTGAGCTGCCATTTGATTCCGCTGAGCTTTTCAGAAACCCGGGAGTACATTCGCCACCGCATCCATGTCGCCTCCCAAAAACCGGGACTGGCGTTTTCGGCGAGTGCATATCGGTCCATCTTTAAATATACCGGCGGGATCCCCCGGCTTATCAACATCGCCTGCGACCGGGCGCTGCTTACCGCCTTTACCCTGGGCAAACACCACATCACCAACCGTATCGTAAAGCGGGCCATTCGTGAGTTGGACGGGAAAAGAAGCCGCCTAATACCACTGTTTTATCGGGAAATGCTGATCATCGGCCTGCTGACGGTCCTGGTGATTCTGGTGGCTGGGCTATTCGTCGGCCAGACATTATTGGAACGGACCAACGGGACATCTGTTTCGCCGATCGCACACCATAAGATTGAAAAATTGCCTTCACCATCAACGACCGCTATTTTATCCGAGGCCGCCAAAGAACCGGCCCCGGATGTTGCGAGCCTGCCGCCGGAACCCCAATCGCCTGCAGCAGAACCTTCAACCGTGGAGGCCACAGCGCCAACCGCCATGGCAGCAACCGTGGCTTTGGTCCCGCAGCCACCTGTCCGTGACCTTGAACAAGTGATCAAATCCAAGGATACCCTGAATTCCCGCATCGGGGCACTGACGGCCGTTTTGAAGGAATGGAATGCACTAAGCCTCCTGGGCTCCGGTCCGATGGAGGTGGTGGACAGCGACACCTTTTTCCGGATTTCAGCTCGGCATAACGATCTGGAGGCCCTTCGGGTTCAGGGCAATCTGATCCTGATCAAAAATCTGAACCTGCCGGCCATACTAGAATTTTCCCATCCGGACGGCAGCGGCCCCCGATTTTTGGCCGTGGTGGGCCTTGCAGATGATGAAATCCAGCTGTCTGACGGTGACGACACCTTTTCAGTCGCGCCGGTATCTCTGGCGGGACTGTGGAACGGTGTGGCCCATATCTTCTGGAAAAACTATTACAACTACGCGGGGGTGATTCCGATTTCGTCACCTGGAGAAGTGATTTTATCCCTTAAGGTGCACCTGAAAGCCTTGGGATTCCCCATCGAAGAGATGACCCCTGCCTATGATACCACTACGCGGTTGGCAGTTGAGGTGATTCAGGCCCGCAACGGCCTGGATGTGGACGGGATGGTGGGACCCTTGACGAAGATTGCCCTTTACAATGAAGATAAATTGCTGAATATTCCCCGCTTGGCGGCAGCCCGTATGGGTGATGGTGATCGTAAGGAGCGGAAGCGTTGAGTTCTATTCTGGATGCACTGAAAAAGGCCGAGCAGGAATCCACCACGGATCGTGGGGTGGGTGCCCCATGGTCGGCCCCTCTGCCCGCGCAATCGCCCTACCGGCAAAGCGCCCGTCGGTGGTGGGTGCCCCTTGGTATCGTTGTTGTTTTATGTGTTTCCGGTGCGGTTTTCTGGCAGGCCCGACGACCTGACACCACGCGGCCTTCGGCTTCGGTTAAAGCGGCACTGCCGTCACACAAAACCCATGACAGTGCGCCGCCTTCAGTTGCCGAGACTCCGAAGCCCAATGTGCCGATTGCCGAAAAAAAGCAGGAACAATCCGCGACGACACTGATTCAGGCACGCGCCCCGATGGCTGTGGCACCGCCGGTTCAACCCGTAAAAGAACCACCGCGCGCCACCACGCCGTCAGCAGCGCCGATGGTGCCGCCGCCACCCTTACCGCTGGAGAAAACGAATCGGCAGTCTGCCGTTCCGAAACCCGAACCGGTGATTGCCCCCCCCGAAGAGCCGAACCCCCGCCCGGCGGAGACAGCCGGCAAACCCATGACTGAGCCCCCGGACAGTGATAAAATTTTCAGGAGCGACCCGCGAATTGAGCTGCAGGCCCTGGTGTGGGCGCCGGAATCAGCCGCGCGGTTTGTCGTCATCAACAACCGTCTCGTTAAAGAAGGCGGTTTTGTGGACAATATCGTCGTGGTACAAATTAATCAGGACGATGTGCTGCTGTCCGAAGGATCTGATCGGTGGTATGAAAAATTTAAAGTCCGTTAGCTATAAAATGCTTGAAAAACGGTTGATTACCGGCGGCGCATTTGTTAAGGGGCCATCATTCAAGCTAAAGTTATCAAGAGAACCGACCGAAAATATCCTGAGATTGGCTGAACGATCGAAAGGAAAGTCTAAGATGCACTTGAAATGTACATTGCTTGCAAGACTATTATATGTCGCCATGGGGGTTATCTTTCTTTTAGCTCCCCTGCCAGGTGCGGCTTCAGGTCTTCAGGCAGCACCCCCTGCCAATGCGCCGCTTGCGCTTGAAGCGCCGCAATCGGCAAGTGTCAGTGTTGTACAAGGGCAAATTCGCAACCGTACGCTATACGAGGCGCTGGCGGCCTGCGATATTCCGCCGGCGGAGATTCTCGCCCTCTCCAAATCCTTTAAGCCGGTGTTTGACTTCCGTTGCTCCCGGCCGAAAGACTACTACCAGGCCAGCGTCGACGACCAGAACCTGATTCGGAAGTTTATCTACAAGACCAGCCCGCTGGACGAATACGAGGCCGTCAAGGACGACAACGGCGGCTATACCGTTCACAAGCGGGAAATTGTGCTGGACCGACAGGTGGTGGCCAAGGTGTTCACCATCGAATCCTCACTGTACCAGGCCGTGGTAGACAGCGGTGAAACCCAGCAGATCGCCGGTCTGGTGGCAGAAATTTTTGCCTGGGATATCGATTTTTATCTCTATCCGCGAAAGGGCGATCGCATCGCCGTCGTTTACGAGCGCTGCTACAAAGACGGCGCGTTCGTAAAGTACGGGGATATCCTTGCCGCCCGTTATGTGGGCAAGCAGAAGACCTTTTCCGCATTTTTATTCAACAACGGCCAGTTTGACGGGTACTATGACGAAACCGGCCAGCCGCTTAAAAAGATGTTCTTACGAATCCCGTTGAAGTTCGGAAGGATGACCTCCTCATTCTCTATTCGGCGTTTCCATCCGGTCTTGAAACGCTACCGGGCACACACCGGCATCGACTACGGGGCGCCCATGGGCACTCCGATTTTTGCCACGGCCAACGGCCGGGTCACCTTTTCGGGCTGGAAGGGCGGGTACGGCAAACTGATCATCGTCAAACATTCCAATGGCTACCAGACTTATTACGGGCATTGCAGAAGGCTGCTGAAGAAACCGGGGCAGCTGGTGGAGCAAGGCCAGGTGATCGCCAGGGTGGGCTCGACTGGCTTGTCTACCGGCCCCCACGTTCACTACGAAGTCCGTGTGAACGGAAAACCCATCAATCCCATCAAGGTGAAAAAAAGCCGGGGCAAGCCGCTGAAACCCGAATTGCTGGCCGCATTTAATAAAACGGTAAACGAGCGGCGGCTGCTGGTGGAAAACCTGTTGAAGGAAAAAACCAGTCTGGTGATGCTGATCCGCGACAACTGATTCTCTTGACGCCATCGTAAAAAAGACCTAAACAAGCCGTGTCGATAGTTTAAAAACACCGTATTGCAATGGGGGTGTAGCTCAGCTGGGAGAGCGCAGCGTTCGCAACGCTGAGGTCAGGGGTTCGAGCCCCCTCACCTCCACCAAATCACAATCCAATACAGTACGATGCAGTACAAAAAGCCCTTAATTTAAAGGCATTTTTTCATTTCTGTTGTCCAACCAAGACCAGTAAAAACCGTTGACATCCAGGGGTAACGGGGGTAGATTTAAGCAGAATTACCCCCGCGCAAAATCTGTTACCCCCAAAATGGAGGTCAGCCATGGTCCTTTCAGACACCAAGATCCGCAATGCAAAGCCAAAATTCAAACAGTACAAGCTTTTTGACGGAGACGGCCTCTTCTTGCTGGTGTCCCCATCTGGTGGAAAGTGGTGGCGTTTCAAGTATCGGTTTGGGGGTAAAGAAAAATTGCTGTCTCTTGGGACTTACCCCGAAGTTACCCTTGCCCAAGCCAGAGAGCGGCGCCACGAAACACGCAGACAGGTTGCCGATGGCATCGACCCAGGACAGGTAAGAAAGGCTCAAAAAGCAGCCCGTGAGAGCACTGACAACACCTTCGAGGTTGTGGCCCGGGAATGGTATGGCAAGTTTGAAGTAAATTGGGCGCCAGGCCATGCAGTAAAAATTAAGGGACGCCTGGAAAACGACGTATTTCCTTATATTGGTGCTCGCCCGATCCTCGAAATAAAGGCCCCTGAGTTGCTTATGGTATTGCGCCGGATCGAATCTCGTGGGGCTCTCGACTCTGCACACCGGGCAAGAACGACATGCAGCCAGATTTTTCGCTATGCCGTGGCTACAGGTCGTGCTGAACGAGACCCGGCTGCAGATCTTCGCGGAGCCCTACCGCCAGCTCAATCAAAGCATCTACCCGCCATCACCGATCCAAAAAAAGTAGCAGGCCTTTTGAGGGCAATAGACGGTTATGAGGGGTCTTTCGTGACCAAGTGTGCGCTTCGCATCGCCCCTTTGCTTTTTGTTCGTCCTGGTGAGCTCCGGCATATGGAATGGACCGAAATCGACCTTGAAGCCGCGGAGTGGAATATTCCCCAAGAAAAGATGAAGACCAAGCAACCTCATCTTGTCCCACTCTCCCGCCAGGCCGTTGAAGTTTTGAAGGAGATACAGCCCCTGACCGGTGGCGACCGATACGTTTTTCCAAGTGCGAGGACCCTGCAACGGCCCATGAGCAACAACACGGTGCTTGCTGCCCTCCGTCGCATGGGCTTTGAAAAAGGTGAAATGACTGGCCATGGATTCCGGGCGATGGCCCGTACAATGCTTGATGAAGTGTTGAATGTGCGCCCTGATTTCATCGAACATCAGCTTGCCCATGAGGTCCGCGACCCCAACGGGCGGGCTTACAACAGAACGGCGTTTTTACCTGAACGCCGAGAGATGATGCAGACTTGGGCCAATTACCTTGATGGATTGAAAGACGGAGCAAGGGTGATTCCGTTCAAACAGCAAGCTTGATAGATTTCAGGAGATTGAGCGACTACCCGATAAGCAGTATTTCCAGGAGCAATCCCCTCGCTTATTCAAGCCATCAGAAAGATAAAGGAGACACCTCTTGAGACGAAAAGGAATTAAAACTACAGTTAAAAAAATTAAACCAGACTACAATGCTTTAACTACTAGAGGGGATCCTTTTGCTTGGATAGATAACGCTATAGACTTTTTAGATGACTATGGATTCATTGTTAACCCTAATTCTCAGTTCCGGCGTGAGCAACTAGCACGAATGATTTTAAATGGTAATAAGCTTGCTATGTTCGAGAGGCAAGAAATATTTTACCTTCTTACAGGCAGGCCAGTGCAACGCCCAAAAAGAGGCCGACCCTCGACATCTGGAAGGGATTTTTATCTTGCCTTACAATATATAATTGAAAAGAAAAAAAATGGAAATAAACCAAATATATTAAGAGAAAAGCTTATAAAAGAATACGATTTGCCTCCTGGAGAAAGCACGTTTTACATGGCGGTCAATCGAGGCGTTAAAATTTTAAAAAAAAGAATCCAATCACAATTGGATTTAATTAAAAGGCTGCGAAAAGGTGAAGCTTCTGAAGACGAGATTGCATATTTTAAAGAGTATTATCATGCTTACGAGGAGGATGATATTAACTTTATAGAGGATTCTAATCTTAAACTTTCAAAAGATATTGATGATTACGAGAAGGACAACAAAAAAAACTGTAAGAATTAATTGATATCAATAAAATACCTATGACTTTATTGATATAGACAACTGACCAAAGTTCGCTTTAAGATTGTCTCAAACAACATAAGACGGAGACAGTCAATTGAAAAACAATCCACTTCCAGAAACAGGTTATGTTCGGCTCTCGCAGATTATCGGTAACCCCAAATCCAATCCTCCAATCCCGCCAATCATTCCCGTATCACGATCGACCTTTTGGCTCGGTGTAAAAAACGGTCTTTATCCCCAGCCTGTAAAACTCGGACCACGGATTACCGCCTGGCGGGTAGAGGACATCCGCGCATTCATAGCCTCACATGCGTGGGGACCTTCCCGTGACCAAATCCGGTAGAAGCCGTCAGTTGTCAAACTGGATCAGGGCGGTCTGAAATTCGTTGAAGAATCCAGTGTCCATTACTTTTTCGAACAGGATGTTATCGGTTGTGTATGGAACCGGTAACAGATGGAAACAACCGGATAGTTTTTATACCCGTTTCAGGGGTGTCTCAGGTCTGCATCATTGGGTGGTTGTTTCCAAGGGTATACCCTGAGTATGGACTGAGAGAAAATCAAGCTTGGCCGACGCGGTATAGGCACCGTGAAAAAATGGTTCGACATTGCCCCGTTAAACCATCGGCCACACCAACAGGGGCAGCATGGGAAAGAGAAACGGCAACGGATACGGCAAGGGAACATTTATTGAAACAAAAATGTTTCTTTCAAAAGCGTTCATCTCCCTTGGAAAACGAGGTTCGAGCGATACGGTTTCGTCGTATTCAAGCCCAATGCTGATGATGTTTCTGGGCAAACGGAAATTCGCTGAAATAAAGCACAAGGGGCAAAAGAAACAGGTCCGGTCCGATGATAATCGTTTCTACCTCACATACAAAGAGTTGGCCTCCCATGGGATTACCCAACCCGCAGCAACACGGGCAATCGATGAACTGCTGGCAAAGGGTTTCGTGGGTGTTGTTGAACCTGGTGGTGCTTTCGACAAACACAAAACAGTTTATTCACTGGTGGAGGATTGGATAAAATGGAAACCGGGAGATCCGTCGGTGAGGATAAGGCAAAAGGATGTCAAAAGGGGATTTCAGGGAAAGGGGTTGGGGGCCGTTCAAAAATAATTTCAACACACGCCAACGTTGCACAGGGACACACACGCCGACGTTGCCCACCCCTTCCAAGGACACACACGTCAACGTTGCACAGGTCAAATCCGGCTCGAAATGAAATATACCCTACAGACATATGCATTCACAGATATTTTGTCAGTTTTAGGGGGTGGGCAACGCTGGCGTGTGCGTTAACATGATATACCATGGCCCCAGTCAAACGGGGCCGGAACATGCTTCTTAAAAGGCAGGGAAAATAGGGGAAAACGCAACGGCTCGATTTTGGCCCGGCAAAACAATCGAACATTTATCGGCAACGATTTCTTTTTTAGCCTCCGCGTTGGGGTGACAACCTTGGAAACCTGATTTGGTTTCAGTTTTAGTTGCACTGTACCCCCTCAGGAATCGATGACGACATACCATTTTAAGGAGCCTTACTGTGAAGATACTCGCACTTGATTTTGCAACACGGACCGGGTGGGCAACAAATGCAAGCTGCAGACAATCGGGAGTGCAGATCCTTGATGTCAACGGGGGATTTCAGGAAAAAGACTTGAACCAATGATAACGGAATAGCCTCACGAGAAGGGGGCGCGTCACATGTGATCCATTATCGTGTGAATAGAAGTTGGTTCCGAATTGTAACGAAGCCATACATTTATATAGACGCTGGGGCACTCTCCACCTAGTGGATATATAATATTTCCCTTGTGTTAAGGCACAAACGTTAAGGTAAAAACGGTTTACCGATTGGCTAATTCTAAGACCCCATAAAGGAAATGACAAAATGTCGGGTTATTTATCAAAATTGCAAAAAACTATTCTGTTAATAGCCGCAGCCAATAGAAAAAAAAGGCGTTGTTATCGTACTCATGCTCGTCATAGAGATATTTTGATAAACTACTATGATTTTCCCCATCACGCCCCCTCTCCCTTTTCGACAAGCGGGAGCCCTCAAGTTTTCAGGAAGGAAAAAATCGGGCTGCGAAGATATAATTCCGCTACCGTGGCCACCGTTAAAGCATTCAAAAGACTTGAAAAAAAGGGCTTCGTTGAGCGAATACCAAGCCGGGGAATCCGGTTAACAGATGCTGGCGTTACTAAGGCCTCACAGATAGCCTTAGCCAAAAGAAAAACAACTATCCGAGGCCGTTTCCCAGGTCCGGTCGGTCATTGCCGACCAGCTCGGCGACCTGATTAAAACCTATCGTTATGAGTCATACCATGAAGGAAAAGCCCTCGAAGAAAAAATTGATAATTATCTCAACGCCACAAGGGGTTTCGTATCCGACGACACCCTGCAAGATAAACGTCCCGTCCGTTCGCCTAAAAAAACCGACGGTGCTAAAAAACTACCCCACAATCGAAGAATAGCCAGCCAGCACCGCTTCCCCACCACCTCAGTATTTCCGTGGGTAGCTGCAAAGAGCCGCACCGACCGGGCCTGTGACGAGGCTAATCCGATGAGACCGGCGAAGTGTACGATTCAACCGGTTTCTACGCATGGCGGGACTACACGTTTTCGACCCGTCATGGGAGCGGAGACATATAAATTTACTGCGGTGCCGTCGTAAGGTCAAGAGGGCGGACCTGTTGGTATCGCAGATTGCGATACTAAATTTTTGGCCTCTTTTTTAGCCATATCAAGGGAAATGTGGCATTCCTTTTTCGGTCGGCCCCTGTGGGAATTTTCCCCCGTTTCGGGGAAAACTACAAAGTACTGTTTTTAATTGAAATCGTACTGTTCAACCCGGTCTTTGAGCCATGAGATGAATTCTTGTTTGCTCTCCAAAAACTCATGCAGGTCATTGGTCCTCATAAATGAAATGCCCTCTGTGCGGCTGCCAGCGGCGGCAATCTGTCCGTTTACCGAACTGAAAGCCAGATATCAGACACCCTGGTTCGACGGGTGCGGTCATGTGACAATCCGCTGTGCACCTTCGTTGATCGAACCTATGAGATCTTGGACACCGGCGGTACCGAAGTTTTTATTGATCAGCTGTTTGACCTGGTCCGGAGGGTGGCCGAGAACGTCGACGGCAAGCGGGTTAAGGACAAGCTTTGTGCCTTGCATAAGGAAATTGGTGGCATGAATTGAATATCAAACTTTATAAAATATCATGGTCCGAAACAGTATTATTCTTCAGTTTAAATAATATCAATCGGTTAAACTTGGGTTTGCGGCGAGCAAGTTAACGAATTCGCGCAGACGTGCGCCAGTCGCGGATTTTCAAAAATGAATGAAATTCAGCGTGTGTCTACGGATTTTAACTGTTTTCTTCCAGGTGGATGACCTGCTTGGGAGGGGTGATCTTTAAGGATTTAAAGATCTTGCGTGCTCCAGAGGGCAGTTCGTTACGCATGAGCACTACGTTCGATCATCAGAGCGAGCACGCAGATTTTTACGTGGGTCTCAATGCGCCGGCTTGCCCAGTGGTACATTGGCGTCATCTTGATCTGGGTGCGCTTCAGAGAGCGAAAGCAGCGTCCGATCACCATCAAGCCCTTGTAGCCGCGGGCGGCGTCTTCCAGGCTGATGGTGTCATCATTGGTTTCGATCACCCACTTGCCGTCGTACTTGGCGGCTTCACGGATGGCGCCTCGATCCATGCGCACCTGGCCGGATTTGGTGGTGCGCAGGTAGCGCTTGAAGCGCCGCGAGGCCAACAGCTCAATGGCCCACTGGGCTTTTGTAGATTGGTTCTGATGGCGGCCCAGTTCGGCTTCCAGAAGCTCTACGATCATCTGACGGTGCCTTTGCTGCCGTTTCGCCTCTTTGGGGTTGTAGCACAGTATATAGCGCTTGCGCCGTTCACCATCGCCGACGATGACCTCTTTGGCCTGCAAGTTACCCTGGAAGACGGTGTAAGGACCGCGCTTGGCAAGTACATCGCGTTTGACCTCGGCGACATTGGCCATGCGGCAGGCCAGCAGGTATTTGCCGCAGGCCTTGGCCAGTTCGCTGCGGTTGCCTTCGGAGTTCATCCCCGAGTCGGCCACAAACATGGCGCGGCCCAGGTTCCATCCTCGCAGATCGGCGCGGACCTTCTCCACCGTGCTGACATCGGCGGTGTTGCCGGGCAGCACCCAGCTTCTCACCGGGATGCCCTCGCGGGTGACGGCCAAGGCGACGACAACCTGCGGCGCCCAGAACCCTTCCTTGGCGTGACCGAACTTGCGAAGGGTCGCATTGGCGTGGCGCTCCGGATCGTCTTCATAGTCCACGCTAAAGGAGGCCGTGGTGGTGTCGTAGAAGATCAGGTCTACTTCCAGGTTGAACAGGTTGGCCGTCTGGAAGAACACGGCCTTTTCCACCTTCTCGGCATGAGCATGGAGCAGATCCATGGCGTCGTACATATGGCTGAGCTTCAGTCCCTTACACGAAGGCAGGTAGACCTTGGACAACCAGCGACCCCAGACGCCAAGCTTTGACTCGGGCTCACACAACCGGTTGGCCACCATGGCCAGCAAGGCACGCTCGTAAGGCGCCTGGGTGCCCGCGGCTTTCTCAATATCTTGCAGCGTCTTTTTCAGCCCCAGTTGCTCCCAAAGGGCTTCGATGACCATGGGGCAGCCCAAGGCAAGGGTCTGCTTGATCTTGAGGCCTTCGGCAAAAGAAGGATCCCCCATCGCAGGTGACTCGATGGACGCTACACGAGGATCGATGACGGTCAATCCGCAGACGCGGGCGATGGAATGGCAAAGCCGCACCAACTGTTGCCGGTCCAGTTGATCGGCTCTACCGAAGTTGTGGATGATTTTGGCGACGGGTTTGCGTGTATCGGGGTGGCGCTCGTTATGGGCCAGCTGGTAATACTCGACTACCGAGCCGTCCTTGTTCTTGCGCTTTGTGGATCGCAGATACATGCTTACATGTATAGCGTGTATCCTTATTTAATGCAAGTGTAAAGTGCTATTTCGTGTGCCTACAAGTTTTGGGCGCCGAAAAGTGAGGCGGAGGAATTAACCCCTTGAATTTATAGAACCCGGGTATCGCGGATAGCTCATTTTGAAGTGATTTTCTGCCTACTCGCCGCAAACCCAAGTTAAAATGGGTTAAAACTGAATACAATCTGAAAAACGGTTTAACAATCGATCTTTCTCTGATATCTTTTATTTTTGCTTGTTAGGATGAAAGACCTGAAAGGCTGAATCCTGGCAAACCTATCCATGAACCGATAGTAAGAGGCCGTTGAAAGACGACAACCCATGAGGCCAAGCATGAATGGAGACGAATGATGGAAGACCGATGCCAGGACACAAAATTGGTCGACTCTGGAAGTTCAACAAAAGGGAAGTCGACGAGTGGGTGATAAGCGGCGGAGCGAACGTTTCCCCAAAAAATAATGAAAACCCAGAAACCAGAAAACGAGAGTCATAGTGGCCCGACTTGAAGAATTGAAACGCGGAGCGAGTGTTAAAGGCATCCTACCCGATGGGTTCATCACCGTTGTCGATGTGTCATGGATTGGCTCCGTTGCCATCGAACTCACATATAAAGACAGTAAGGGAAAACTGGCGAACGAACTGATTTATCGGGATCGTGAGGACGATCTCGAAATCTTGGAATCCGGAAAGCCATGGAGCTTCGACGGTGATCCTGACCTGTTCCGGCTTGTTTCCGAGGCGCACCGCATCCGCCTTGCCTACCTCTTTGATCCGCTGTTAGCCGTTCATACCTCGCTCGTGGATCCGCTGCCGCACCAGATTACTGCCGTTTATGAGACGATGCTTCCGCGCCAACCGCTTCGTTTTTTACTTGCAGATGATCCTGGTGCCGGAAAGACCATTATGACTGGGTTGCTGATCAAAGAACTGATTGCGCGCGGCGATCTGCAACGGTGCCTGATTGTTTGCCCGGGCAATCTGGTCGAACAGTGGCAGGACGAACTCTATCGGCGCTTCCATCTACCCTTCGAGATCATGACGAATGACAAGTACGAGGCGGCACGGACCGGGAACTGGTTCTCGGAAAATCCACTCTCGATTTGTCGTCTCGACAAGCTCAGCCGCAATGAGGACGTGCAGGAAAAACTCAAGACCACCGATTGGGACGTCGTGGTCTGCGACGAAGCCCATAAAATGAGTGCCTCGTTCTGGGGCGGTGAGATTCGCCGGACCAAACGCTACAAGTTGGGCCAACTACTTTCCACACTGACGAGGCATTTCCTGCTTCTGACAGCAACTCCGCATAACGGTAAGGAAGAAGATTTCCAACTGTTCATGGCCCTGGTTGATGGGGACCGATTCGAGGGAAAATTTCGGGATGGCGTTCATTCGGTAAATGCGTCAGATCTGATGCGCCGAATGGTCAAAGAAGACCTACTGAAGTTCGATGGTCGCCCGCTGTTCCCCGAACGGAAAGCCTACACCGTTAAATACGAGCTCTCTGATGGAGAGGCCCATCTTTATCAGCGTGTCACAGAGTATGTTCGTGAGGAGTTCAACAGAGCCGAACAACTCGCAAACAATGGACGCAGGGGCACTATCGGTTTTGCTCTCACCGTCCTTCAGCGCCGCCTCGCATCCTCTCCCGAGGCCATTTATCAGTCGCTCCGAAGACGTAGGGAGCGTCTCGAAAAACGGTGCCGGGAAGAGGAGCTTCTTAAGCGGGGTGTAGAGGTTTGTATCGATTGGCAGAACGACCTACCTGCTTTTTCCGAAGACGACCTTGAAGACTTTGAGGATGCGCCGGATGAGGAGGTTGAAGACACCGAAGAGCGTGTCGTCGACCTGGCTTCTGCAGCCCAGACCATCGCCGAACTGAAGGCGGAAATAGAGATACTAAAGGATCTGGCGCAAGTTGCGCTGCGTGTCCGACAATCGCAATCGGATCGCAAATGGGATGAACTGTCCCGGCTTCTTCAGAATCAAACAGAGATGTTCGACGCCCATGGCCACCGCCGGAAGCTCATTATTTTTACCGAGCACCGAGATACCCTGAATTACCTTCAGGAACGTATCGGCTCCGTGATCGGAAAACCGGAAGCCATCGTGACCATTCATGGTGGAATGGGTCGTGAAAAACGTAAGAAGGCGGAAACGCTGTTTACGCAGGACAAGGAAACGGAAGTGTTATTGGCCACGGATGCCGCTGGAGAAGGTATCAATCTCCAACGCGCCCACTTGATGGTCAATTATGACCTGCCGTGGAATCCCAATCGTCTCGAACAGCGTTTTGGGCGTATTCACCGAATCGGTCAGACCGAAGTTTGCCATTGCTGGAATCTCGTTGCATCAAAGACGAGAGAAGGCGATGTCTATCGTCGCCTATTGGAAAAGTTGGACGAGGAACGTAAGGCGCTTGGCGGCAAAGTTTTCGATATTCTGGGCAAGCTTACTTTTGACGATAAGCCTCTTCGGAAACTGCTGATGGAAGCCATTCGCTACGGCGATCGACCGGAGGTGCGCGCCCGCCTCAATGAAGTCGTTGATATTGCAATGGATCGCGACAAGCTTCGTGATCTGATCGAAGAGCATGCGCTTGCCCATGACTCGATGGATGCCTCTCGTGTTCAGGAAATTAGAGAAGACATGGAGCGTGCTGAAGCGCGAAGGCTTCAGCCGCATTTTGTTGCTTCATTCTTCAACGAGGCGTTCAAACGGCTTGGCGGCACATTAAGGGAAAGGGAGCCTAAACGATACGAGGCCACTCATGTCCCCGCTGTCATTCGTAACCGGGACCGCATTATCGGTATGCGCGACCCCGTGCTCACACGATACGAACGCTTGTCCTTTGAAAAAGACCTGATCAGTGAGCCTGGAAAGCCTATGGCTGAGTTTGTCTGTCCGGGACATCCACTGCTTGAAGCTACACTTGATCTGATCCTTGAAAGGCACCGTGACCTTCTTAAACAAGGTGCGATTTTGATCGATGAGGGTGACCCAGGGGAGGAAGTTCGTGCGCTCGTCTTCCTTGAGCACTCTATTCAAGATGCCCGAACTGACCACACTGGCAACCGGAGAATTGTCTCTCGTCAGATTCAGTTCGCCGAGGTGACAGAAGGTGACCAGGTTCGCCGGGCTGGATATGCTCCTTACCTTGATTACCGGCCTCCCACGGGTTCGGAACGTAAACTGGTCCAGGAAATGGAACAGCCGGGTTGGTTACGAGATAAAATCGAGACTTGTGCTCTCGGGTATGCCGTTCAGACTCTGGTGCCAAACCACCTTCTGGAGGTGAAATCGCGCAAAGAGGAACTGGTAGACAAAACGATGGCAGCGGTCAAGGATCGTCTTACCGTTGAAATCAATCATTGGGATCATCGTGCCGAGCAACTCAAGCAGGAGGAACTTGCGGGAAAGGTAAACGCCAAGATCAATTCAGAAAAAGCGCGTCAGCGTGCCGACGAACTGACGATGCGTCTTCAAAAGCGCATGGAAGATCTTCAGCAGGAACGCCGAATCTCTCCACTTCCCCCTAATGTCATTGCCGGCGCGATGATCATTCCGATTGGCCTGCTCAATAAAATCTCTGATTCATCCATTGCTCCTGCTCTCCAGGCAAAGGAAACCAAACGTGTTGAGATGATCGCAATGAAGGCTGTGATGGAGATCGAACGAGAACTGGGATTCGATCCCCGTGATGTATCAGCAGATAAGTGCGGCTATGACGTGGAGTCCCGCGATCCCAATGGGAACGCCCGACTTCGCTTCGTTGAGGTTAAGGGGCGGGTCCAAGGAGCCGACACCGTCACCATCACCAAGAACGAGATTCTCACCGCATTGAACAAGCCGGAGCAATTCATACTGGCCGTCGTGGAGGTCGATGGCGAGGATGCGGCGAAGATCACCTATATACGCGAGCCCTTTGGCCGAGAACCCGATTTCGGCGTAACCAGCGTCAATTACAAACTGGCAGAGTTGCTCGCCAAAGGGGAATCGCCGCGATGACAGATGTTCCCGTCTATTTCGAAGAGGTCCGCTGTCGCGCGGCCAGACGCTGGGAGCAACTGGAACAAGACCCCGTGCTTGCGGGGCCTTGGCATCAATTGTTCAAGCAGGTCCAGAGTCCGCGACATGTCGTTTCGGAGCTTCTTCAGAATGCCGACGATGCCGGAGCAACCATGGCGTCAGTAGGCATTCAGGATGGAGACTTTGTCTTCACTCATAACGGTGAGGATTTTATCGAGGAACATTTCACGTCTCTGTGCCGCTTCGGTTACTCCAATAAGCGGGCGCTTCACACCATCGGCTTTCGTGGGGTCGGGTTTAAGAGCACTTTCAGCCTCGGCGATGAAGTTCGCCTCAATACGCCCTCGTTATCTGTTGCCTTCTGTCGGGAGCGCTTCACGGAACCCGTGTGGCAGACGCGGAATGGAATGCCTGCCTCCCACACTGAAATTCGTGTGGCAATCCGAGATGATCACCGTCTTCGTGAATTGGAAAAGAATCTTGAAGACTGGACGAAAAGCCCAGCATCGTTGCTTTTCTTTCGATCCATCCGTTGTCTGATCGTTCGCAGGCAGGAAATCCGGTGGGAGGCGAAGTCTCCCGGGCCGATCGCTGACTCGCACTGGATGGCACTGGCAAGCGATTCGGATCGGCAGTTCCTACTGATTCAATCGAGCCCCGAAGCCTTCCCCGAGGAAGCGCTGGAGGAAATTCGCCAAGAACGTATGGTTGCGGTGGATGAAGAGACATCCTTTCCGCCGTGTAAGATCGAAATCGTTCTCGGTTTGGAAGGTCGACTGTTCGTGATTCTTCCAACGGGGGTCAAGACTGAGCTTCCCTTTGCATGCAATGCGCCGTTTATTCAGGATCCGGCCCGTGTAAAAATAAAGGACCCAGAGACATCACCTACCAACCGGTGGATTCTGAAACGAGTGGGAAAGCTGGCAACGAAGGCCATGCTTGAATGGCTAGGCCGTAACGATCTGGACATCAAACAACGGTGCAAAGCCTACGCACTGCTCTCTGACTTAAATCGAGAGGACCATTCTATCGAAGGAAACTGTGGGCGCATTGTCCAGGAATCTTGCGAAACCACTTTAGCGAACAAGCCATATTTAATTACAGAAGACGGATCGTTTGAGAAGGAAAAAGGCTGCATTGCTCTTCCAAGCGTTCTTCTTGACGTATGGTCATTGGATCAGGTGGTGCAATTGTTTAGCGAGGGTGCCCGCCCGATTCTCTCCCGATACGTGATATCGGCGCATCGGCGCAAGCTTATCAATCTGAACTGTTGTGATGAATTTGGCAAAGAATACGTGTTGGATACGCTTATATCAAAGCACTTACCCAAACCGGAGTCCTGGGCCAAGCTTCTTTGGTTGTGGGACTACATAGCCGATGACATAGTTGGTTATCCTTTTAACCGTAAATATAAAAATGTTCAGATTTTTCCTGTACAGGGGAAAGATATTCTGTTCTCTGCCTCCAAGGTTGTGCGTCTGGGCGAGAAGAAACTGCTCCAGTCACAGGAGGATTGGCAGTTTCTGGATGACTATCTGTTGGTGTTGAATCAGAACTGGCCACGGTACCTTGCAGAACAGAGGCGAAAAGCGGAACAAGACAAAAATTGGAGTTTGGAAAGGAAGGTGAAAGCAGCCTACAAGGTTCTCGATGATCTTGGCCTTGGCCAGGCTGGTGATGTTAGTCAGGTGATCCAGCAAGTTGCTAATAAGTTCTTCGGACAAGAGGATTGCGATATTGAAGACTGCATTCGATTGGCACAAATAGCGGCGTCCTTGGGTGCATCAGCGTCAGAGAAATTCCAGTTCGTAACCTGGGATGGTTACCGCAAACCAGTCAGCGATTGCATCGTTGCTGATATCCACAATGACCTTGATGTAATCGTCCCTGACCACTGGTACAAAGGGCACGTGCTTCACGAGGATTATCGTGTTCTTTTGTCCTGTACTGAAGAAGAATGGCGACAATGGGTGGCATCGGGTCGGAGCAGACTTCTGACATTCGTGCCTCTGATTAAAACAGAGCATCGCGTATGGAATCGTAATAAAATTAGAAGGTTGTTGCGCGAACGTGGTTTTGATGGTGTTCCCCTATTCCCTTATAAAAGCGATAATTTTACAATCAAAGATTGGGACTTTGACGAGGAACATCTTAATTTTTGGATGTTGTCTGCGAAGGATGATCCAGAATTCTGGAGCCGCATTTTTACACGTATACTGGCTCAACCAAAGGAATATTGGATAAAGTCACTCTCTGCTAAAGTATGGCAGAATGGGAATAAATATAGACAATCCGTCACACATGAAGTCCTTATGCCTTCCTGGATCATCAAGTTCAGTGACTTACCTTGCCTGCAGGACACACGCGGCAACTATCGGCATCCTGCCGAGTTGCTTCGACGCACGCCAGATACCGAGTCCCTGCTAGACGTGGAGCCTTTCGTGCGTGCCGAACTCGACACCGAGACTACTCGGCAGCTGTTGGTCATGCTCGGGGTCCGAGACACACCGACGGGGCCGGACCGTCTCCTGGACCGTCTCCGGGCACTATCAACCGTTGACGACCCACCGGTCAACGAAGTGGAGAAATGGTGCCGTCGTCTCGATCATATTTCGGCCAGGTGTTCGACCGATGAATTTCAAGAGATTAGAGGAGTATTCACTCACGAAAAGCTCATCCTTACCACTGACTCTGAGTGGGTATACACGTCTGAGGTGTTTCTGAATGCGGACGAAGAGGATGCTCCCTGCGCAGCTGTGGTTCATTCGGCGATTCAAGATCTGGCTCTTTGGCGCAAGGTTGGTGTTGCCGAGCGCCCTACGGGTGATCTTGCGCTGAAGTGGCTGGCCGGAATCCCATCCAACAGGAAGCTCTCCAAAAATGAACTCCGGCGCGTTCGTGCTCTCCTGCCCCGTTATGCGGAGCGGATCTGGCTGGAATGCAGGCATTGGCTCAACTTGGACGGCGTGTGGGCTCCAGTGGAGGAACTGGTCTACAAGCTTACCATGCAGACTCTCATTCCCTGGGCCAATTTGTTCAGGCCTATCAAGCAGAAGACCGCGGATTTTCAGAAGCTGACCGCTGAAATGTGCGGACAGTATCCGTTCGCGAAATTGCCGACGCTTGTCGCCAGTATCGAGGATCGATTTGAAGACAAGATTGTCGAATTGGAGGACGCCATAGCAAAGCAGTGGCTTGCCTCCCTGGGGAGTGGTCTCGCCCGCGTTGTACTTGATAATGAGGTCGATAGCCAGCGGACGCGGGAGCTTGGCCGCCGTCTGATGCATACTCAGTGGCAGGTTGTTGCAGCGCTTGAAACCACACCCTATATCGACGGAACGCCATCGGGAACTCCGCGACGCATTGATGTGCTCTGGAAGGACACGACGCTGTACGTCAAGAGCAAGTCCATAGCGACAATGGCCAAGGCCGTGGCCCAGGAATTGGGACGTGCTTTCGGTCGAGTGGACATCGTCGATTCGATCAAACTCTGCTTAGAACGTGACCCAGCGTTTGTCACCGAATACATGGAGGCGAATTTCAAACTTCTGCCACCTGAAGAGGTCACTGCAGAGGAATCCAGCAAACCAAATCAAGAAGATGCCAATGTGTCATCTGAAGAGACTGTTGTCACCACGCCCACGGATTCTGAAACATGCGATGCAGCGCAATCCACAGACGAAGCCACCGAAAGCTCACAGCCTATCCCGGATGCTGATGATTCCAAAGCCACGGACGATGTTTCCTCCGATGACCAAGGTGAGCCCAATTCGGATGAAGAAGAACATGGTGGCGATGCCCCCGCGCCGCCCAACCGACCAAAACGACCGGCGAAACCCAAATTGATCGAACGTTACGCCAAAACTCGTGGGTTCATCAAGGACAACGGCGAAGGCCGATATTACCACGAAGACGGTGGCTGGATTGAGCGCATTAGCGGGGCCAGCTTCCCCTGGGAACGATATTCATCATCCGGAGAGCTACAGCAGTGTTACTGGACCAAGGATCATTGCATTGAGCGTGAGCCGCTGCAGTTGGAAGCCGACGTGTGGGAACTGTGCGACAAGCACCCGGAAAAGTACACCCTGTTGTTGGCTGGCCCCGATGGAACGCCGGTTGAATACTCGGGTCACCGGATTCGGGAACTGCGCAATAGCGGTCGGCTGACCCTGTTCCCGGCAAACTATCGGCTCGTGTTAGATAGCGATAAGGATGCATGATGATGAATCTGGATGGAAAACCAATACACTGATTTGGAGCAAATTATGGCTAAAACTCTTTTTGACAGCCTTGAGATCAGACAGTTCCGAGCATTTGACTACTTGAAAATTGAACAGCTCGGTAACGTGAATCTTATTCTTGGCAAAAATAACGTTGGGAAATCCACATTGCTCGAAGCCCTCTGGCTTTTTGCGAATATCGGTTCGCCGGAAGTGATCCAGGCTATTCTCGAAGGCCGTGACGAGCCGGGGGAGCTCCGTCACGGAACCAGCGCCGAACCGACTGCCTGGAGTCTTTTTCACGGCCACCCACCATTGGAATGGATTTCCTCCTCGATTCAAATCGGACGCATCGGCGCGCCGGACAGCACCTTATCTCTTTCCATCACATGGCTTCGCAGGACCAGTGAGATGGATGCCTCCGGCGTCTTCTATGAGGCTGCCGGTTATGACGGAGGCATTATTAGTGCGAGCCAGGAGTTTGTAGAGGTTGGACCGTCGAGCACCATCGACGGTGACGGCCCCCTTCCTGCGATGGTGGTTAAATACGGGTCCATTCGACGCGTTTTGCAATTGGACGATGCGTATGAAGATGTTTGTCGCCGATGGAACTTACAGATGCGCTCCAACAGGGGCCTATCGACTCCCTGCGTCCTCGTCAGCCATGTCGGCCTGGATGAGGTCTACCTCCAGTCTTTGTGGGAAAAAGTCGTTCTTTCAGACGCCAAAGATGATGTCATTGATGCCTTGCGAATCATTGCTCCGGAGACGGATGACTTCGCCCTCCTCGGCAACCGCGCATCATCGATTCGCCTTCGGCTAAAGGGCAGCAGCGATCCCGTTCCGCTCAAAAGCATGGGCGATGGCATGAATCGGCTATTCGGTCTTGGCATGGCTCTGGCCTGCGCCAAGGACGGAATTCTGCTTGTCGACGAAATTGAAAATGGAATCCATTGGTCCGCGCTTCCAGAGGTCTGGAAATTCGTCGTCAAAGTTGCAAAGCGTCTCAATGTCCAGGTGTTCGCGACTACCCACAGCAATGACTGCCTGCGAGCGTTCCATGTCGGCACCAAAGACGATGAGGAGATGGCCGGGGTTGCCGTTCGGATTGAAAAGAGGAACGGCGAGTTCGGCGTAGAGATCTTCGACGAGAGCCGCCTCGCCGTGATCACGAAGGAGGCCATAGAAATCCGATGATGGTTAACCGAATCATATTTGAAGGCCCCGACGACAAACATGTCGTCATGAATCTCCTGTTCAACCATGAACACCAAGGTCAACCTTTGTGCGATCATTTCAATGAGAGGGTAAAGGGGGGCGTTGATCACCTGATCGACACATTAAAAGAAGAGATCGGGGCAACCGACCTTGGAAGGCTTGGCGTTATTCTCGATGCCGATACCAATTTAGACGCCCAGTGGGCAAGAGTGACCCGCGTGCTGGAAGAATACGGTTGTGACGACGTACCCCATAAACCCACGGCTAACGGAACTATCGTTGCGACCAGAGACGGTAAACGCATTGGAATCTGGGTCATGCCGGACAATCAGAGTGCAGGGGCTCTGGAAGATTTCGTAGGGAAGCTGATCGGCGAAGAGGACAATCTTTGGCCGAAGGCACAAGCGGATGTCAACGGCATCCCAGCGGATAACCGGCGTTTTAAGGCAACCTATCTCTCGAAAGCTCAGGTTCACACTTGGCTGGCATGGCAGGAAGAGCCCGGCACAAAGATGGGTGAGACATTCAAAAAAAAGTACCTCGATCCGGAGCACGCTCAAGCCGTGGTATTCGTGGAATGGGTCAAACAACTCCTATCATGAGTGGGAAGCGAAAATAAATGGCTGAATATAGAAAAAAACTGATTGAAGTTGCCCTGCCGTTGGCGGCCATTAACAAGGAAGCGGCACGCGAAAAGTCGATACGACATGGGCATCCTTCGACGCTGCATCTTTGGTGGGCGCGGCGGCCGCTGGCGGCCTGCCGGGCCGTACTTTTTGCACAACTGGTGGACGACCCTTCCAGCGATCCCGCTTACAGGAAACTTGATGGAAGCGTGGATGAGGAGCGAGCCGGCATCAAGCGGGCCGAACTGTTTAATCTGATAGAGGAACTCGTCAGGTGGGAAAACTCCAACAACCCGAATGTGATCAACAAAGCCCGGGCCGAGATCGCCCGTTGTGTTGCCTCACGAATGATCGAACGGGGCGAATTGAACAAAAAGACCATTGTCTTTGGCCGTGAGGAAGGAAAAACGCATCCTGGCGGTCCGCTTCCCAATGATGGTCGCTATACCGCGTGGCAGGTGAATTGCCGTCTGGCCCCGGCCGAGGCGGTGAATTATTTTCTTGCCGAACATGCCCCGCCGGTGCTCGATCCGTTTTGCGGAGGTGGTTCGATTCCGCTCGAGGCGCAGCGGCTCGGTTTGCGCGCCCATGCCTCGGACCTAAACCCGGTGCCGGTACTGATCACCAAGGCTCTGATCGAGATTCCGCCGAAGTTTGCCGGGTTGCCGCCGGTTAATCCAGGAGATAGAAGACAGGAGGAAGGCAACAGGAAACAGAAGAAACTGTTCAAACGTCAGTGGCAGGGTGCGCGAGGCCTGGCTGAAGATGTGCGCTACTATGGCCAGTGGATGCGGGACGAAGCGGAAAAACGAATCGGCCACCTGTATCCCAAGGTCAAGATCACACAGGTGATGATCGACGACGGCCGTCCCGACTTGGAACAGAACAAAAACCAGGAACTGACCGTTATTGCTTGGCTGTGGGCACGAACGGTCGCCAGCCCGGATCCGTCGGTCCAGAGCAAACACGTGCCCTTGGTGCGATCCTTCTGGCTCAGCAAGAAGAAAGGCAAGGAAACATACGTCCGGCCGGTGGTTGACCGGCAAAATGGAACGTATGAATTCAAGGTGAAGGTTGGGAAGCCGACAGATGGCTTTGATCCGAATGAGGGGACGGTTGTTAGAACCGGTGCAAAATGCCTAATTACGCACTCACCCATTCCCTTCGATCATGCCCGCGAAGCTGGAAGAGCAGGCGAGATGAAAAGTAAGTTGATGGCTATTGTGTGTGAAGGAACACGGGGTCGTGTCTATCTCCCGCCATCTCAAGAACAGGAAGGCATTGCTGATTCTGGATTGCCAGAAGACTACCCAGTCACAGATATCCCGGAAAAGGCCTTGGGTTTTCGCGTTCAGCTCTATGGCATGAACCAACACTGGAAACTCTTCACGCCCCGTCAGCTCACGGCGCTTACGACGTTTTCGGATTTGGTGAAAGATGCTCGGGAGCAGGTACTGAAGGACGCTCAAGCCACCGGCGCACTTCCCGCCGACAGCCGTGGCATCGCCGAAGGCGGCACCGGCCCCCAAGCCTACGCTGATGCTGTCGACACGTATTTGGCGTTTGGGGTAAGTCGCCAAGCAAATCGCTTATCGACCATTTCCTTTTGGGATCAAACGCGAGAAGGGGTGCAGCAAGCATTTGGACGTCAAGCGTTGCCGATGACCTGGGACTATTGCGAGGCAAGTCCGTTTAGTGATTCATCTGGGAATTGGATTGGCCAACTAAAGTATCCAACCCTTTGCCTTGAAAATGCGGTTGCATCAGGCGAAGCGGTTGTGAGTCAACTTGATGCCACCGCCGATGATGCCTACTCCGATGAAATTATCTCCACTGATCCGCCCTACTACGATAACATCGGCTACGCTGATTTGAGCGATTTTTTCTATACCTGGCTACGGCGTTCTCTCCACAAGGTTTATCCCAGTCTGCTTTCGACGATGCTGACACCGAAGGCGGAAGAACTGATCGCCAGCCCCCATCGGCACAATGGCAGCAAACAAAAGGCCGCCGAGTTCTTCGAAACGGGACTCGGCTCGGCAATCGGCAAATGGTGCAAGCACGGCAATGCCGATTATCCCACGACTATTTTCTACGCCTTCAAGCAGGCCGAAACCGATAGATATGGGACGGCTTCCACCGGATGGGAAACATTCCTTACCGGGGTGATCGATCATGGGTTTACTATTACAGGAACGTGGCCGATGCGGACAGAGTTGACAGGGAATCTGAAGAAGAAGGTCGCGGCTCTCGCCTCCTCGGTCGTCCTCGTCTGCGTTCCCCGTTCCGATGATGCCTCGCTCGCCACACGGCGAGAATTCCTGAACGCCCTCAAACGAGAACTGCCCGACGCACTGCGGAATCTGCAAAGCGGCAACATTGCACCGGTGGACCTGGCCCAGGCGGCCATCGGTCCCGGCATGGCCATCTTCAGCCGGTACGCCAAGGTTGTTGAAGCGGATGGCGATCCGATGACAGTTCGTGCAGCGCTCATGCTGATCAATCAAGTATTGGACGAAGTGCTGGCCGAGCAGGAAGGCGAGTTCGATGGCGATACTCGCTGGGCGGTCGCCTGGTTCGAACAATACGGCACGGAGGAAGGGGATTACGGTGTCGCCGAGACACTCAGTAAAGCGAAAAACACGTCGGTTCAGGGACTGGTTGAGGCCGGAGTCGTCAGCAATCGTTCTGGTGTGGTGCAACTTCTGGGGCGTGATTCGCTCCCGGACGACTGGGACCCGACTATCGATGACCGACTGACCGAATGGGAAGCCGTTCAACATCTGATTCGGGCTCTGGACCAGCAGGGAGAAACGGGAGCCTCCGATTTATTGCAAAAATTGGGTGGCGACTATGGCGAAAGAGCCCGTGGCCTGTCGTATCGCCTTTACACCATTTGCGAGCGCAATGGCTGGGCCAGTGAGGCAGTCGCCTACAACAGCCTGATCCTCGCCTGGTCGGAGATCAGCAAGTTGGCCCGACAGACGCCGGCAGGCACCGGTGAACAACAGGATCTATTCGAGTAAGGATAATTGATTCATGAGGATGTACAATCATGGCTAAAAGCAATCACGTACAAGTCGGCGAGGCCCTGGAACTGCTCAACAAGGGCTTAAAACCCTTCATCGAACGAGAACTTCAGGCGATCTACAAAGACAACTGGCAAGAGCAGGTCGCGCAGTTATTTCCCGTTTCTTCGTATGACAAGGTCAATTGGGATACATCGGCCATACTGAAAGTGTTGTGGGATTTGTGGAATGCTGTTTTCCGCAACACTCTGGGGCATGCCGAACGGTCACTGGTCAGCGAGTTGCGCGACATCCGCAACCGTTGGGCGCACCAGGCTGCGTTTTCCAGTGATGATGCCTATCGTGTGTTTGACAGTATTGGGCGTTTGCTTACCGCCGTGTCCGCCCCCCAGGCCAAAGATCTGGAAAAGCAGAAGCAGGCCCTGTTGCGCCTCCGGTTTGACGAACAACGTCGCAACGAGATGCGCAAGGACGCCTTCCAGCCAACTGAAAGTAATCCCAAGGGGGGATTAAAACCTTGGCGCGAGATTGTCACACCCCACCAGGATGTGGCTAGCGGTAAGTACCAGCAGGCGGAGTTTGCAGCCGATCTTTGGCAGGTGTATCTGGGTGAGGCAGCGGCAGAATACCAGCACCCGACTGAATTTTTCCATCGGACCTTCATCACGGAAGGCTTGCATAAACTATTGAGCAACGCCGTGCGCCGACTTACGGGCCAAGGCGGTGACCCTGTAATTGAATTACAGACCAATTTTGGCGGCGGCAAAACCCACAGCATGCTGGCGCTGTACCACATGTTTTCGGGGACCACAGCCTCAGAACTACCCGGCTTAGAGCTAATTCTTAAGGACCTTCAGTGTGAAGTGCCTTCAATCGTGAATCGCGTGGTTATTGTGGGCACGAAGATTTCACCCGGGAATCCGAGTACGAAAGAAGACGGCACAGTCGTTCGGACCATCTGGGGAGAGATCGCCTGGCAACTTGGCGGCAAAGAGGGCTTTGAAATGGTCCGAGCCGATGATGAAAACGCCACCAATCCCGGCGATAAGCTCAAGGAGCTGTTTAACCGGTTTTCACCCTGCTTGATTCTTATCGACGAATGGGTGGCCTACGCAAGACAATTACACGAAGGCAGCGACCTGCCTGCCGGGTCTTTTGATACGCAGTTCACCTTTACTCAAGCACTGAGTGAAGCGGCCAAGGCCGCGAAGAATACACTGCTGATGGTCAGTATTCCGGCCTCCGATAATGAGATCGGCGGCGACTGGGGACAGCGCGCTTTGTCTCGCCTGAAGAACGCAATCGGCCGGGTTGAGGCAAGTTGGCGGCCGGCCAGTCCGGATGAAGGCTTTGAGATCGTACGCCGGCGTTTGTTCGAGCCGATTACCGACAAAAAAGCCTTCGTGGCCCTTGACGCCGTCGCCCGTGCGTTCGTGGATATGTACGGCACGCAGCATAACGAATTCCCCTCTGAGTGCCGCGAGGCGGAGTATCAGAGACGCATCAAGCTGGCCTATCCGATTCACCCGGAATTGTTCGATAGGCTCTACAATGACTGGTCAACACTGGACAAGTTCCAACGGACGCGTGGTGTGCTTCGTTTAATGGCTGCAGTGATTCACTCACTGTGGGAGCGCCAGGATGGAAATCTGCTGATCATGCCGGCGACCGTACCCATCGATGATCCGGCCGTGCAGTTTGAACTGACGCGTTACCTGGATGACCAGTGGACGCCGGTTATCGCCAAAGATGTGGACGGCAAACAATCGCTTCCTTTGAGGCTGGATCAGAAAGTGCCAAACCTGGGTCGGTATTCAGCATGCCGTCGCGTAGCCAGGACCATCTATATCGGTTCAGCACCGACACAGCGAGCGGCCAATCGTGGTATCGATGATCGTCAGATCAAGCTCGGCTGCGTACAGCCGGGCGAAGCGGTGGCGACGTTTGGGGATTCGATCCGCCGCTTGACCGACAAAGCAACTTACCTCTACATGGACGGCAACCGCTTCTGGTATTCAACTCAACCAACAGTAACACGCTTGGCGGAAGATAGGGCGAATCAGCTTCATGAACATGACGTTTTCGATGAAATTGTACGACGGCTTCGTGAGGAAGCCCGAAGCCGAGGCAATTTCCATCGAGTGCATGCCTGCTTGAAAAGCAGTGACATACCGGACGAGCATGAAGCACGATTGGTCATCCTTGGGCCAGAACATACGCACACAAAGGGGCAAGCAGACAGTGCAGCCAGAAAAGAAGCTCAAGCCATTTTGGACAATCGCGGCAACAGCCCGCGCACCTATAAAAACACTCTCGTTTTCTTGGCGGGAGATGCAATTCGTCTCCGTGAGTTGCAGGCTGCGATTCGTCAATACTTGGCGTGGAAGTCTATCTGGAATGAGAAGGAACAACTGAATCTCGACCCTTTCCAGTCAAAACAGGCCGACGCGAAGCGTAAGGGTGCGGAAGATACCGTCAGGGCTCGAATCCCGGAAACTTACCAGTGGTTGCTTGTACCGGGGCAACCGGAATCTCGGGGAGCGTTGGAATGGTCGGAGATCCGCATGCAGGGCGCGGAATCTCTTGGTTTGAGGGCCAGCAAGAAGCTAAAGAACGAGGAAATGCTTCTCGTCCAGATGGGGGGTATCCGGCTCCGCCTGGAACTGGATCGTGTTCCTCTATGGCGGGGTGATGATGTGCCGGTGAAACAACTCATCGAAGATTTCGCAACGTACATGTACCTGCCGCGTCTGCGTGATCCTGATGTCCTTGTGGCGTCGATCCATGAGGGGATCTCTCGGTTAACATGGGAAGTCGATACGTTTGCCTACGCCCAGGGGAAAGATGAAGAGACCGGACGGTATCTGGGTTTGGACGCGGGCAGTATCGCGAACATCCAGGCGGAAGGTGGGACGCTTCTGGTTAAGTCAAATGTGGCAACACAACAACGCCGAGAGGAAACAGAGGCGGCACAGCAAGAGGCGGCGAACGGCGAAGACCAAACATCGACTGAACAGACAAATGATCAGGATCAGTCAGCGGGAGGTAAACAATCAGGCTATCAAGAATCGGGAAGAACGGCCTTTCCTGAACCACCGATCTATCGCCGGTTCCACGGAGCAGTTAAGCTGGATTCTCTCCGTGTCGGTCGTGATGCCGGCCGTGTTGCCGACGAGGTGATCCAACACCTGACGAAACTCGTTGGCGCAAACGTTGAAGTGACGATCGAGATTCAAGCCCAACTGCAGGATGGCGCATCCGATAAAACAGTTCGCGATGTAACTGAAAACTGCCGCACACTACGCTTTGACACCTTTGGCTTTGAAGAGGAATAGACTGAGGTTTATTATTATGCAGGAAACACAGATCAAACAGATCAAATTGGAAGATTCCATTCCGTCTTATTGGAGATGGGGGAACATATCGGTTGCAATAGTCGCATTGAAATCATTGCCATGATACTCAACAGTTAAAACCAGGCTACCGGCTTCGTTTTTCGTCAATGCTGCTTTCAATGTCCTCACATCTCCCGGTTGCTCGCATGTATCTCAAGGGAGTCTCCCCGATTTTTCCAACCTCTCGGAACCGGATGATGCCCTGCCATATAACCAAGGGGGTTCGAACCTTCGTAGGTAATGGGATTAAGCATCTTTTGGCCTTTACGTTGGTTCCATGTACCTGGCAAATAGTACCAGTTTTGACATGAGCCTATTTACTGATGTACTCTCAATTAAACTATAACATACAAGAATAATATGATATATAAACGTTTTGATATGTAATCACAGCTCACGCAGAATTTTGCGGACTATTGTCACAAACGTCTCTATGGCAGCCGCATAGGCCAGAGCCGAGAAGTTTGGGGAGCGTGCGGTCTGCTCGATGAATTCCTACCCACAGAGCAACCTGCGGCCCATTTTCCTTTGCCGATCACCTGCGCGGCGGTGCCGGCGCTGACAGCGCTTCTACGATTCGAGCTTCCGCGCGGGTCAGTTACGCCCCGTCAACGATAGAGGCAACCTCCACAGTGAACCCTGACGCCGGTTGGTTGGTGGAGAGCTCGGTAAGTGTTCCGTAAATGGTCAGCGTACCCATGGGAAACCTTTCTTGAATGAACTACCCCGCCGCAAGCAGTGGGGTATTAACCCGAGCTTCGCAATAAGAGGTAAACCCAACATTCGTGCAACCAGCCGCAAAATAACCAAAGAAAACCAACGTGCCCGGCCGAAGGTCGGTGTTTTTTCTAAAAGCGGCTACTGCGGCGCCTTGAGGAGTTTCCTTATGTGCTCGACCCGTCGATCGTCTTGCTCGCTTAAATCCAGACGCCCGGTCGCTCGGCTGATCTTTTCCACGACCGTTCTTGTAAGTTCGTGATCTCCCTCCACCATTGCAGTTTCGGCAGCATCAACGTATGTGGCGCCGGCAGAACGGTAGTGTCCAGCCTCTTCGTAGGAATAGGCCAATTCGGCCTTTACCCCAGCGATCGGTCCAGCATCTTCCTGGACCTGAGAGAAAAGCCTTTTATGCGCCTCGATGGCGTGCTCAAGTTGGAAGATTGCGCTCTGCGGATTGCCTGAAAAACCCCACTCACCTCGCTGCACATAAATTGTGCCAAGAACCATGTGGAACCGGAGGATGTTCTCCCAATCCTTCCCTAAATAGGCCCGACCCTTTCCTTCGAACAGGAAAAAGATAAATTGATTGAGCAGATCATTGCTCTGATCAATCTTTTCTCGGCGCTTGAGCAAGACGTCTGCCGCATAAAGAGCTGCTTCCATATTTGTTGTATCCAAGGTCCAAGCCAACGCGTAACGCTGCAGAGCTTGATCTTCCTGCTCTATAGCCAGGTAGCCGTCACCGATTATTTTCATAAACGCGGAAACGACGCGCTCCGCGTCCGGTTGGCCTGCAGCGCGCAGAGAAGCTACGAAGCGAGAATGCCCGCGCTCCGGTTCAAATGCGATCGGAAAATCTTCGTAGTAAGCCGCAACCATTTCCCTGGCGACCAGACGGGTGTCTTGATGTGCTTCGCCGGTGACTGTAAGATTCTTTTGCCACTGCTTTTTAAACTCCTGCGGTCCTACTCGTGTCACCGTCAGGTAGCGCATCAACGAGATAAGCACCTTTTCGAATCCCGGTTGACTCACCCAATCCGACCGTGTCAGAACAGATCGAATGGTCTCCTGCGTCAGAGAGAGGTCTCCGTGATCCACGACAGTGTCTAGCCACTGAGCTGTCTCCTTTACCAAGTCCGGTCGGGCAATCAGTTTCAGAAGCACGCGAGACACAGCGCGTGAAGCCGGCGTAAACTTCGGGTCGGCAACCGCCGATTTCTGGTACCGGTCCTTTGCGGCTGCTAATTCGTCATTTTTCTCGAAAGCTCTCGCAAGATTGTAGAGGTAGCGCGACCGCTCTACTGGCTCTGACTCACGGGCGTAATCCTCCTCGACCGCCCGTAGAACGGCCAGAGCCTCCATTGGATTATCCTGTCGGAGAAGCAGACTGCCATAGTTGTTGAATGTGAGCCGCTTGAGATCGCCGGTGACTCGCGGCAGGGCAGAATGGTATAGCTCCGCGGCTTTCACTTGAAGCTCCGGGTCGTCATTGCGGACTCGCGAAGCGCGGCTTAGAGCGTTGGCCCACGTGACCGTAGTCTGTGTTTTCAGTTCGAGCGTATCCGCAGCGTAGATTGCTTTCTCGAAATAGGCGGTTGCCTCGTGTGTGTGGCCTGCCTTGATCAGTATATCGGCTTGGTCCATACGGGATTTCCAGTCCTTACTTACCGGCGGAGTCGAATGCCTCAGATCGAACTTGTGCCTAGTTGGGACTACGGTGACGGGGGGGCTCAGTGCGTTTTTGATAGGTGCGGACCGGTGTCCCGTATCGGCGGGGAGTTCCGGCTGTATCGTGTCTTGGGCGGGCTCCAACATCACGGGCTCACTACCAAAGGCGCTCACACTACTCAGAAGCACACACCACACCAAGAGTTGTAAAGTACTTCTCACTGTGTGTCCTCCTCGAATAGATATACATCCTGGTCGGTGGGGGGTACCTCCTTGATGAGGTAAACAGGACCTAGTGTAAGCGCACGCACACGGGATGCCAACGGTTGGAACTGGCCGGCGACAACACGACGAACTGCCTGAACGACTAGACCGTCATATTTCTTGGCCACCGCGGGAACTGGAGGATACGGCATGGCCTGGCCGATGCCGTGGGCTTCAAGCTTTTCGGACAAACCAGTCACAGGTTTGCCCGCGATCTCGAAAACCGATGAACTCAGTTCGTGGAAGGCCTCGTAAGACATCGAAAGGACGATCCAAAACCCAGGATACTGGGCGCTTACATTCAGCCAAACACCATCTCTTGCCACAGGGACTCTTTCATGGAGCCATTCTCGAAACTTCACATTTCGGTCATCGATGAAACGCTTTTTAAAAAGATGCGTTAAGCTGCTTGCCATCTTTTTTGCCTTGGGATATCGTCGATACTGAATGTCAACTGCGAGAAGCCAGGACGCGGTCCATTGTCGATCAAGCCGACCGCCGGAACGCACATCCAGTTGAAGTTCGGCTTCAATCAGATTGTCGTCCTGATCCGGATCGACAATTCGCAGCGACATAGACCGGTTGCGGGGCTGTTTATCGTGGCGGAAGTCCCAGTGCGGGTATACGGATTTCAAATAGAGGGCAAGCTCCTGTCGCGATTCGGCAAAAACCTTTTCCCTCATCTCGTTGGTCCAAGTGTGAGTGATAACGTCGACTTCGAAACCGACGTCAACGCCGATGGGCACGGTCTCAGCGGTAAACCCCGCCTGGGCCCACCCTGCGAAAACGGCCAACACACACAGTGCGAAAATCCCCTTTTTATGGCACATCCAGCACCACCTCCTCGGGAAACCGGCGGGCTTTGCCCGACTTTGAGATATAGAGAGCCTTTGAATAAATAACCGTTTGGTCCTCGCGACGAAGTAGATTAACAGTGACCTTGGTCGAGGGTGGTATATCGAGAGTCGAGGCTAAGGCCACCGGACGAAGCCAGCGGTTGAGACCTTTCGAATCCAACCCCGTGAACTCAAGACGCCACTCCGCGACCAATTCCTCAGGTACCTTCACGTCGTCGTCCGCACCTATCCATACAGCTTCGCCTTTATACTCATCAATGACGCCGATTTCCTCTCCGTCAAAGAGAACCTGCAAGCTGAAGCCATCCGACACAGGTCCGCTGAGCTTCGCGGACGGACGGGCGAGAAGAACCGGCCGTTCGATCAACATATCAGGAACCAACAGAGATTGACGACGAAGCCCGCTTACTGTTACGCTTCTGGCAGGCAAGCCCGAAATTTTCACGTGGTATTTCCTGCTTCCGAACCAAGAGGTTGGGAGTAGGATCTTGGCCGAACTGCGAGGTGCAAGTACCACTCTTTGGACTGGGGTATCCGTCACCGGCATGCCCTCGTGAATATCACTTACCTTAACGAGATGGCTGGCCATGGTCTCTAGGCTATCCACGAGGAGCGTTCCCCTGTTAGGGGCGAGAATCAACCATCCAATGACCAACAATCCCGCAAGTAACAAACAAAGCCAGCGCTGCTGGAGGAAGTGTTTGTCGAAACAGTCCTGAATCTGTTTCTTGCGGGTATCGCTGAGGATATTGATAACAAACGCAATCCAAGCAAAGAATCCGCCTAGACCCAGCAGACCGCCGACCACAGGAAAAAGATCGGTATGGTAGAGTACCCACCACGAAACAGACAATCCGGAGACGATGAGGGCTGCCAGATTCGACATCGCCCAACCAGCATTCATTGACTTATCCATCATGGTCTTTCAGGGTGTAATTAAGCATTCAGAAAAAAACGGTTAAACAATTTCAGTAAATCCTGTTTTTCAGTTACAGTTAACCAGATGATTTTTTTATGATATTCTTTTTGGCCCTTTTTAATGTGCCGTAGAAATCCACACCCTCTGGGCGTGGTCAGAGCTTATGGGATATGCATGTAAAATGTTCTTGAAATCCCAGTGACCGAAAGCCATGAATCGGGCGAAAGGCCGCAGCCTATGGCCGTGGATAATCCGATTCAAGTGATTTCTTTACTTCTGATCATATACCTCTTAAGGAAGAAACACCCATCAGAGTTGACCGAACATTCAGTCGCAAATATCGCTTCGATATAGTAAAAGGAGGGTGCTGTGAATGAATGCTAATATTTAAAATATAGGATGGAATTGTACCGATGGTCAAGGGCTAAAAATAGGATATAGCCTATCTCTGCAAAACCTAAATCCAAATTCAGAATAATTGTGCATATCGCACGGAAAACGGGTCGCTAAAAAACGTGGGTTTACTTGCCATAGCTTAACTGGCAGAAATTCAAAGCAATATACAGACTAGTAATGGCTAACCTACGAAAACGAACCCCACCGAAAACTGTGATTACTGGTACCTTTCCCGCAGATAGATGTTGGGGAGGCTAGTGAGCCCGTAGGTTGTAGCTCGCGGAGCCGCTCCGACTCTCCAACAAACTTTTAGCCAACTCAGTGTGCATGTAATCTATCGGGTGCAGTTGAGGAGCAAACTCTGCTTGTCTGCTCGAACTGCGTTGATGGGCTGCGCTTCGCGAACCCGCCACGACTCAACTGCGCCCGATGGACCTGGAGCGAAGCGACAGGCCCATCGATAGGTTTGTACCTACCTTCAGCGCTACGGTGACCGGCCGTTGTAACTCACATAACTGGTTCTTTGATCGATGAGCTGGTTTGATGTGAACGGATGGTCTTCAAAGAGACAAGGGATGCAACCGTGAAGCTGGACCCCATTTTATATTGGCAGGCCAGAAGTCACCCGGGCCCAACCCCGAATTTGGAGTCCGGTGCATGTCCTTTTGTAGCTGGTAGTTGGATAGAGGATTAAAATTTAAGGGGTAATTTTGGGGGTAGGCAATAGAAATAATATTTATATCATACTGTAATCGTTATTTATTTTCATATTATTTGATAGACCTCACCTCCACCATCAATACCTCTCTAAAGGCCCGTTATTAAGGGCTTTTATTTTTTAAGCCACTTGGATTGGACAATGACAGACGGACTCTTTGTCCGAACCTGTTATCCGATCCAAGGAGGCTGACATGGCTGCTCGTACCGCAGGAACCCACACCTCACCCACCTACCTCAAGCGCCATCCATCCGGCTACATCTTCAGATACTGCGTCCCCAAAGACGTCCAGGCGGTTGTTAAACGGACGGAACTAAGGTATTCCCTCCGGACTGGAAAACTGGGTTTAGCCAAGGTCAGGGCCAGAGCCATGGCCACGGCAACCCACCGGATCATCACCAGAATAAGGAGAGGCAATATGCCTGAGCTGCAGACAAACCAGATTCACAGCCTGCTGAGGGACTGGCTGAAGTGGGCCTTGGATACCGCCGAAGAGCGCCGAATCGAAGAGCCACCACAGAACACCATAAAGGAGCGCCTCAGGAATCTTGATGTGCTGGAGCAGTTCACCAAGGACCAACTGGTGGGTATGCACCCTGTATTAGAGGGCACGCACAAAAAGGACGTCGAAGAGCACATTTTAAACCGCCACGGCCTAACAGCCGACAAGGATTCTCTGGCGTATAAAAAACTCAACCGGGACTATCTCAAGGTATATCTGCGATTTATTGAGGTCTTCAGGAGGCGTGAACAAGGCGATTACAGCGACGAGTTGGGATTCCTTGATGAGGCACAGGCCTCCGTTAATGCCGCTCCCGGGGCTTCCGATCGTGCTGCCGAGGATACCCTTGACCCCGGGCAGAAGCTCACAGAGGTTATCCAGCATTATATCCGGGAGGCTGAGGCCGTGGGCCAGTGGACTGCCAAGAGCCAAGCGGAGATCACAGCAAGCCTTGGTCTGTTCGTGAGAGTCATGGGTGACATTCCGATAAGCACCATTGACCGGCCCGATGTCCGGGAGTTCAAAGAAACCCTTCTGAAGCTGCCGCCTAACATGTCAAAGATTCCTCGATACAGGGATAAAACTATCAAGGAACTCCTTGCTATGAGTCACCCCAAGACAGTGGCATTGGGCACAGTCAACAAGCTACTGGGTCAGGTGAGCGCCTTCTTTAACTATGCCGTGAAGAACGGCTTTATCACCGTTAACCCGGCGGATAACCTGAAACTCGCCGTTAAGAAGCGCCCAGATGAGTTCCGGGATGCCTTTGACACAGAGGACCTCAAGGCCCTGTTTGACTCAAAGGAGTACCGCCAGGATGGCTTCAAGCGGGGCTACCAGTTCTGGACACCCATCATTGCCCTTTATACCGGCTGCCGGATAGAGGAGATCTGCCAACTGCACCATGGATGATATCAGGCAGGAGGACGGCCTATGGTTGCTGGACATCAATGACGACGACGAAAAGAAGCTTAAGAACTTGTCATCTAAGCGACTGGTCCCGCTACACCCGGTGCTTGTTGATGAACTCAAGCTGCCGGATTACGCCAAGTCACTCAGATCAAATGGTCACACTCGGCTGTTTCCTAATCTTAAGCAACAGCGTGACGGCTACAGCCAGACTGTCAGCAAGTGGTTTGGCCGATACCGGGTGCGCTGTGGGGTGGACAGCCCGAAGAAAACCTTTCATAGCTTCCGGCATACCTTCATCACCGCAATGAAGCACAAGGTTGTCAATATCAGCATCTTACATGAACTCCATGGGCATGCCTTGGAGGGAATGACCATGGCCCGGTATGGTAAGAAATATCCCCCGAGAGTGTTGTATGACGAGGCTGTTTCTAAGTTGGAATACCCGCTGGATTGGGGCCACTTGAAAGGGGGCCAGTGGGTAATGAAGCGATAATTGTGTGTTGTTTTTGAACGATAGCAGAAAATTAGTTTTTGTCGATCGGCTCTATGGCGCTCAAGGCATGAAGTACTTTATTGGCCACATACTTTGGTCTCATGAGGGAGTGCTCCCAGAAACGCAATACCGTCCAATTTTTTCCTGTAAGGACCTTGGTAATTGTTCTGTCACGCTTTCTGTTTCGTGCTATTTTCGTCTCCCAATATGCGATGTTGGATTTAGGTGGTATATAGCACTTTGGGCAACCGTGCCAAAAACACCCATCGATAAAAATTGCTACTTTTTGTTGGCGGAAAATAAAATCGGGGTTGCCTTCTACCTTCTGGTTCCGTCTCCACCCCTTGATCCCGTACTCTTTGAATATGGCGACCGTCTTCAGTTCAGTGCTCTGATTCCCTTTGGACTTGATGCGAGACATTGTATAGGAGCGCTGGCTTTTTGTCATCCGGTCAGCCACGATAATTTCCCTAAATCGCAGCCGCGAGCTGGCTGATTTTGTTGTAAAGGATGCTTTTAAGTTCATTGGGAGCCAGAGCATCTAATATAGTTACACCACCGACTTGGTTTACAAACTTCATAAGGTCTCTAAAGGGGTCTCTTTTGTCAAAAGGCTTTCCAGATTTTTCCAAGTCCACCAATATGGACAAGATAGTTTTGGTGACTTTTTCATTGTAGGAAAAAGCACGGCCGAGAAGAGTCTCAGCAACATCCAACTTTTTTAACAATACTGCAGTCAATTCAAAGGGGTCATCCCTCGCTTCGTCGTAAGAGACATGTCCATACCACCAAAGCCTGGAGATCCCATTTCTAATGAGCCCCCTACTTCGGTTTGGTAAAACGAAGTAGCGCTCTATCATAGTGTCTCTTAGTTTTTTTTGGGGACTTTTCAAATATCGCTCAGCAGGCCACCTTGCCCGCATATATTCCCAAAAGGTAAAATGAGCCATCATAGCCCACAACCTCTCATCGCAGGCCTGCGTCAAGGTCATGGCTTTCATTGCGCTGTAGAGTCTTTTCGTGTTTTCTAAATCATGATGGATTGTAGGGCTTTCAGGCATTACCAGCTCAATTTCATCATAAGAAATTTTTGAAGACAATTGCCAGCTGCTCTCATTAAAAAAGCTCTCGATCCACGGATTGTCCTCTGTATAGCGCTGTACATTATCTAAAAGATGGCTCCTAAGGTCATCTAAATGCGTCTCCCTGATGTAACGAAGATTCGGCATTATGAAGGTTCCTCCATTATGCTAATTGCCTCTAACGATTTCGTTAATGGGCCGGAAATCAGTTTCTGCGCTAAATCGACGGATGATTTAGGCCATGAATCTTTATCGGGATCAATACCCAACCCCCTTAATTTTTTTGACAGCACCTTGTACCAACGGAGCTCATCAAATATGAAATCCTCATCATTGTCCTTCCTCATCATCTGTTCCAAAACGCATACCAGGGCAGGGGCAATGACAAGTTGGCAAAGTACGGACTGTAGCCCCTGGTTCAGTTGAAGGTGTTTAAAATACTGATAATTTGATTCACTTGAGAGTCCAAAGTTCTCAATGATCCATTAGGTTTGATTGTGTTACGTATTTAAATGTAATTACGTACGCAAATAGCAGCCATGCTTTCTTATAAATGCCCAGCATAGTGAATTTA
>JABZFO010000137.1 GCA_014237405.1 Desulfosarcina sp. | reverse complement strand
GGGGCGGGATAGTCCTTTCTTATTTTTAGCGGGATAGTCTCGGGCGGGGTATCAGGATATCCGAGCGGCGGGGTAGCTTATTCTGAGACTTTCAGGGTCAGGTATTCTGAGAGGTAGCAGGTAATTCTTTGAAACATGTTAGCTTTAACCATAAACATTGATCCATGGAATATTTGTGATATCGTCAAAATAAGATTGAGGTAGGATTGGGATGCGCAATGCATCTACAGTTTAATGCTTGTTTTTAAAACCCCGGCCTATTTTTCCAGACTAAAAAAATATCAATCAGTCAAAATTCTTTGGATAAAATTTGCATACATACAACTCAGTGAGTGAATCATTCCGAAATCTGAATTAATTTTCCCCTCAATATATTGTATATGCTTGATTTGGTCAATTCTTATGGTCAAGATGTGGATTGTGTGCCTTCATGTAATCTTGATAGGTGTTATTAGAACCTAAAGAAGTCGAGTTCTATATATTGTGCTCCGTCAATATTCTGCGTAGGTGGTGATTTCATATCAGGTTAATTGTCTATCACATGATGTTAATGCGTTGAGGTATATTGATAATCCCCAGCACGGTATAATTACAGATACCATCCTTCTTTGGTTTACCAATCAATTAAATATAGCTTTTCTGATCTCACTAATCCACTCTTTCCTTCAGTTCCTTGCCCACCTTGAAGAATGGCAACTTTTTTGGTTTGATCTTAACCCGTTCCCCGGTTTTGGGATTGCTTCCCCTTTCGCCAGTGCGGCGACCATCTCGTTGAAAAACAGGTTTACGATCTTTTCAGCCTCTGGTTTGGAAAGGCCGTTGGAGTCTTTAAGCGCTTGGACAAGTTCGAGTTTGTTCATGCGTTCAGCTTTCTTGAAATTTAGATAAATTGAGGAATGAAAGGATGGAGATTGCAGGGAAGATAAACCGCTAATGGAAAATCTGTCAAGAAATTAATTGGTTATCAAGGGTTCTGCAGACCCGTTAATAATAAGCACCGCCGTTTCGGATTTCTGATATAAAAACCCGCAATCTGTTCAACTGAATTTTTCATTTTGAAAAGCTATTTTACGCAGCACCCTTCAGAATTATTGGCGGTGTAGTGACAGAACTGGAAGGTCGTTCTGCAACTGTAGAAAAATCTCTCCAAAACCAAATTGAATCCAATTTGGATGCCTTTCTTGGCGTCAGGATGGTCGCCTCAGAATATTCAACCGGAAAGAAGCATGGTGGGAGAATCGATACACTTGGAATAGATGAGGATGGTTCACCGGTAATCATTGAATACAAACGGTCACTGAATGAAAACGTCATCAATCAAGGTCTTTTTTACTTAGACTGGCTCATGGACCATAAAGCTGAGTTTACCCTTAATGTCATGAACAAGTTCGGAAAAGACATCGCGGATTTAATAGACTGGTCAGGTCCCAGGCTTCTCTGCATTGCCGGCGATTTTACCAAGTACGATCAGCATGCGGTGAAACAGATAAATCGCAATATCGAACTAATCAGGTATAAGCGGTATGGAAACGATCTTTTGCTTTTTGATTTGGTTAATGCCACCACTGCCCAAAATCACAATGAAGGAGTTTCAGCTTCTGAAAATGGTGGGAAAAAGAATTATAAAACCGTCTCGGAATATCATGCCCAAGCCGACCAGCATTTGATCGATCTATTTGAGACAATAAAAGCGTTTCTCCTTGCAATGGGTGACGATGTGCAAATAAAAACGCTAAAATTTTATTATGCATTCAAAAGGTTTAAAAACTTTGCGTGTGTGGAGGTACACCCGCAAACTGGTCAACTCCTAATTTTCGTCAAGGTCGATCCAAACACCATTGAACTTGAAGACGGATTCACGAGAGATGTATCCAACATTGGGCATTTCGGTACAGGCAACCTTGAGATTCGCATAAAATCAGAGAAGGATTTCGAAAAAGCGAAACCTCTGTTAATTCAAAGCTACGAAGTCAGTTGATCGATTGACATATGGAATTTAAGAACTGGTTATGAAATATAGTCGACTAATTTCGTATAAAAATCTTGAAATCGCCTGGAGGCGGATATCAACTGAACGAAATCTTCAGTATAAGAAAATATTCCGCCCAATATACCTTGCATACGAAATAGCACACATTGACAATCTAAAGTATCTTCACCAGCGATTGAAAGGTGGATGGGAACCTACTCCACCTAAAAGAATTTATGTACCAAAGCCTTCAGGGCTTCAACGCCCACTTACACTTCTTACTCAGGTCTAAATCGTTTGTGAATGCGTAATCATTTTCATCTTTCCAGTTCCGATGAATCGGCATATGTTCGCGCTCCTGTAGCGCCCCTGATTGATTGACCCGGGGAAGGCCGGTCCAGGATAACCGGCTTTTCGATGCAGGTATCTAACCTGCACCTATCCCCAAGTTCAGAATTAACTGGTCTCTCGATGAAGTGGAATCACCGTTCTGTTTTTCTGTGGCTTCATGGATTATTTGTACCCCAATAATGATAGCTCCCAATTCAGGAGCCCAAAGATCAGCATCAGGCAGGAGAGCCCTCCAATCAGCCATGCCAGAGTTACGATATTCGGTTTACCTTTCTCACGGCCCCATCTATACAGTGCATACCATCCAGAAAAGTACAGTCCGATCACAATAGCTTTCCACATGTCACATCTCCTTTAGGAAGGTTCCGTCTTTGTGGCCATAGCGGTGGCACTTCAGGCAGTGGATTTCTTTTTTCAAGGTTGTGCTGAATCGATCTTGAGTCACAACCTTTCGGATGGATAGGCATGCCGGGATTAAACAGTTCACTGACTGCAGGCCCAACCTCCGGTTTGAAGGCAATCTGACAGAGCTTGTCGTCGGGTCCGGTAGTGTTTAATCAACTCTTCGAGCCGTCTGAACCCGACAAATCTGCCGCACATGTTAGCCCCCGTTTACCTTGTCCCTCAACTTACCAGACCACTTGAACGTCACCACTCGCCTTGCTGGCAGGATCGCATCTTCACCAGTGGCCGGATTCCGGCCTTTCCGCTCCTTCTTATCTTTGACGCAGAATTTACCGAAGCCGGAGACCAGAACATCTTCACCGGATGTCAGTGTGGATTTGATGATTCCAAGCAGGGTTTCGGTGATTTCCTTGGATTGATTTTTTGGAAAGCCAAGCTGGGCCTGGAGCTGTCCTACGATGTCATGTTTCGTCAGTGCCATGAATGGATCCTCATTTGTAGGTGTGATGGTACGGTAGGTGGGACACATACACGTTTGCAGAGATTCCTATTCTTGTCAAGGGGTTGGTTCATGGTTGACAATCTTCTCCATACGGGATTAGTCTTAGAATACCATCCTGAGTTATGTTTCAGTATCTATCGAAAAGAAGAACCACTATGTGAACAATCCGCCGGGAACAATCGTTATTTCTGAGATGGTTCTCGACCAGACAGACCGTTACAATAAGTCGCTTGATTTGAAAGGCCATCTTAAAATTTGTAGGCAGACCGGGAGGTGATTTATGAATCTTGGAATCAAAAGAAAGAACAGGTTGTCTGAATTTACACTGAGGGAATATGGGATTAACGGCGTGCTCATGGCCATCCTATTTCTATTTGGCCTATTCCTCAGCTGGAAGCTTTCCACCTTTGCGATCTTTATGTATTTGCTGCTCTGGGTGGCATCCTATTTTGTTATCCATGCCACTACATGCAGAAACTGTGTGTATCATGGCAAGCAGTGCCCCGTTCCATTTGAAGGAAGTTGCTCACACCTGACCTTTGATCGAGGGAACAATTTTGGTTTATTTGCAGGCATTGGCGGATTAGTCGCCTACTTTCTCAGGGTATGCATTCCTTTTGTAGCAATATTCGAAAGCGGGTCGGTACTGTATTTCGTTCTATACACCGGCGTCTTCCTACTCTTTTTCTATGTTCTGATCTATCACACCGGATGTCCGAATTGCATCAACACGAAATGCCCCTTGAACCCAGATTTCAGTGTCTGATATGCTTAAATTTATATATGAAAAAATCACTACCAAGGCTTATCATTTTGATAGTCCTTTTTGTGTTGACCATACTCAGTGTACCTTTTCTCTGGTTTGGAGCCATCGAAGAGACGGCACGGATCGCAGGTTGAAGGCATCACTTCAAACACCTTACCCGGTGGCTTTCCTGTAGCACCTCCCAGATCCTGTGCATGACGTCCTTGCCCATGTCGTCATCCCTTCCAAGTTGACCACTGACGCAGACATCGAAGGCATACTGAAGACAGGGAATGTCATCCTCGTCCAAGTTTAGCTGCGCCCACTTACCAAAGGATACGCCCATGGTACCAATGGTGCATAGCGGACACCACGTAATTCGTAAAACGAACAGGCTGTTTTGGTTTCGATTTTACCCTTGATTTTTAGGGGTATCCATCATATTTTATTTTAAATACCAAAGTCCCACCTATCTATGTCTGGAACCACCAACTAATAATTAACTTGTCGTTGTTACCCCGTTCCGATGAGAATCTCCTGCTGCTCCTGATCAACTGTATCATGCTGTACTGTTGCCTTTCCAGAAACCTTTTAGGAGTGGGGTGATACGGCTATTGAAATCCAGTCGTTTACTGTCTTTAATCCATTAAAAAAGGAGAAGGAACATGGCTAAAATTGAAGATCTTATGAGAGACTGCTTGAAGGCAATGGAAAAAGGCAAGCCTGAAGAAGTAGCTGGCTTTTTTGCAGATGACGGTGTTTGGATTACACCTTTTGGCAAATTTGTGGGCAAGGAACAAATTAAAAAGTTTCTGAACTGGCAAAATAGCCAGATGTCATGGACTGCTGAAGGAGCGGGAAATGATATTATCGTATCTGACAAAAAAGCTTTCTTTGAGCACCTGGTCAAAGCAAATGTCCAAGGCAAATCCGTTGAATTACCTGCCATGTGTGCTTGGGAATTCGATAATAATGATAAGGTTAAAGAGGTCAGGACTGTTTATGATCGGTTCTCAACTTTAGAACAGGCGGCAACGGGTATTGGTAAATTGATGGTTGGTCTGATTGCAAAACAGTTTGTTGTCAAATGATTATAAAGGATACAAAACAAGACCACTGAATGTGTCATCATTCAGGCTTTTCTAATGTATTGGTGTCGGTGCATAAATATACTTAACACGGTAACAGAAGCAAGGTCTTAGTTGCCCTGCTTCTGTTGCAACGACATATCATCCGGCATTTGGATTGCCAGATTCAGATTGTCCAGTATCTGGACGAGAGTCTGCAGCTTCAAGGTCCGCTGTTTTTGAAAACTTACAAAACTCAAAATGAAAATATTTCATAAAAAGCTCATTTTAAAACTACCGATGCGAAGCCTCCAGAGATTTCATTTGCCCTCTGGGGGCTATCTTCCCTCAACTACATTTACAGCTAAGGGTTCGCGCAAAAATAACTTCGCAGAATTGGCGCTCAGATTTGGTTCAGGTTTGGCTGATCCGAGAGAGCAAAACCACAGGAATAGCGAGCTATTTCGCGGCCAATTTAATAAGATCGGGTGCGAGTGAGGCATCGCCCAAAGATGGGCTGAAGCTGAGATGCAAAAATGTGAAGTTATTTTTGAGCGAGCCCTTATTACCGCTTAACCATAAAAGGAGAAAAAATGGTTATCATTGGCGATATTTCATTTCCTCAAGAGAGTGCGAATGATGTTGGTAAACGTTTTCTCGAATTACCTCCAGTGCCCGATTTTATGACCTTGAAAGGGCCATACATTAAAGGCAAGAAAAAAGGTGGTATCCAGGTTCTTGAAATTTATGAACTTGACAAATCAAAGGTCGCTGAAGGAATTGAGATTGTTACCAACCGATGTGTCAATTATTTTGGTATCCCGGGTTATACCTATGAAATTAATGTATACTTTGAAGCTGCAGAGGCATTAAAAATGATTGGATTAGGATAATATTGAAAAAACGATCATAATGTGAAATGTGGAGCCCTGACCCTCATGTCCTCTCCTGACCCTCATGTCCTCTCAATGGTGCTGCGCACCAGTTCCAGGGCTTTGTCGTAGTCGTAGGTGTTGATGCACTCCAGCAGATCGGCTGACAGCGGGGCCGGCAGATAGGGTCGGGCCGCGGCGAAACGTGGCGGGATTGTTTCAGGGTCCGCCAGTTGCAGCGCCTCGGCCAGTTGGGTCAGCTTGTTCTGCCGTTCAGCCGGGTTGGTCGGCGGCGCCTGGGCATCCGCCGATGGTGCCGCCGGTAAAATGGCGCCAATCCCGGAGAGCACCTCGGCCAGGTGCGTATTGACGTTCGCTGTCAGGGCGGAAAGCGCCGCGGCATTTAGCGTTGCGGGGCCCGCCAGGGTTTTCTCCAGGTCCCGGGCAGCCGCCGATAGTTCCGTTGCGCCGATATTGGCGGCGCTGCCCTTGATGCTGTGGGCCAGCTGGCGCAGGGCCTCGTGGTCTCCACCCACCCGCAGAGCCTCCAGGGTGGCGGCCGTGCCGGCGTTGCGGTCGGCAAACCCGACCAGAATCCGGCGGAAGGTGGCCGGGTCGATGCTGAGGGCCTCCAGGGTCTGGCGAACCTGGATTCCCGGCAGGCTGTCCGGCAGCGTGTCGGCGGCGATTTCGGTCGGTGGCGCGGCGGATTCCGGCAGCGGGCAGGCTGCTGCTACGGGGCGTTTGATGGTGCGCCAGAGCGTGTGAAAAAGGCGGTCCTGATTGATGGGTTTGGAAACGTAGCCGTCCATACCCGCCGCCAGGCATTTTCCCTCGTCGCCTTTCATGGCGTGGGCGGTCATGGCAATGATGGGAATGTGCCGGACCGCATGGGTGTTGCGGATAGTCCGGGTGGCCTCGAAGCCGTCCATTTCAGGCATCTGGATGTCCATCAGGACCGCGTCGAAAGTGCTGGCCTGAACCGCGGCAACCGCTTCGCGGCCGTTGGCGGCGCTTTCCACCAGGATGCCGGCGGACTCCAGCACCGCCGTTGCGATTTCACGGTTGGTGGGGTTGTCCTCGGCCAGGAGGA
>JABZFO010000029.1 GCA_014237405.1 Desulfosarcina sp. | reverse complement strand
AAGGGCGTTCCAAAGAGCAAACATTCTGATGACGAGATACAAGGAATCATTCGATACCACTTCAAACAAAACTATTCGATTGAACATATCTTTTTTAAAACAGTTGGCCGTAGATTTTTTGTTGACACAGCAACATATGGCGGCTGACAGTCTACTGCAATTACATATGATATAGAGCTGACCTCTGATTTAATTTCTGAAATTTCAAAATTCAATGGCAAATCCGAATCCCAATTAATCGAAGACTTGAATGTATTTGCTGATAAGTTAACAAAAGATTGAGCCGAACCTGTCAGTGGAGAGGGACCGTGGCGACCTTTTGCACTGGTGACCGGCGGAGTTGATCAAGGCGCTCCGCACCTTGATCAACGGCCGCAAGCCACCATTAGAACTGCAAATTCGCCGGTCACCCCGGGTTAGTAAGAAAAAAAATGAAGTTCAACTCGCCATTGTTCAAAACCTTAGTGATAGGGCCTGTTTTTCTGTGCATCGTTGCGTTTCTGATACCTTTGGGAATCTTTATAGCAACTCGACATCAGGTTGTGGCCGAGATGGGTACCATACGGTACGCCGGACTGATACCTTTCACACTTGGTGCTTGTGTCTCCCTTTGGTGCGTGAAGGATTTCATAGTACGCGGGAGGGGCACGCCGGCGCCCTTTGATCCTCCCACGCGACTTGTCCTTCAAGGGCCGTACCGATACGTGCGGAATCCTATGTATGTCGGTCTATTCCTCGTGTTAATTGGAGAGGCAATGCTCTACTCTTCCTTCTTCGTTTTTCTGTATTCTCTTTTCCTCGTCACTGCTTCACACATTTTCGTGGTTTTCTACGAAGAGCCGACATTGAGACTCAAATTCGGAGAGAGTTATGAGCAATACTTGAGGTCAGTTCCCAGATGGCTACCCCGAATGCCACAGCGCTAACTGAATCGCAAGACATTCTTCTAACCAGAGTATTCAAGAGTAAAAATGTTCTATTTAAGCTAATTATTCAGCAAATACCCAAAGACCCCTATGCTCCCCCGCATACCGGTATTTACCGAATTCAGGTTCAACGCAGCGATAACCGTATTATTAGTCTGAAAATAGGTTCTAAAGTCCAAAATATTGCTTTCGCTGATTTCCTGGCAAGACATTTTTTCGATGCCAGTCAAAGAATTTCCAATGGCATTCGCGGAACAGGTTACAGCGGGATTATCACGATTAATCAACCTGGCCAGTCGATTTTAGAAAGGAACAGTGTTGTTATCACGGATGAAGTCATCGAAGTACGTTGTTTTTTAGGGCTTCCTGCAGATGGGAGGAAAATTATTTCTGAAATTGCAGAACACATGCTTTTCAGTGAACTTCCGGATATCGTAAACGAATCTTTGTTAAATAAAAATATTGATCACAAGGCGTTACACAGGCACGTTGAGGTTGCAGAAGATGCTGAATATCTACGCAATAAACTTGATTCCCTCGGGCTAATCGCTTTCATTGCAAATAATTCAATTCTACCACGCGAAAGTGGTACAAGCGATAAACCCATGTCTGGTAAAACAGCGATCCCTTTTGCTACGCCAGACAGTTTAATGAAGGAAATAAATCTTTCACATGCCGGACGGATAAAAGGGATGGGTATCCCGAAAGGTGTCACGTTAATTACTGGCGGCGGCTATCATGGAAAATCGACATTGCTAAATACTTTGGAGGTCGGCATCTACAATCACATTCCTGGTGATGGCAGGGAACAATGTGTATCGATTACGCAAACAGCAAAAATAAGAGCATACAGCGGTAGATATGTTGTTAAAACTGATATATCTCCTTTTATTAAAAATCTTCCATTCCATAAAAACACAACATCATTTTCTACTGAAAATGCCAGTGGAAGTACATCACAGGCAGCAAATATAATGGAAGCAATTGAAGCGGGGACCGAGGTATTGTTAATGGATGAAGATACGTGTGCAACAAATTTTATGATCCGTGATAGCAAAATGCAGCAATTGGTTAACAAAGAAGATGAACCGATAACGACCTTTATCGATAAGGTAAAACAACTTAATTTGGAAAAGAATATATCTACGGTTTTGGTATTAGGAGGAGTGGGTGACTATTTCGATGTTTCTGATCAGGTTATACAAATGAAAAATTACAAACCTTTTGATGTGACTTCAAAGGCACATAAGATTGCAAATATGTTTCATGCAAAACGCAAAGTTGAAGATGAAGCATATCCTTTTCATATTCGTGAACGAATTCCGTTACCTGAAAGCATTATTCCCCTTAATGATCATGGGAAATTTAGCATCTATGCGAAAGAAGTCCATCGCTTAAATTTTGGAAAACACATTATTGATCTTACAGATTTAGAACAGCTTATGGAACTGTCACAAACAAAAGCCTTAGGATTTGCACTCGAATATTCTAAAAAATACATGGATAATAGATCTACATTGCGTGAAGTTGTTCATTACGTAATGAAAGATATTAACGAGAATGGAATTGATGTTATAAGTGATAAACTTTCCGGACATTTTGCTTGGTTTAGGGGGCTTGAATTAGCTTTCACTTTAAATCGTCTCAGAGGTTTTGATGTTATTCAAAAAGATATGGATGCAATCTGAACGGGGCATAACCCGCCAATGCGCCTGAACAAAACGGGTCAGAGTTGTTTGTTGTTTAATCATTCCGTGCACGGATAATTGTTGTTCAAAGTTGCTGGTCGCTTTGTTTTTGTCAGATGATCGGCCATCCGTTCGACAAACAACAAAAAAAAAGAGAAGCAACCATGATTAAGCCTGGTTCACGAGATATTAAAGTCAATATGCTTATTACTGGCGAGGAACTTGAGGAATTACAAAAACATACTTGGTCTATGGTGGAAGCTTTTGGTCTTGATCGCCGGATTGAACAATATAAGGGCAAAAGGCCTATCGGTTTTTATCGTTGGGACATGGACTGCTTGATTGATGCACTCAGCATGGCGCTGAACGATCCAAAGGAATATCCAGACCGTAATAGTTCAGGCTACGTAGCTCTAAAGAATTTACGGGAAAGACTCAGGTCGGAATATGAAAGGAATTTTGGAGAATGAGCTGTATCCTGAATATTGATCTGGACTATTTCAACCTAATCGAGAATCCCGAGAAGCGGCTTCGAGAATTATTGGATTGGGGTAATCGGCGTATAGCTTTTATCGTTGAAAAGCATCACAAAGCTTTTTCCCGGTGGAAAGACCGTGTTAAAAGGGGAACCAGGCAGTGAACCGAACTGCTTTTTCTTTGCTTCTTTCTTTTGTTATGGCTGGATTTTAAACGGTGGTTTTGACGGGATTCTTCACCGGCGGTAACACCGGTTACCTCATCGTTGGGCTACCATGCATATGTTAGGATGTATCAGATGAATAAAGAAAAATGTAGCGATCCTTTTCTCGATAAAAGACTTGCCAAATATGATGAATGGTTGGACAAAGGGCAAATTTCATCCTCTTCGAAAGTCATTCCGGTCTCAGAATCACTTAACACAAAACAATGGGTTTTACCGACCGAGCAGGTGATGGAGATACTTAGTAATGCAAACTCGGTAGCTGTTCAGGACTGCGAGTGCAGAACCCATTATAAGAGATGCGACAACCCCTTAGAGACCTGTTTTCTCCTGAATAAGGTCGGAGATAAATTTGTTTCCAAAGGTATGGCTCGTTATGTTTATTTATCGGAAGCGACTGATATTTTAAGAAAAGCAAACGTAAGCGGTCTTATCCATCTTGCTTTATATATGCCTGACCACGAAATCTTTGCATTGTGTAGTTGCTGTTCTTGTTGTTGTCATGAATTACAGATAGTGAAGCTTACCGAACGAAAGGAGTTAATGGTCTATTCTGAATATATAGCAGCTACAGATTCTGAGACTTGTATCAATTGTGGTGAATGTATTGACAGGTGCATTTTTGATGCTCGCTTCTTTCATGATGAAAAGATGGAATACAATCCTGAAGTATGTCTTGGCTGTGGACTTTGCGTTACGGTTTGCCCTGCTGATGCAACAACCATGATATTAAGAAAACCAAAGAATGACTAAGGACATTTTTATAGCCAAAGCGCTTGAGAGGGACTGGGCAAAGCCGTGCCATTTTTGAAAGGCAGCATTTGACCGATAGTTTTTACCTTAGCATAGTTTTTCGGTTATCGTTGCTCGGCCCCTCAGCTTAACTTTCACGGCGGCTGCGCCGCCGTGAATCGCGGTGCTGACTGCGTCCAGCCTCTTGTCCCGTCGCTACGCGCCTGAACAAGGAACTGGACCGGACACCGTAAACCGCCCAATCAAACTACGTTTGCCTGCACGGCCCCTGGCGCCGGTCAGCACCGCGATTAGACCGAAGAGGATTTATTTCCATGACCAAGTCGCTCGCATCACAAGAACGTGCGCAGTCCCTCGGGGAGGAAATCGCGAACAGCGTTAGCCACGGTGTAGGCTTCTTGGCGGCAGTCGCTATCTCCCCAGTTCTTGTATTTTCTGCGGTTCAGCGTGACAGCTCAGCTGGAATTGTGGGCGCGAGCGTCTTCGCGTTCACGATGGTGCTGCTGTACATCACATCCACGCTTTACCACGCGTTGGCAAGGAATAAGGCAAAACGAGTATTCCAGATTCTTGACCACGGCGCCATCTTCCTGCTGATCGCGGGCACGTATACACCGTTCACGCTTGGGGTACTTCGAGGTACCTGGGGCTGGACTCTGTTTGGACTCGTTTGGAGTATAGCTATTGTGGGTGTCGTCCTCAAGTCTATCGGGGGCGTACGGTATCAAAGGCTCTCAACGATTTTGTATCTTGCCATGGGCTGGCTCATCATAATTGCCGTAAAGCCGTTGTGGCTCAATATGCCATCGTGGGGCCTGTTTTGGTTGCTGGCAGGAGGAGCGGCCTACACAGCGGGGGTGGGGTTTTACGCAGCCAAGCAGATTCGGTATGCGCACTTCGTTTGGCACCTGTTCGTTATCGCGGGTACTGCATGTCACTTCATCGCTGTGCTGAGATACGCGGTCTAAGGCTAATTCAGCCGACGCAAAAAGCCGTGCGGTTGATTAGCAGCGTTTAGGATGGGTCGAGATTGGGGCCGGGCCAAGCTAACAGGCAAGTATCAAAGAAAATAAGCTTTAATTTAGCCTTGTTATAGGTTCAATATCACACTTTTTGATGTCAAAATCGGAGAAAAATGCAAAGACGGGAAAAGAACATTTGATGCTCTGAGGACTCAATGATTCCATGGCGGTTAATCGACACGGCAACGGTGCCCGGCAGCGGCGAAACACTACACCTTTACCGGCGAGGTGAAGAATTTTCGATTCGCGGTGACGGTCCGGATCCTGATCGGTGGCTTGGGCATGGGATACACGCTGGCCGCTGCGTTGAAGAGACTCGGTGCCGATAGCCGGGTGGTGGTGGCTGAACTGGTACCGGCGGTGGTGAAATGGAACCACGGGCCGCTCTCGCACCTGGCAGGCAATCCCCTGTCAGACGACCGGGTAAGCGTTCGTGAGATCGATATCGCCCTGACCATGAAATCGGCGAAAGAGGGCTATGATGCCATTATCCTGGATGTGGACAACGGTCCCGATGGCCTGACTCGAAAAGAAAACGATTGGATATACGGGAAAGGCGGATTGACGTCGGCATTCACGGCACTTCGTTTCGAGGGTGTGCTCGCCGTTTGGTCGGCCGCACCCGAACGTTCCTTTACCGCGCGTTTGCGATGGGTTGGATTCGAGGTGGAAGAAGTTCGCGTTCCGGCCCGCGGCCGTCGCGGGGGTGGGCGGCACACGATATGGCTGGCGACGCGTGGATAGAGATAATAACGAAAGCCGAATTCCGGTAATTCCGGACCCCGTGGTGTCGATCAATGCTGCTCGATCTGAATCCGGCGCGTGTTGATGTGATTCCGGGGCGGTTTGTCAACCGTAATCCGGTAAAGGCGCTATATCATATGTGTTTACAAAGGAGAAACCGCCATCATCCGGGATCAATAAAGAATCCTGAACCATTTAAAAAGCTGGGATAGCGGTTATGCTGGTGCTGCCTGAAATGTTTCGTTTGAAATCTTACTGAAGGATTTGTCCCGCAGTGCGCTTTGATAATGCAACGTAATCCAAGGGGGTTCGAACCTTTTCGTATTTAGAAAGGCAGAACGCTATAGTTTCTGCCCAAGGTTCTTTGAAAATTTGTGTTGGTAACGGCGCAAATAATCGGTGCTAATGGAGCGCAGCGTAATTTGCATCCGAGTTAATTTGCTCGTTGTGTGCCGGGCAAGGCCCGGCTGCTAAATGGTGATGTCCGGTAGTTTGACACGACTGCCAGGCAAAGTCCAGACCCAGCCCGACGGAGGCGAGTTGGAGTGCAACGGAAACGCGAGCCAAAGGCGAGAGTGAGCGTAGCGAGCGGCAACGGTAGCCAAAGGCAAGGGTGCTGCAGCAATGCGCGCCTGGAGGAGGCCGGAGGCAAAAGCGTGGGTCGACATACAGGTATGCCCCGCACCGAAAGGTGGAGGGCAGGCAGATTTGAGGCGGGGTAAGATCGGGACGAGTCCGCAACACAGGACAAAGTCCTCTATCCGTTACATGGTTGAGCCCCGTATATCTGACGATCGTGCGCTGAAAGTAGCCGCGGTTCACCCCGGGAGGCCCGCTGCATCTTGGATCTCTGTCGTATGAAATTGCCGGTGAGGGGATAACCGGCTTACCAAATCCCCGGCATAGTCGGAAGATCATATCCTGAACGGCGATGAGCCGAACTCCGCATGGAGAGGAACACAAAACCCAAGGGTGTGACGGCGGCAGATCACCCGAGTGAGCAAACCACAAGGGGCGCCTATCGTGTAGCGGGAGTCAGCAGAGGGCACATCAAGCCGGAGGAAACGAGCCCTGCAGGGGCAGGGAGGACTCACCCCGGCCCAAGGCCCGAACGGTGCCGCCTGTCGAATGGCAGGGGTCAATGAGAGCGGTTAGTAGGAAGGCGCGACTAATGAGCGTATTGCGACAGATGAAA
>JABZFO010000195.1 GCA_014237405.1 Desulfosarcina sp. | reverse complement strand
GCCAGGCGGTCCGCATCGTGGGTGGTGCAGATGTCGCCCACGATTACCGCGCAGCGCAGGTCCGGCATGATGCGGACCAGGGTCTTTTGCAGCGTCGTGGTCTTTCCGGAGCCCGGCGAGCTCATCATGTTGAGGACGAAGACCTTTTTTTCGGCAAAGTCCGACCGCATTCGTTCCGCCATGATGTCGTTGGCATCCAGCACCCGCCGGACCACCTTGATTTCTCGGGTTCCCGATTTACGGGTCTCCACATCATCATGGTGATGGTGGTGGTGGTGATCGTGGGGGCTGTGATGTTTATGGTCGTGGTGATAGCGTTTAGTTGTGTGATTGGTGATGAACCACATGGCTAATCCTCATCTTCGATTTCAATGGACTTGATGTCCAGTTCGCGGCCGGAGAGAATGTCGATGGCCCCGCTCTGGCACGCCTTACAGGTAAAAACCGGTTCCGTTACTGTCCACTGGGTCTGGCAATCCTTGCACCGGGCCACCACGGGAAGCTCCTCGATGGCCAGTTCAGCCCCTTCCAAAGGCGTGTCCTTGACTACCAGGTCGAAGCAGAACCGCAGGCTGTCGGGCACGATGGCCGACAGCTTGCCCACCTGAAGGTTGACCCGCTGGACCTTTGCCCCTTTCATGTCTTCGGGAATGGATGCCTTGGCGATATCCACGATCTCCATGGCGAGGCCCATTTCATGCATGTCTTATCCTACGCAATCGGATCCTTTGGAGCAGGTCAGACGCGGTTGAGTTAATACTACCAGCAAAGGAACCCAAATAATTCAGAAGCCAGAAGCCGGGATTCAGAAAAAGAGTCTCGCCTTCGGCTCGGTCATTTATACAAAACGATATAGCTATTTATTCACCGCCAAGCGATGAAAATGGTCTGGTACCATTAGGTCGTGATTAATTCAACCGCCGTTTAAACTTCAATTCTGCCTAATTGCAAACGGGCGGTCCGAAAACCGCCCGTTCGATATAGTTTTGTAAAAAAGTCAGTGTTCGCCCAGAAATGGTAGATTTTACCCGAGTTCAAGGCCTTTGAAAGCGGGTGAAAGATGTCGTCTCCGGTAGTTAGAACACTGAGGCGCACAGCTCGCCCAGCGTGCCCAGGTTTTCGCACACGTGAATGCCGCAGGCTTTCATGGCGTCGATTTTTCCCTGGGCCGTGCCGCTGCCGCCGCTGACGATGGCGCCGGCGTGACCCATGCGGCGTCCCGGAGGTGCCGTAAGGCCGGCGATAAAGCCTACCACCGGTTTGGTGACATTCTCCTTGATGAAGGCGGCCGCCTTCTCCTCTGCGTCCCCGCCGATCTCGCCCACCATGACGATACCCGTGGTGTCATCATCGGCCTGGAAGGCTTCCAGGCAGTCGATGAAATTGGTGCCGTTGACCGGGTCGCCACCGATGCCGAGGCAGGTGGTCTGGCCGATGCCTTGTTGGGTCAGCTGGTGCACGACTTCATAGGTCAGGGTCCCGGAGCGGGAGACCACCCCAATGGGGCCCCCTGGCTTATGGGTCGGTCCGGGCATAATGCCCACCTTGCACTCGCCCGGGGTGATGATGCCAGGGCAGTTGGGGCCGATCAGTCTCACCGGCTTGTTCTTGATGTAGTTTTTCACCTTCATCATGTCCATGACCGGGATACCCTCGGTGATGCACACGATCAGCTCGACGCCGGCGTCGGCCGCTTCCATGATGGCATCGGCGGCAAAGGGCGGGGGCACGAAAATCATGGCGCAGTTGGCCCCGGCCTTGGCCCGGGCCTCTGCTACACAGTTGAAGACCGGCACGTCATCCATCTTCTGGCCGCCCTTGCCCGGCGTGACGCCGGCCACCACGTTGGTGCCGTATTCGATGCACTGGCGCGTGTGGAACTGGCCTTCCCGACCGGTGATTCCCTGGACAAGCAGCCTGGTGTTGTTGTCGACAAATATGCTCATAATATTACCTCTTCTGGATTGACACTAATTAATATATTGGACGTAGCCGTCAAAGCGAAAAAGCTATGAACGTCGAACATCCAACGTCCAACGTCGAATTTTGAATAAGGTATTCTGTCTATTTTTATAAACTGGCGGAGCGAAGCGAGTTCATCATTCGATGTTCGATGTTGGACGTTCAAAAAAATGCTTCACTCTGCCGCTATTAATTATATTTCTGCTCCCTCTCCCCCATAAGGGCGAGGAAGCAGAAAGGCGAAACTATGCGGCGATCTCCGCTATTTTCCGGGCCGCGTCCTTCAGGTTCTTGGCGGTGATCAGGCTCAGGCCCGATTCGGCCAGGATGCGCCGGCCCGCTTCCACGTTGGTGCCTTCCATGCGCACCACCACGGGTACTTTCAGACCCACTTTCTTGGCCGCTTCCACCACGCCCTGGGCCAGCACGTCGCAGCGCAGGATGCCGCCGAAAATGTTGATCAGGATGCCTTTGACGTTGGGGTCGCTGAGGATGATGCGGAACCCGTTCTCCACCATCTCGGCGTCGGCACTTGCCGCCGCCGCCCAGGTTGATGTAGTTCAGGTTGTACTCGGAGGCCTCCACTTCCAGCGGATCCTCTTCATCGGTGTCCCGGTATTCCAGGATCTCCTTGTGGCGGTAAAGGGCGTTAGAGTCGATATCCACCTTGGCGTCCAGGGCGATGACACGGTCATCAGCGGTGAGCACCAGGGGGTTGATCTCCACCAGGGAGCAGTCGGTCTGAACGAACAGCTTGTAAAGGTTGGCCAGCAGCTTGGTGAACTCTTTCATGGCGGCCACAGGGATGTTGAGTCCAAAGGCCACCTGCCGGCAGTGATAGCCCTGGATGCCGAGCAGCGGGTCCACGTGGACCTTGATGATCTTCTCCGGGGTGTCGGCGGCTACGGCCTCGATGTCCATGCCGCCGGCCTCGCTGGCCATGATCACGTTGGTGGCCGTGGCCCGGTCGGGCAGAATGCTCAGGTAAAGCTCCTTGGCGATGTTGAGCCCTTGCTCCACCAGCACCTTGCGCACGGTTTGACCCTGGGGGCCGGTCTGGTGGGTCACCAGGTTCATGCCGATGATCTCACCGGCCAGGGTGCCCACTTCTTCCAGGGATTTGGCCAGCTTCACGCCGCCGCCTTTACCGCGGCCCCCGGCGTGGATCTGGGCCTTGACCACGACGGGGTAGCCGCCCAGTTTTTCCGCCACGGCCCTGGCTTCATCGGGGGTGAAGGCCACGGAACCTTCGGGTGCGGGAACACCGTATTTCCGGTACAGCTCTTTTGCCTGGTATTCATGGATCTTCATGATACCGCCTCTCCTTTTGGTTTTTCGAATCAGGCGCCGGGACCTTTCGGCCTGATCAGGATTGTCTGCATCGATACGGGAAAACATTAAGAGCACAGAGCCTTTCGCTGGTGTTCTGTGCTCTTCTGTTGATGGACCGGTTATTCGATCACGCAGAGGACGTCTCCCTTGGCCACCGAGTCACCGGAGGCGTAGTTGATGGCCTTGACGGTGCCACTGGCCGGCGCGGCCAGGGCGTTTTCCATCTTCATGGCTTCCAGGACCACGACCGTCTCCCCTTCGTTGACCGTATCACCCTCTTTTTTCTCATATTTAACGATCATGCCGGGCATGGGAGCAGGCAGGGGGGTGCCGGATGTGGCAGCGGCCGGTGCGGCTTCGGCTTTCTTCTCGGGTGCTGCGGCCGGAGCTGCGGCAGGGGCGGCAGCGGGTGCGGCAGGTGCCGCAGGCATGGCCGGTGCGGCCGCCGGCACGCCGCCGGAGAGTTGAATCTGCTGGGCGTATTGCAATATGGGGCTGCCGCCCACTTCATCCACGCCCACTTCAAAGTACTCGTTGTCCACGAACACGTTGAAGTCACCTGTTCCATGGTGATGGGTTTGACCGATGCGGGGATCTCCTCCTTGCCGTACTTCCACTGGAGGAACTTCTTGCCGGTGACCGGGTAGAGGGCGTAGATCACCAGGTCGTCCATATCCACGGCCAGGTCGCCGATGTCGGCCTTGGCCTTGGCCATCTCCGGCTCGATCACTTCGGCGGGCCGGCAGGTGATGGGTTCTTCGCCCCGGTCGTAGCCCGTAAGGGCCTTTTTCTGAACTTCGGGATCGATGGGCACGGCTGTCTTTCCATACAGGCCGTAGCACAGGTCCTTGACCTGGCCGGTGATCATCTTGTAGCGCTCTTCGGGGGTGTCGAAGAGCACGTTGTTGACCGTCTGGATGCCCACGATCTGGCTGGTGGGGGTCACCAGGGGAATCTGACCCAGGTCTTTGCGGACTTTGGGCAGCTCCTTGTATACCTCGTCGATCTTGTCCAGCGCATCCATGTCCCGCAGCTGGTTCACCAGGTTGGAGAGCATGCCCCCCGGGGTCTGGTGCAAAAGTACGTTGATGTCGATGATGGACATCTTGGAGTCGTCCAGCAGGTGCTTGTACTTGGGCATGACCTCTTTTTCGAAGATTTCGTTGATCTGGGCCAGCAGCCGGATATCGAAGCCGGTGTCGCGATTGGTGCCCAGCAGGGTCATGACCAAAGGTTCGATAGCCGGATGGGAGGTGCGGTAAGCGTAAGGGGACATACAGGTGTCGATGATGTCAACGCCTGCCTCGATGGCCTTGAGGTGGCTCATGGACGACATGCCCGAGGTGAAGTGGCTGTGCAGGTGGATGGGCGGTTTGACGGCGGCCTTCAAGGCGCTGACGATGTTGTAGGCGTCGTAGGGAGCGATGAGGCCGGCCATGTCTTTGATGCAGATGCTGTCGGCGCCCATGGCCTCCAGGTCCTTGCCCTTGTTGACGTAGTAGTCCAGGTCGTATACATCGCCGCCCAGGCGCGGCTGTGTCATGGAGTAGCAGATGCAGCCCTGGAAGTGCCTGCCGTACTCCTTGATCTTGGGTACGACGGTCTGAAAGTTCCGGTAGTCGTTCAGGGCGTCGAAGGTCCGGAAAATGTCCATGCCGTTTTCACAGGCGCGGTCCATGAAGGCGTTGGCCACGTCATCGGCGTAGTTGCGGTAGCCCACCAGGTTCTGGGCCCGCAGCAGCATGGAGAAGGGGGTCTTTTTGAAGTAGCGCTTCAGGGTGCGGATCCGTTCCCAGGGATCTTCATTGAGGAAGCGGTGCATGGTGTCGAAGGTGGCGCCGCCCCAGGTCTCAACGGCCCAGAAGCCCACCTGGTCCATCAGTTCGGCCACCGGGATCATGTCCTCGGTGCGCCCGCGGGTGGCAAACAGGCTCTGGTGGCCGTCGCGAAGGCTCAGATCCATGATCTTCACCGGATTTTCCGCCTTGGGCCGGTTGGTGTCGTAGTTCATGCTGGTCATTTTGACTTGATCGTGGTCACTCATTTTATGGGTCTCCTCTTAAAAAATTGGATGTTGAATAACTCGTTCGGCTCCCGCTGTCCGTTCCGGCACTAGCGGAGGCGGTTAAAGGTTTTCATCTGCATGAGGTTGCGCATCTGCATCATGCCCTGCCTGCTGGAAAGGGCCCACAGGTTGCCCTGGTCAAAGCGGCGGGGCTGCGGCTTTTCGGGCCGCGGCATGACCAGCGCCTCCTCCTCGGTCTGGATATAGGTCATGACCGCGGCAAGGGCGGCGGCCACTCTTTTTTCATTTGCTTCCATGAATTACACCTTTTTGGGGTTCGGTTAGCTTTATACAGGCCGCTACATGGGGATGTTGCCGTGCTTTTTCGGCGGCCGCAGTTCCCGCTTGCTGCACATGACCTCGAGGGCGTCGATGAGCCGCGGCCGGGTTTGAGCCGGCTCGATGACTGCATCGATGTAGCCCCGCTGGGCGGCGCAGTAAGGATTGGAGAACAGGTCGTTGTATTCGGCGATCTTCTCCTCCCGTTTGGCCTTGGGATCGTCGGCGCCCTTGATCTCTTTGCGGTGAATGATGTTGGCGGCACCGGCAGCGCCCATGACGGCGATCTCGGCGGTGGGCCAGGCAAAGGCAAAGTCAGCCCCCAGGTCCTTGGAGCACATGGCCAGATAAGATCCGCCGTAGTCCTTGCGGGTCACCAGCAGCAGTTTGGGCACCGTGGCCTCACTGTAGCACCAGAGCAGTTTGGCGCCGTGCCGGATGATGCCGCCCCACTCCTGATGGCTGCCGGGCAGGTAGCCGGGCACATCGGCGATGGTGAGCAGCGGAATGTTGAAGGCATCGCAAAAGCGGATGAACCGGGTGGCCTTGTCCGATGCATTGATGTCCAGACAGCCGGCCATGACCATGGGCTGGTTGGCGATGATGCCGATGGGGCGGCCGCCCAGCCGGGCAAAGGCCGTCAGGATATTGGTGGCAAAGTGCTGGTGGGGCTCGAAGAACTCTTGGTTGTCTACGATTAAACTGATCACATCCCGCATGTCGTAGGATTGGCTGGGGCTGTCCGGGATGATGGTATTGAGTTTTTTATCCGTACGCGTGGGGTCGTCGCCGGTATCCACCACCGGTGGCTCTTCCATATTATTGGCCGGCAGGTAGGCGAGCAGGCGTTTGATCTGATCGATGGCGTCCTCGTCACTCTCGCAGGCAAACTGGGCCACGCCGCTCTTTTCATTGTGGTTTTTGACCATGAAGATAAAATCGGTCATGGCCGGTGAATAGACCGCCCCGCCGGCCGTGGGACCCATGATGGCCGAAATCTGGGGGATCACGCCCGAGGCCACCGAGTTGCGGAAAAAGATCTGGCCGTAGCCGGACAGGGCGTCCACACCCTCCTGGATGCGGGCACCGCCCGAATCGTTGATACCGACGAAGGGGACACCGGCTTTTACGGCCATGTCCATGACCTTGCACATCTTTTTGGCCTGCATCTCACCGAGGCTTCCCGCCCGGGAGGTAAAATCCTGGGCAAAGGCGAACACCGGCCGGCCGTCCACCAGGCCGTGCCCGGTAATGATGCCGTCGGAGGGAATCTCGACATCCTCCATGCCGAAATTCACGCACCGGTGCCGGACGAACATGTCGATCTCCCGAAAGGTTTGCTTGTCGAACAGCTTTGCCAGCCGTTCGCGGGCGGTCAGCTTGCCTTTTCCCTTGTGCTTGGCGACCAGTTTCTCTCCGCCCATCTCAAGAATGCGAGTTTCGCGCGTCTTGAGATCCTCGATTTTCTCCTTCACAATACCCATGTTACTTTCCTTTCACCTGAAGTGCAGAACTGCTTGACTAGCTGCCGGGCAATGGTAAAAGAAATCCGTCAGCCGCCCACAAATTAAATATAATTAGAAATAACAAATTGTTGAGCTATGTTTCCAACATGGAATTCATGCCTGAAAATAAACTTTAATTTTTATAGACTCAGCGGGCGTTGTCAAGCAAAAAAAGAAGCGTTTCAGCACCCACGGTGGGGGAGAGTTCTCCCCGTTCCACGGATGCTTCGACATCCCGTAACCGGGCTCGGATCGTATGGTTACTGAAGAACCGCTCCTTGAGCCCGTCCTCGATACGGGACCACATCCAGGCCAACGCCTTCCACCCCGGCAAGGGTCAGGGCGCTGCAGGAGAGCACCGGCGGCGACCAGGTGGGGGTTGCCGGGTTGAGCAGATGAAGGGCTATCTCGTATGAACGTCGGGCCTTTTCCGCCTTTTCCACGTTGTCGCCGTCGGCCTTGTTGATGGCCACCGCGTCGGCCAGCTCCAGCACCCCCTTCTTAATGCCCTGAAGCTCGTCTCCGGCACCGGCCAGCATGAGGACCAGGAAGAAATCCACCATGGAGGCCACGGTGGTTTCCGACTGCCCCACCCCTACCGTTTCCACAATCACCACATCGAACCCGGCGGCTTCGCACACCAGCAGTGTCTCCCGGGTCATTCGGGCCACGCCGCCCAGGGTGCCGCCGGAGGGCGACGGGCGGATAAAAACATCCGGCGCAACGGAGAGCCGTTCCATGCGGGTTTTGTCCGCCATGATGCTGCCGCCGCTACGGGTGCTGCTGGGGTCTACGGCCAGCACCGCCACCTGATGGCCCTTTTCCACCAGCATCATGCCGAAGCTTTCGATGAAGGTGCTCTTGCCGACACCGGGAACACCGGTGATGCCGAGGCGGACGGCCTTTCCCGTTTCCGGAAGAAGCCGGTCCACAACGGTACGCCCCAGTTGCCGATGGGCCGGGTGCACACTTTCGATCAGGGTGATGGTCTTGGCCAGGATGCGGCGGTTGCCGGATCGGACGCCGTCGATATAAAATTCGGGGTCTTTTTCACCCATTGGAGAAACAGCTTCCGTTATGATTTCCGGCCGTCCAGGGCGTTGAGTACCTTGTTGGCCGAATCGGTGATGGACGTTCCCGGGCCAAAGACGCCCACGGCACCGGCCTGGTATAAAAAGTCGTAATCGCCAGGCGGAATGACGCCGCCGACAATCACCATGATCTCGTCGCTGCCGGCTTCCTTCAGCGCCTTGATGAGCTGGGGCACCAGGGCCTTGTGGCCAGCGGCCAGGCTGGAGGCGCCCACCAGGTGGACATCGTTTTCCACGGCCATTTTAGCCGCCTCCTCCGGCGTCTGGAACATGGGGCTGATGTCCACATCAAAGCCCAGATCGGCAAAGGCGGTGGCCACTACCTTGATGCCCCGGTCGTGGCCGTCCTGGCCCATCTTGGTGAGCAGAATGCGGGGGCGCCGCCCCTCTTTTTCCATGAAATCGGTGGTGCGCTTGCGAATGGCGTCGATGACGGCGCTGTCCGAATATTCGGAGGCGTAAACACCTGAGATGCACTGGGTGGTGGCCACGAACCGGCCAAACACCTTTTCCATGGCGTCGGACACCTCGCCCACGGTGGCCCGGGCGCGGACGGCTTCGATGCTGGCGGCCAGCAGGTTACCGCCGTTTTCGGCGGCCTGGATGACGCCGTTGAGGGCGCTGCGCACGGCCGCATCGTCACGTTCGGCCTTAAGCTTGTTGATCATCCGGACCTGGTCGTCGCGCACCTGCTCCGAGACTTCCAGTACGTCCATGGGGGTATCTTCTTCGATCTTGTATTTGTTGACGCCGACAATGACATCCAGCCCCTGGTCGATGCGGGCCTGTTTGCGGGCCGCCGACTCTTCGATGCGCAGCTTGGGCATGCCGGTCTCGATGGCCTTGGCCATGCCGCCCAGTTCCTCCACCTCGTCGATGATCTTGCGGGCTTGTTTGATGATGCCGTCGGTGAGGGATTCGATGTAGTAGGAGCCGCCCAGCGGGTCCACCACGTGGCATACCTGGGACTCTTCCTGGATGATGATCTGGGTGTTGCGGGCGATGCGGGCGGAAAAGTCCGTGGGAAGACCCACGGCTTCGTCAAAGGAGTTGGTGTGAAGCGACTGGGTGCCGCCCAAAACGGCCGACATGCACTCTAAGGTAGTGCGGATAATGTTGTTGTAGGGATCCTGCGCAGTGAGGCTCCAGCCCGAGGTCTGCACGTGGGTCCGCAGCATGGAGGACTTTGGGTTTTTCGGATTGAAGGGCTTTAGCAGGTCGTGCCACAGGTAGCGGGCCGCCCGCAGCATGGCGATCTCCATGAAAAAGTTCATGCCCACGCCGAAGAAAAAGCTGAGCCGCGGGGCAAAATCGTCGATGTCCAGCCCGGCGGCGATGGCTGCCCGGACATACTCCAACCCGTCTGCCAGCGTGAATGCCGTCTGAAGCACGCTGTTGGCCCCGGCCTCCATCATGTGGTAGCCGCTGATGCTCACCGTGTTGAACTTGGGCATGTTTTTGGAGCAGTGGGCGATGATGTCCGAAACGATGCGCATGGAGGGCTTGGGCGGATAGATGTAGGTGTTTCGGGTCAGGTACTCCTTCAAGACATCGTTCTGGATGGTGCCGATGAGCTGTTCCTGCTTGACGCCCTGCTCTTCGGCAGTCACGATGTAGCCGGCCATGATGGGCAGCACCGCCCCGTTCATGGTCATGGAAACACTCATCTTATCCAGGGGGATCTGGTCGAAGAGCACTTTCATGTCTGCCACCGAATCGATGGCCACGCCGGCCTTGCCCACATCACCCATCACTCGGGGGTGGTCCGAATCGTAGCCGCGATGGGTGGCCAGGTCAAAGGCCACGGAAAGGCCCTTCTGGCCGCCGGCCAGGTTGCGGCGGTAAAAGGCGTTGGAGTCCTTGGCCGTGGAAAAGCCGGCGTACTGGCGGATGGTCCAGGGGCGCCCGGCATACATGGTGGCCATAGGGCCGCGGACATAAGGGGCGAAACCGGACAGGGTGTTCACATGGGGCATCCCCTCCAGGTCTTCTGCGGTGTACAACGGGTTGACCCGTATCCCCTCGGGGGTCTCCCATTCCAACTTCTCCAGGGGTTTTCCCCTGAGCTGCTTGGTGGCCAAATCCTTCCATTTTTGCAAATCGGGATGTTCTGACATGGTGTGCTCCTTTGTTAAAACGATTAATCGATATCCATAAGTCTTAGTTCCCTTTCCCATCGGGATTGGCGATGGCGCGCCAGACCATTTCGAAAAGCATGTTTGCCTGATCCGTCAGCCGACCCTGCTGGCCTCTGAAAATCCACATGGTAAAGGCCCGCTGAACGGTTCCCAGCATGAAATCAAGCAGCACGCCGGCACGCACATGGGGATTCAGGTGGCCCTCCTTCTGGCCGTTTCGCATGACCTCCAGGTAGAGGTTGATCATCTTTTTCTGTTTGAAGGTTTCATCGGCCATCCAGGTTTTCATGGGCAGGGTCATGAAGATGATTCTGGCCAGCCCCGGGTTGCGTTCGTAGTAATCCAGCTGAAGCCAGAGCACCTTGCGCATCTTTTAGTCGCTCCTTGGATCCGTAGTGCTTATAAATGGTAGAAAAGCTCACCCCCGCCCGGTTGGCCACGTCGCGGATATTGGCCTTGTGAAAGTCGGAATGGGAAAAAATATCCAGGACGGCCCGTTCCAGCCGCTGGTATACATCGGGTTTGAGGGGTGCGAACATTGTTATGGTTAATCCGATTTTTTGAGGCAGTCAGAAGACTGACTGCATTAATTTTTTTGAAATTATTACAAAAAATAGTTTTTTCAAGATTAGTGAAATTCTGAAGCAACCCTTTGTAATAATGATGTTTATATTTTATTTATTTGTAATTTAAGTGTTAATTTCCTTTTCTGAACGCTACTTTTATTCGGAGGCGTAACAATGTTATGGTTCGCCAAGTTAGAATGCGCGTCAATCCTCTGTCAAGAAAAATTAAATGAATTGTATTCATTTACGAAGTCGTCAAGGCTTGAACCCGAATCCGAAGGTGCGTATAGTGCCGGAACCCGAAAAATTTGAATCTCTGGGTTCAGGGTGTCGAACTGGAGCACCTTTCACTTGAACCCTGGAAAGGAAATGGCCGCGTCGGCTGGCCGTAAAAAATGTACACACTCGACGATTACCATTACCATCTGCCGGAGGCACTCATCGCCCAAATCCCGGCCCCGAACCGGGACGGATCCCGGCTGCTGCACCTGAGACGGGATGACGGCGCGGTGTCACACCGGCAGTTCCATGATATCCTCAATCTGCTGCGTCCCTCGGACGTCCTGGTGGTCAATGACACACGGGTCATTCCAGGACGGCTCCATGGGCGGAAAGAAACCGGCGGCAAAGCCGAACTTTTGGTCCTCGACTATGGTGAAACGGATGCCCGCGCCCAAGATGACCGCAAACGGATCTACCATTGCCTGGTCAAGGCATCCAAACAGGCCGGGGCCGGCACACGGATCTTTTTTGACCAGGGGCTCGTTGCCGAGGTTCTGGATTTCTCCGACGGGATCTATACGGTAAAATTTTCGGCCCCGGAATCCTTCGACGGGCTGCTCCACCGGATCGGGCGGATGCCATTGCCGCCGTATATCAAAAGGAATGATACGGAGCCGGATGAATCGGACCGGATGCGCTATCAGACGGTTTATGCCCGAAAGCAGGGTGCCATTGCCGCCCCTACCGCCGGTCTGCACTTTACCGATGCGATTCTATCGCGCATCCGTGAAAAAGGCGTCACCGTGACAGCCGTTACCCTTCACGTGGGCTACGGCACCTTCGTGCCGGTGCGCGTGGACGATATCCGCGACCACCGGATGCACGAAGAGTGGTTTTCCATTCCGGAAAATACCGCCCAAATTGTCAACCAGGCCAAAACCGAAGGCCGCCGGCTATTGGCCGTGGGGACCACCAGCATGCGTACTTTAGAGTATGCCACCGGGCCAGACGGTGTCATCAACCCGGGAAGCGGCCGGTGCGATCTGTTCATCTATCCCGGATACACCTTTAAGACCGTCGACGCCATGATCACCAACTTTCATCTGCCCCGCTCCACCCTGCTCATGCTGGTATCGGCCTTTGCCGGCAGGGAAATCATTTTGGATACATACAAAGCGGCTGTGGAAGAAAAATACCGGTTTTTCAGTTATGGGGATGCGATGTTTATTGAATAAGAGTATATATTTCTACAAAATTAGGAACCATTCTACCTGAAGCAAGAGCTTCAGAATTGATTTCGGAGCTAAAAGAGATATCCAATATGCTGCATGGGCTGATCAAGTCGCAACAACAATAAATCGGCTATCATCCTTCGCTTAACACTTAACACTAAATTCTTAACACTATGGGACTTTTTAAACTCCAAAAAAAATGTGACGCCACATCGGCCCGTGCAGGAACCCTAAAGACCGATCACGGGCATATTGAGACCCCCGTCTTCATGCCGGTGGGCACCCAGGCCACGGTCAAGGCCCTGAGCCCGGAAGAGCTGAAGGCGGCCGGTACCCAGATTATTCTGGGCAATACCTATCACCTTTACCTGCGGCCCGGGTGTGACATCGTCGGCCGGTTTGCCGGTCTGCACCGGTTCATGCACTGGGATCGGCCCATCCTTACCGACAGCGGCGGTTTCCAGGTGTTTTCCCTGGCCAAACTGCGAAAGCTCACCGAGGAGGGCTACGCCTTCCAGTCCCACATCGACGGTTCCCGGCACATGCTGTCGCCGGAAAAATCCATCGAGGTGCAGATCTGCCTCAATTCGGACATCATCATGTGTTTGGATCAGTGCCTGGAGCATCCGGCCACCCACGAGCAGGCCACGGCAGCCCTGGCGTTGACCACCCGCTGGGCAAAACGCTGCAAAGCGTTCTGGCAGGAGCAGACGGACCAGCGGAACAGCCTGTTCGGCATCGTCCAGGGAGGGATGTTTCCGGACTTGCGGTCACGGTCCGCCGAAGAGATTGCAAAAATCGGCTTTCCCGGATTTGCCGTCGGCGGCCTAAGTGTTGGGGAGCCCAAGGAACTGATGATGGAAATGGTGGCCCACACCCTGCCATTGCTGCCCGCGGATCGGCCCCGGTATATCATGGGGGTGGGCACCCCCGAAGATTTGGTGGAACTGGTGGGCCTGGGGGCCGACATGTTCGACTGCGTCATGCCCACGCGAAACGCCCGAAACGGGCAGATGTTTACCGAGCGGGGTACGATCAACATCTGCAACGCACGTTTTCGTGAAGACGAGGGACCGGTGGATCCGTCCTGCGACTGCTACACCTGCCGTCATTACAGCCTGGCCTACCTCCGACATCTTTATACGGCACGAGAAATCCTGGCATACCGGCTCAACACCATCCACAACATTCACTACTACGTGAATCTGGTCAAAGCCATGCGCGAAGCGATTCTGGCCGGAAGGTTTGACCATTTTAAAAAGGCGTTTTATAGTAAGCGTCAGAGAACAGACAGCTGATTTTCAGTGATATCGATTTAGAAAGGGGACATGAAATGAAAGAAAAAGTAGAAGCAGCCCTCAACAAGATCCGGCCCATGCTCCAGGCGGACGGCGGTGACGTGGAGTTGATCAGTGTGGAGAACGGCATCGTCAAGGTTCGGCTCCAGGGGGCCTGTGCCGGCTGCCCCATGTCCCAGATGACCCTAAAAAACGGCATCGAGCGGGTGCTGAAGCAGCAGATTCCCGAAATCAAATCGGTTGAATCTGCCTGATCCGGCAATCCCCCAATCCCAAAATTCCCCAATTCGGAATTCTGTTCTCACATTTTTCCTTGTTGACATCAAGGGCCGCCATTTTTTGGCTGGGCAATCATTTGGCTGACATCGGTTTTTCACCATTCTACTGCCCGACAACGATCATTTTCAATAAGGGGGAGTTATGAAAAAATCATTGGTGCCTGGAATCGAGCATGAATTTCGCTATCGCGTCACCGGCGCTAAAACCGTACCGGCGCTCTACCCCGAAGCAAGTGAATTCCAGGTGATGCCGAATGTCTTTGCCACCGGCTTCATGGTGGGGTTGTTTGAATGGGCCTGCATTCAGGCGGTGAAGCCTCACCTGAACTGGCCCGAAGAGCAGACGGTGGGGACCCACATCGATGTGAACCACACTGCGGCAACACCCCCCGGATTTGAAGTAACGACCAAGGTGAGACTGCTGGAAGTGGACCGGCGCCGTCTGGTTTTTGAAATCGAGGCCCACGATGGAGCAGATCTTATTGCCCGTGGAAAGCACGAACGCTTTGTCATCGACAAGACAAAATTTGATGCCAAGTTGAAGGAGAAAATAGAAATTGCCGGTAAATGACCGGATTCCAATAGTCGACGTTGGCGAATGCGTATGCACGTACCCTGCTGGCCATCCGCAAGGTTTCTGTCTTGAACGGATTGCAGCGAGGGCTGGATACGAACATGGATTTTTAAAGACCGCGGAAAAAGCTTGACAGGGGAAAAGCGACCTTGTATTTTTTTCAAGACGTTAGCGCTTGAAAGGAATGGACTCGATGCTCCGCTTTTACACCGGCAGATATTTTTACTTTTATTACTTTTTTAGCAAGGGTCTGCCCGGCACGCGCTGAATGTCCTGAGAATCCAAACAGACAAACGAAGCCGTGGGCAGACCAAAAACCCGCGGCTTTGTTGTATCCGGGCCGTGGAGAAGATCTCCCCGGCCCTCTGTTTTTGGACAATACGCCCATAGACGATCAGCAAAGAAAGAGACCGCGACCACCATGGAAGACAGTGCGAACACACCTGCCTGCACGATGGCCACCGACATCTGCGATATCCGCCGGCAGATCGACAGCATCGACGATACCATCCTGGAGCTGATCAACCGGCGGCTCAACCTGGCCAAACGGATCGGGGAGCTGAAAAAGGGCAGCGGCAACCGGGTGGTGGACAGATCTTCATCGACATCATCGCTGCCGCGCGTGCCATCCAGGCCTCCCAGCGGGTGGCCTACCTCGGTCCCGAGGCCACCTTCACCCATCTGGCGGCCACGAGCCACTTCGGCTACTCCGTCACCTACGTGCCCCAGCCCAGCATCCGGGAAATTTTCAGCGAGGTGGAAAAGGGCGCCTGCGACTACGGGGTGGTGCCGGTGGAAAACTCCGTGGAAGGATCGGTGCGACACACCCTGGATCTTTTTTTCGAATCGGACCTGTGCATCTGCACCGAGCGTTACCAGCAGGTCTCCTACGATCTGCTGGCCCAGGAAATCAGCCTCGGCGCGGTCAAGACGGTCTACGCCCACTCCCAGGCCCTGAACCAGTGCCGCACCTGGCTCAACCAGTATCTTCCTGAAGCGGAATTGAAAGAGTGCAGCTCCAGCGCCTTTGCCGTGGATCGGGCGGTAAAGGAAAAGGGGGTCGCGGCCATTGCCGGCGGCGGCGCGGCGGCCATCTTCGGGCTGGAAGCGGCAGCCTCCAAGATCGAGGATTTTTCCCGCCCGCCCACGCGGTTTCTGGTGATCGGCAAAGAGAAGGTGCGCCCGTCAGGCAAGGATAAGACGTCGCTGATGTTTGCCCTGGCCCATGTGCCCGGCGCCCTGGCCGGCGCCCTGGCACCCATTACCGATGCCGGCATCAACCTGGTCAAGATCGAGTCCCGTCCCACGCGGCACGAAAGCTGGAGCCATTTCTTTTTCGTCGACCTGGAGGGTCATCTGGAAGACAGCAGCATCCAGAAGGCCATCGAACTGATCCAGCCCCATACATTGTATCTGAAAAACCTGGGGTCCTATCCCCTGGTCGGTGTGGGGGTATAAACCATGGCAGCACGAGCCGCTATCCTGACCGTCGATTCCAACACCCGGCTGTATGGGGTGATAGGGGACCCGGTCTCCCACAGCCTCAGCCCGGTCATGCACAATGCGGCATTTCGCCAGTCGGGTTACAACGGCGTGTACGTGGCCTTTCACGTCACTGACCTGCCGGGAGCCGTTGCCGGTATCCGGATCCTGAACATCCGCGGCTGCAGCGTGACCATTCCCCACAAGGTGGCGATCATGGATCTTCTGGACCACGTGGATTCCATGGCCCGGCAGATCGGTGCCGTCAACACCATTGTCAACGAGGACGGCCGACTCTCCGGCTTCAATTCGGACAGTCCCGGCGCCATGGCCGCCCTGCTGGAAAAAACCCCTGTTGCCCGCAGGCGTGTGGCGGTGATTGGCGCCGGCGGTGCGGCCCGGGCACTCGCCCATGGGGTGGTCACCCATGGCGGGCGGTTGACCATCGTTAACCGCAGCGAAGACAAGGGGTGTCAGCTGGCCACGGAACTTGAGAGCGATTTCTGCCCGCTTGCCGATTTCTCCGGGGGCGGCTTCGACATCCTGATCAACACCACCTCCGTGGGTATGACCCCGAAAACGGATCAGATGCCCGTTTCCCACGCCTGCCTGCGGCCGGCCATGACGGTGATGGACATTGTGTATAATCCGCTGGAAACCAGGCTGATCAGGGCGGCCCGGGATGCCGGCTGCACGGTGGTGGACGGCGTGGCCATGTTTGTTCACCAGGGCGCCATCCAGTTCGAGCGGTGGACCGGGAAAAAGGCACCAGTTCAGCTGATGAAAAAAATGATTCTCGATGCTTTGAGACAAAAGCAGTAGAGAAGGAAAACGACCGCCATGATTGAAATCAAACCCCATCGCATCGGCCGCTGTCAGGTCAGTGTGCCGGGATCCAAGAGCTACACGCACCGGACCCTCATTGCGGCGGCCCTCTCTGACGGCCCCTGCACGGTGCGCAACCCGCTGCGCAGCCAGGACACCCTGCTGACCCTCGCTGCGTTAGAGAAAATGGGCACGGTTGTTGCCGACCGTGAACAGACCATCGAGATTCACGGCCTGAACGGCCGGTTCAAGCTCTGCCGTGAATCCATCTACCTGGCCAACTCCGGCACGTCCATGCGGTTGCTGGCCGGTGTGGCAGCGCTGGGGGAAGGGGCCTATATGCTTACCGGTACGCCGCGCATGTACCACCGGCCCATTGCCCACCTGCTGGAGGCGCTGAACCGGCTGGGTATCGGCGCGCGGGCGGTAGACGGCAATGGCTGCCCGCCGGTGGAGATACCGGGTGGGCAGGCAGCGGGCGGTTCGGTGGCCATCAACTGCAGTGTGAGCAGCCAGTTTCTCTCATCCCTGCTGCTTATGGCCCCGTGCACCCAAAAGGGCATGTCCATCACGGTCTCCCACGGGCCGGTGTCCCGGCCTTACGTGGACATGACCGTGGATATTTTAGAGCGGTTCGGCATCCGGGTGCAGCGGGACCGATACACCCGGTTTGACGTGGCCGGGAGCCAGACCTACCGGGCCGGCGACTACACGGTGGAGCCGGATGCCTCCCAGGCCGGATATTTCTGGGGGGCGGCCGCCATCACCGGCGGCAGCGTCACCGTCAAAGGGGTGTCGGTCGATTCCAGTCAGGGAGATGTCGGCCTGGCTCGGGTCTTCGGAGAGATGGGCTGCCGCGTGGAACATGGTCCGGAAGGGATCACGGTGACAGGAGGCGACCTGCGGGCCGTAACGGTGGACATGGCTGACATGCCCGATATGGTGCCCACCCTGGCGGTGGTGGCGGCCTTTGCCGACGGCACCACGGTCATCGAAAACGTTTCCCATCTCAAGGCCAAGGAGAGCGACCGGCTGGCGTCCACCTGCGCCGAACTGAAGAAGATGGGCATTGTTGCCTACGCAGAAGATGACCGGCTCCTGGTGACTGGCGGAACCCTTCATGGTGCAGACATCCAGACCTACGACGACCACCGCATCGCCATGAGCTTTGCCATGGCGGGCCTTGTGGTCCCCCGGGTGAAAATTCTGGAGGAGCACTGCGTGGAGAAATCCTTTCCCACCTTCTGGGAGGCGTGGGAAACCCTTTACGCAGGCTGACGAACAATATGAACCTGTTTCTTATCGGATACCGCTGCACGGGAAAGACCACCGTGGGGAAGGCCCTGGCCCAACGGCTCGGATGGCCCTTCATGGACACGGACCGGATGATCGTCGAAACAACCGGAACCAGCATTGCCCGGATGGTTGATGAGAACGGCTGGCCGTTCTTCCGGGAGCAGGAGCGGCAGGCTCTGGCATCGGTGTCTGCTGGTGACCGCCAGGTGGTGGCCACCGGAGGGGGTATTATCCTCGATGACCGCAATATTTCCGCCATGAAAAAGTCGGGAACGGTCGTCTGGCTCACGGCCAGTGAGAAGATTATCGCAGAACGGATGCTCGACGATGATGCCACTGCCGGCAACCGGCCGTCACTGACCGGAGAGATCACATCGTTGCTATCGGAAAGAAGACCGTTTTACGAAAAGGCGGCGAATTTTGCGATAGATACGAACCAGGAGAAGATTGCGGCCATTTGCGACCGGATCATAGAAAAACTGGAGCGCTGAGGGTGTCTTAAAAACATTTGAACCCTTGAATCCCTGAATCATCGAACCCCTTTTAAGAACTAATCTGGAGAAGAATCTACAAGAAAAATATCGAATGCCCAAACTGAGCTTGGGGAATAAAGGATAAACATCATGTCCAGTACCTTCGGAACGCTTTTGAAAGTCTCCACCTTCGGCGAATCCCACTGCAAGGGAGTGGGTGCTGTTATCGACGGATGCCCGCCTGGCATGAAGCTTTCCGAGGCGGACATCCAGCCGCAGCTGGATCGTCGCCGGCCGGGCCAGAGCAAACTCACCACCGACCGACAGGAGGCGGATCAGGTGACCATCTTCTCCGGTGTGGAAAAGGGTGTCACCCTGGGAACGCCCATCGGCCTCTTTGTGCCCAACAAGGATCAGCGACCCGGCGACTATCGCCAGATGAGCCAAATTCCACGGCCTTCCCATGCGGACTTCACCTACCAGATGAAGTACGGTGTGCGCGCATCGTCCGGGGGCGGGCGCTCCAGCGCCCGGGAGACCATCGGCCGGGTAGCCGCCGGTGCGGTGGCGGAAAAGATGCTGAAGGAAGCCTATGGGGTGGAGATCGTTGCCTGGGTCAGCGCCGTCGCCGATATCGCGGCAGCGGGGGTGGACGAACGGACCATCACCCGGCAGACGGTGGACGGCAATCTGGTCCGATGTGTGCCGCAATGTGCCCGCCGGCTGGGGGGAGCCGGTATTCGACAAGATGGAAGCCAAATTGGCCCAGGCCATGCTCTCCATTCCCGCCACCAAGGGGTTTGAAAGCGGCTCGGGATTTTCCGGCACCCGGCTCAAAGGATCGGTCCACAACGACCCCTTCGTGGCTGCCGACGGCCGCCTGGGGACCGCCACCAACAACAGCGGCGGCATCCAGGGGGGCATTTCCAACGGCGAGCCCATCGTTTTCCGGGTGGCGTTCAAGCCGCCGGCCACCATCGGCCTTGCCCAGGAGACGGTGGATTTCGACGGCAAGCCGGTGACCCTGGAGGCCAAGGGCCGTCATGATCCCTGCGTGGTGCCCCGGGCCGTACCCATTGTGGAGGCCATGGCGGCGCTGGTGCTGGGGGATTTTGCGATGCGGCAGAAAGCAATTATGGGATTCAGGAATTTAAGGGATTAGTATCTTGAAACTGGCCAATCGAATTCAAACTGTTGAGGGATCGAAAACCGCACGATTCATTCCGTTGCTGGAAGACTTGAAACGGCAGGGGCGGCCGGTGATCAGCCTGGCCATCGGCGAGCCGGCGTACGATACGCCGGCACCGGTGATCGACGCTACCAAACGGGCCCTGGACCGGCAGGAGACCCGATATAGCGACATGGCGGGGCTGAGTGATCTTAGAGCCGCACTGGCCGGCCGGTTCGACGGCTGCAGACCCGAAAACATTGTCGTCTTCAACGGCTCCAAGCAGGCGCTTTACGCCATTTTTCAGACTATCTGCGATCCCGGGGACGAAGTGATCATTCCCTTGCCCTGCTGGGTGAGCTTTGCCGAGCAGGTGAAGCTGGCCGGCGGCGAGCCGGTGTTCGTTCATACCAAAGACCACCAGTTGAACGTCGATGCCATCACGGCCGCCGTCACCGACAGCACAAGGGCCATTCTCATCAACTCTCCCAACAACCCCACCGGTGCCGTCTATCCCCGGCAGGATCTGGCGCGAATCGCCCGTCTGGCCATGGACCACAACCTGTTTCTGGTCTCCGACGAGGCCTATGACTTCTTCGTCTACGACAATCGGCACTGCACCTCCCTTTTCGACCTGGAGGCGGTGCGGGACCGGCTCATCGTCACTCGCAGCTTTTCGAAGCACTATGCCATGACCGGGTTCCGCGTGGGTTATGCCGTTGCCCCGGTAGACGTGGCCGCGGCCATGGTCCGGCTTCAGAGCCACCTGACCGGCAACGTATGCACCTTTGTCCAGCACGGTGCCCTGGCTGCCCTGGAAATGGATGATGGCCTGCTGATCCAGCGCCGGGCCGACCTTCAAAGAAAACGGGACCTGGCCTTTGAACACGTCTCCGGCCTCTTCCCCTGCATCCGTCCCCAGGGAGCCTTTTACCTCTTTCCCGACGTTTCCGGCCATCTTAACAGGGGGGAAACTTCGGGGGATTTCGCCGCCCGGATCCTGGAAAAGACCGAAGTCGCCGTCGTTCCCGGTGAGGATTTCGGCATGGACGGCCATGTGCGCATCTGTTTCGCCGCGCCCGAAGATCAATTGCTGGATGCATTCAAGAGAATTCGGGGGGCGCTATGAGCAGTATCGGTATTATCGGCTTCGGGCGCTTCGGTGAGCTTGCCGCCCGGTACCTTTCCAAAGACTTCTCCGTAGTCGTCTATACCCGCAGCGATAAGGAGGAAGAAATCAACGTCTGCGGCGCCCGGCCCGTCTCATTTGAAACGGCCTGCGGCCAAAAAATCGTGATCCTGTGCATGCCCATCTCCGCCATGAGAGAAACCCTGCGCCAGGTGGCGCCGCTGCTGATAGAAGACAGCCTGGTGGTAGATGTGTGTTCGGTGAAAGTCTACCCGGTGCAGTGGATGCGGGAAATACTTCCGGAGACCGTGTCCATTCTTCCCACCCATCCCATGTTCGGGCCGGACAGTGCCGCCGATTCTTTGAAAGGCCGAAAAATCGTGCTTTGCCCCGAACGCATCGACAGCGGTCAATATGAGAAAATCAGAACGTGGCTGGAAGGCCAGGGGCTGGTGGTCATCGAGGCCACGGCACAGGAACAGGCTACAAGCGGCTCATGCACATCCTGGGGGTAGTCCGCCACGACACCTGGCAGCTGTTCGAGGACATGCACACCTACAACCCCTATGCCAAACAAAAACGCAAGGCGTTTATCAGCGCCATGACCGACATACACGAAAGGCTCGGCTGATGAAAGTCGCATTTCAGGGAATACGGGGCGCCTACAGCGAGATGGCCCTCCACGACCATTTTGGCAAAACGGTCGAGACGGTCGGCTGCGAATCCTTCGACGATGTGTTTGATCTGGTGAACAGCGGGGCGGTAACCTACGGATTCATCCCCGTGGAGAATACCATTGCCGGCACCGTCGTGGAGAACTACGATCTTCTCTTTGCCAACGATGTGCTAGTCATCGCCGAGGTCTATCTGCCCATCCGGCACACCCTGCTGGCCAAAAAGGGCGCTCGGCTCGAAAGCATCAAGGACGCCCTTTCCCACCCCCACGCGCTCAAGCAGTGCAAGGCGTACCTGAAGTTGAAAAACATCAGGATGGTGCCCACTTACGACACCGCCGGTGCAGCCAAGGCCGTGGCTTCCGGCGACCGTATGAACTGCGCCGCCATCGCCTCGGAGCTGTGTGCCGAGATCTACGATATGGAAATCCTGGAGCATAATATCCAGACCAACAGCTCCAACACTACCCGCTTTTTCGTCATCGCCAAGAAGGAGAACATACCGGCAGACCACGTGACAGGAAAAACCACCGTTGCCTTCAAGACCCGCCATTATCCCGGCGCCCTGGTGGACTGCCTGAAGATTTTCCAGAAATACAGCCTGAACCTGACCAAACTGGAATCCCGGCCCATACCGGAAACCCCCTGGGAGTACGTCTTTTACGCGGCATTCGAGGCGGGCATCGACTCGGACGAAGTCAAATCCGCCATCGGCGAGCTGACCCTGCACGCCCTGTTTGTCAAGCTGTTGGGAAGCTACCCCAAGGCGGAAAAATGCTGGTGAAAAAATCGGTGAACAGCGAACCCTAAGCCCCGTCGAGGTCGACGCCGGACGTTTTTCGCGTTCTTTCGCCGGATAGTACACCATTGAACAGGAAAATTTAGAACCGTGGAAGTGATCAATACCCTGGCCCTTGCCGTTGCCCTGGCCATGGATGCGTTTGCCGTTTCCATTGCCGCTGGCGTGGCGCTTAAATCCGTCAGCCCGCGGCAGACCTTCCGGCTGGCATGGCACTTCGGCCTTTTTCAGGCCATGATGCCCGTCATCGGGTGGAGTGCCGGTTTAACGGTCAGGAGTCGCATCGAAGCCTACGACCACTGGGTGGCTTTCGCCCTGCTGACCTTCGTGGCCCAGGGCATGCTCAGATCGGCTTTAAAAGGAGAAAAAGAGGAGGCCGACGCCAAGGACCCCACCAAAGGCATGACCATGGTGATGCTGTCCGTAGCCACCAGCATCGATGCCCTTGCCGTGGGCTTGAGTCTTTCCATGATCAACGTTTCCATCTGGACGCCGGCGCTGATCATCGGACTGGTAGCCGGTATCTTTACCACTGCCGGGATGCATCTGGGGAAAGTGATCGGCAGTGTGGCGCAGTTGAGCCGGTGGGCGGAGACGACGGGGGGCATCGTTCTTTTGGCCATTGGCGTGAACATCCTCAGGGAACACGGCGCGCTGGCTTTTCTTTTCTGATTCCGCATTGCATTCAAGATGATACCAAGGAGGCGGTGACGCAGGCGACCAAGCAGGTCGTCGAGAAACCCGCCGACGCAGCCAACACCGGTAGGGCTTGAATGCAAAGTGGAATGGCTTATCGCTCGAATTCAAGCCGCTTGCCTGCGGGCTCCGGATTGATCTTTCCGTCAATAAACGCAAGATGGCCGGAAACGAATGTGGCCTTGACGGTCGATCGGAAGGTGCGGCCGGCAAAGGGCGTCCATCCGCATCGGTAGTGAACGGGCCGTTGATCCACCACGGTGGGCCGGTTCAGGTCCACCAGCACCAGATCCGCCCAGTAGCCCTCCCGAAGATATCCCCGCTCTTTTACCTCGAACAGCCGTGCCGGGCCATGGGCGGTCTTCTCCGCCACCCGCTCAACGGTGAGAACACCGTCATGGACATGCTCCAGCAGGCTGACAAAGGCATGCTGAACCAGGGGCAGGCCCGAGGGGGCCTTCAGGTACGGCTGCTGCTTTTCCGCCAACGTGTGAGGCGCGTGGTCCGTTCCCACCACGTCGATTGTTCCCGTATTCAGTGCCGCCAGAAGGTGCTGACGGTCCATCTCCGTTTTGATGGCCGGGTTGCATTTGATCAGTGTGCCCTTGTCACGATAGTCGGTTCCCGAGAAAATCAGATGATGGACGCAGACCTCGGCGGTAATCCGTTTTCTATCCAGGGGCATTGAAGAAAACAGGGATAGCTCCTTCGCCGTGCTCAGGTGCAGGACGTGGAGCCGGGTGTTGCACCGACCGGCCAGTTCTACGGCCAGGGCCGTGGACCGGTAACAGGCATCTTCACTGCGGATCGCCGGGTGGAGCGAAATGGGAATGTTCTCACCATGAATGGCCTGAAACCGCCGGGTGTTTTCGTCGATGGTGGGGCTGTCCTCGCAGTGGGTGGCCACGATCACCGGGCTGTGGGTAAAGATCTGTTCCAGGGCGTCGGGGTCGTCCACCAGCATGTTCCCGGTGGAGGCGCCCATGAACACCTTCACCCCGCAGGCCTGTTTCGGGTCCAGTGCCTTGATTGCCTCGATGTTGTCGTTGGCACCCCCCAGGTAAAAGCTGTAGTTGGCAAAGGATGTTTGCCGGGCGATGCGATGCTTTTCCTCCAGCCGGTCAATGGTGTTGTGGGTCAGGCCCGGCTCCCGGAAATGAACATGATCGTCGATCATCCCCGGAAACAGGGCGCAGCCGTCTGCATCGATGATCTGGTCCGCCGCTTTCCCGGACAGGTCGCCACCGACAGCGGCAATATGCCCGTTGCGGATCAGCAAATCCTGGTGTATCGACTGGCCTTCATTTACCGTCAATGCGTTTGCGATCAGTATGGTTGCCATGGATGCTCCCTGATGCAATGGACAAGTGCCATGGTTGTGGCGGGTGAGTTATACGTTCACTTTAGCGGGTGTCAGTTAGTTTGTCCAGATCCGACCCGCCGAAACCGGCGATTTCTCAGTGAGGATAAGGTCTCGGTGGCTTGGCCGCTGACCTTCGTAAAACCACCGGTGACAGGGCCGGACAACACCTGTTGCCGGGGGTTGGGGGTTAATTCTGGGAACACGCAGGGATGTTCGATTTTTTTAAATACCAGCCCAGGCTGCCGGGGCTCAAGGATTTCCCCATGGAATCCTATGCCACGGATTTCTCGCTGGATCGCCTGGTTCTGGGGGTGGACAACATCCGCTGCGATGTCCGCTTGAGCCCCACTTTCTGCAATGCTACGGCCAAACTGGCCGCCCTTCTCATCGAGCGTGAAGCCGGCATCTGGACCGACTCCGAAAAAAAGCGGCTGAATGTCCTGGCCAAGGAGCAGGAAAGCTATCGCCAGCTTTACGGGCAAGTCATGAGCGATGCAGTAAACAAAGCCAGGGCGGCGAAGGAAATGCAGGTCGATTTCCTCGCCCAGATTGCCATTCTCCGCATGGTCCACGATGAAATCCGCAGGCAATATGACATCCTGATCGGCCATTGCAAAAACGCCATTCGCCGATCGGACATGGCCCGGCATGGGGATCACAAAGAGGCGCTAAAACTCAAGGAAAATCTGGCCCATATCCTCCAGAGTCGGGAAGCGGTGCAGCAGAAGGTGGGCCTGGAACTGTGCGGATACTTCAAGGAGATCCGGGAAACCGACATTCGGGAAATACGCGAAGCGGTATTCGGCCAGGACCTGCCGTTTCTCTTCGATCTGCTCACCAACCCCATCGTTCACATGGACAATCCATTCAACGACCACTTCATGATTGAAGAGTATGACATCTGTCTGGGGCGTCGGGTTGAAGACCCGGACCGGTACGAAATGATGCTCAGCCTCATGCGGAGCATCTTCGGTTTCCTTGAAATGGAAGAGACAGCTGCCATCAGCTGGTCGCTTGACCGGCGTCGCCGGGAGATAACGGCGACCGAATTGCCGGGAGATGACGAGGCGAAAAAGTTTCAGCTGCATCGCCTGGATCAGTGGATCAAACGCCCGGAAAATATCGACCTGCTGCTGAACCGGGACTTGGCCAAGAAACAGTACCGATCCTTGAAACGGGAAAAGGCGGATCAGGAGACCCTCCAATTCCACCGGAGACGGATGAAACATCAGCGATTGTTGATGGGCTATTTTTTCCGGCAGTTCTCCCGAACCGGCCTCATGGAACGGATTACCGCTTCATACGAAATGCAGTCCCTTTATCGCAACTACTGCCCGCCCCTTGTTCCCCAGCAAGTCCTGCAGTACCTGATCAACCCCAAAAGTCGGAAGCTGGTGAGAAATCGGCTCAAGCGGTTGAAAAAGCTGTACGGTAAAACGTTTGGCCTGTGGCCCCTTAACCGCAAGGTCGTTCAGATGGAGCGTATGGGCAACCGTCGGAAAAAAGAATACCTGATCCGATTCCTCCGGGCCTTCTGCCAGTATCACCGCGATTTATGCTGCTTTAATATTTATCGTGATGCGGCGGAGCGGATCAACCTGGTCACCGACAAAAAGATTCTGGCGCTCTCCAAAGCTAACCGCACCCTGTATGAATTTTTACTTCCCCATGAGCAGGAGATGGGCGAAAAGCCCATCATGAACCACACCATCATCAAGGCCGATCTGCGCGGATCGACGGACATTACGTACCAGATGAACGAACGGGGGCTTAATCCGGCATCCTATTTCAGCCTCAACTTCTTTGATCCCATTACTGAGATCCTTTCCGAGTATGACGCCCACAAGGTGTTCATCGAAGGCGATGCCATCATCCTTTCCATCTTCGAGCGGGAGGATACGCCCAGCGGTTGGTACAGCGTGGCCCGGGCCTGCGGCATGGCCATCAACATGCTGATGATCATCAATCGGTACAACAAAAAGAGCCAGGAATACCAGCTGCCGGTCCTAGAACTCGGCGTCGGCATCTGCTATCGGGAAGACGCCCCCACCTTTCTCTTCGACGGGGAAAATCGCATCATGATATCTCCGGCCATCAATCTGGCGGACCGCCTTTCCGAAGTGGAAAAGACGGCCGACGATCTTTTTCTTCGGTACAACATTAACGGCATTGAGTTGAACGAGGCCGGATTCCGCAAGTTGGCCCAGGAGATCGACCTGAAGCAGTTTTACGGCGACATTCCTGACCTTCAACTGGAAAAGGTCCGTCTATATACGGGGAAGTTCCCTACCAAATCCGGCCGCTACCAGCGCCTGGTGTTACGTGAAGCCGATGTGCCGGCGGTTAACCCCAAGGACCTCAGCCAGCTTCACTTTACCCACCGCAAATACTACGAAGTCTGCGCCAGCCCCACCCTCTACAAGGTCACCAAGCACTTGCTTTAAAGCCCGGTCATATGGGCTTTGTCTGAGGGATGATCAGAATGTCAATACGGCGATTGATGGCCCGGCCGGCCGAGGTGGCGTTGGAGGCCAGGGGGCGCTCGGAGCCGTAGCCCACGGCGGAAATGCTGTCCGGGGGCAGCGTCTGGTTGGCGATCATGTACTCGCGGACAGCTTCGGCCCGCTGCTGGGAGAGCAGCGTGTTCACCTCATCGGAACCCGTGGTGTCCGTATGCCCCTCTACGATTACCCGCGGGTCATCGAAGGTACGGATGGCCTTTTGCGCTTTACTGAGAAGGGCGTAGTTCTCCGGCATGATGATGCTTTTTCCTACCGGGAACTGCATGGCCTTGAGCCGAATCACCAGCTGGTTCTCCTGTTTGTAGACCTCGGCTTCACTCTTTTCGAAATAATTGCGGACAGCCACATAGAGCTGGTTGAATTTTCTTTCCGCCGCCAGGCGTTGCTCAACTGCCATTCGTTCCCGGGCCATTCGCTCCTTGGCCATCTGGTCTTCCCGGGTTTTGCCTTCCAGGGTGGCCACTCGCAGGTTAAGGGCGTCGATCTGGGCCCGGTAGTCAGCGTTGAGCGTTTCCATCTCCGCCTGCAGTGCCTGATTTTTTTCGGACATGAAGGTGCGGTCGCTTTTAAGGGATTCCACGGAACCGATAATGTTGTCCAACTGGGTCTGATAGTCCTGGTCCCGCATATCCTGGGCCCCCAGTTCGACGGATATGGTGTGCAGGTGCTTTTCCACCATGAACACGATCTCTTCGGGTTTCATATTTTTCATCCGGTTGATCTGCTCGGTAACCACCACCAGCCGATTGGCCTGAAACAGGGCGTCGTTGGCCATGGTGTGCATCTCTTTCTTGGCATAGGGATTGGCCGAAATGAACGTGTCGGTGGCGTTGATCTGCTCGACGGCCTGGCCGTAAGAGAGGGGAGCGATCTTCCGGGCATCGGCAGATTCGGCCCGGGCGATGAGCGCATGCACCTCGCCGATGGTCTCCTCCTTGATGGCGCGGACTTCCAGTTCCCGGTAGGCTTCGATCACCGTATCCCGGTTGTTCTGGGCATAACTCAGATTGTCCCGTTCAATGGCCCGGGTCAGATCCAGAAACGAATCTTCCACACGTCGGTATTCTTTTTCGAACATGGTGGCTCCGGCGCTGCGGGCCATTTCACGGGCCTTGAGAGTATTGGTCAGGGTGATGCGCGAAAGGTTGGCGATCTCTTCCGCTTTCTGAAGGTGAGCGCGCGATTCCATGACGGATTGGCGGATATCGGCTATCTCATTGCCCTTTTCAAGATCATTCTGAGCACTGAAAAAAGCGCTTTCCGCCTTTTTGAACCAGCCGGGAGACAGGACGTTGAGTTGCTCCATCCGTGCTTGGGAAATGTTGTTGCTGAGCTGGTTCACCAGTTCCACCGGATTTTCCATCAAGGCCTTGTCTTGATCGGTTATAGCAGCCGACCCGGCCATCTGGGATTGAACACATCCGGTCAAGGCAAGACCGAGAATCACCAGCGAAATCCAGATTGGACTTCTCGCCTTGTTGTTCATTTTTTCCTCCTTGAGGGGAACGATATTTTTAAGTGGGTCTGTTTTCTTGGAACGGGCGATGGCAGGCAACCATCGATAGCGTGAATGATGCGCATGTTTTCGATTTATGTCAACATTTCAGCACAGCAGGCCATTTTTTCTCGGCCATTCTGTGGGGAAAGGCGTTGCCTTTCCCCACAGAATGGATATGATGCCCGGAGCATTAACACCGTCACATTCCACGTTTCCGGTTTGGCCATGATCAGCGATAAAAACGCCATCAGAATTCAGTACTTCCTCTATTTTGGCGCCATGGGCGTGTTTCTGCCTTACTTCAATCTCTACTGTCTCGAAATTGGATTTTCAGGGTTTCAGATCGGAACCCTGTCGGCCGTACGCGCCGCGGTGCTGATCATCTTTTCCATATTGTGGGGCCTCCTTGCGGATCGAAAAGGCATCCGGCGCCCCATTTATATCCTGTGCAGTTTTGCCAGCACGGCCCTGTGGGCGCTCTTTCTCTTCACCACCGACTTTCGGTTTATGCTGGTCATCACCATCATTTACGGTGCCTTTTACGCCCCCATCATCTCTTTCCTCGAAGCCTTTGCCATGGATGTGCTCGGCAAAACCAAACACCGCTACGGCCACAC
>JABZFO010000100.1 GCA_014237405.1 Desulfosarcina sp. | reverse complement strand
TTGCGCCGGATTTGGGGTCGCCAGTTTTATTTAAAATCAGGCAAGGCGCGCCAAAGGGAGCGTATTTGTTATACGTGACTTTTGGCGCAACGCCGAAGACGGGCCAAAAGACAAGCAAGACTGTGGATTTATTTATTTCCGAGGCCCTAAGCAATGATAGGATCGGATTTCAACGGCTACTATCATTTTTGAAGCGATTGGAGGTATGTGTCCCACTCCATGGGAAGCAGCTGTTTTTTCTTGGTGTTGCATGACTTGCAGGCCGGCACCACGTTGCCCTTGGTGCTTTTCCCGCCCCTGGCTACGGGAACGATGTGATCCATGGTCAGCGCTGCTGCCGGTGTCTGCCGGCCGCAATAGTGGCACCGGCCTTTGGCGCAGCGCCGCTTCCACCACTGGGATTGCCGCAGTTCACGGGCCTTTTGACGCTCCCGCTTGAGATCCCGCTCATCCAGATCATAGGCATAGGGCTTCATGATGTCTCCCCGGCTGCCTGTTCCGGCGAGGGTCGGTTGACGGCCAGTCCCAGACCGACCAGCCATTTGTTGATTTCTGCCTCCAGCATGGCATAAAAGTGCTCTGAACCGCCGAGCCCGGTTCTGCCGAAGAAGTAGTTGATCTCCAGAAACAGCGGCTGTGGTGCTTTCTTCGTGTTTTTCGATTCATCGAAGATAAGATCGAAACCGGCCAGGTTTATGCGGGTTTGGCGGCAAAAGCCTCGGGTCAACGCCATGGCCTTTTGGCGAAGATCCGGATCCGAATCGGCATCAATACGGGCGCCCTTGGCCACACTGGTGCCAAAATCCATTGGCGCGTCCTGCACTCTCCAGTAAGCCAATAGGGTTTGTCCGATTACAGCAACCCGCAGGGTACGATGCGAACCGGGGACAAGGGCCTGAAGGACAAACCCCCGTTGACCGCAATTCTCGAAGCGTTCAGCCTTTTCCAACGTCCGCTCCAGGTCCTCGTTGCTTTGCAACAGAAAAACCGTATCACCTTCACCCCCCCAATCCAGCTTGAACACCAGGGGAAAGCTCATTGCGGAAACGGATCCTTTTTGCCGCCGGAAATGCGCCATGTCATCAAACACCCACGTGCGGGGACAGGGTGCGCCCAGGGCTTGAAAGAGTCGGGCCTGACCGGTTTTGCCGGGATATTCAAAGCGGGCGTCATAGTCGGGAAAGACGTTGGCGCAGTTCTCCCTGGCCATACGATGGAGATCCTCCCGGCACCCCTGGGGCAGGATAACGGCCGATGCGATACGGATGGCAGCCAGGTCTCTTTCATCCGGCACCCTGCCGGCACAGAGGATGTTTGCGTCGGCCTCAAAACAGGGGTGAAAAGAGAGTATCATCCGTACCCGAATTTACGCAGCGCCTTGGTGTCCCGGGTCCAGTTTTTCTGGACCCGGACAAAGAGTTTGAGAAAGACTTTGGTGCCCAGCATCTTCTCGATCTCCTGCCTGGCCGCTTCGCCGATCTGCTTGAGCTTGGCCCCCTGCCGACCGATGACGATGCCTTTCTGGGAATCCCGCTCCACGTGGATAGTGGCATGGATTCTTACCAGGGAGCCCTTTTTTTCTTCCTTGAAAGAATCGATGGTGACCGCCACAGCGTAGGGAATCTCCTGGCCGGTGAGCCGGAAGGCCTTTTCCCGGATCATTTCGGCGGCGATGAAACGCGTCGGCAGATCGGTCAGGCTGTCGGGGGGGAAAAATGGCGGACCGACCGGCAGGACCGCTTCCATGGCATCCATCACCCGGTCCACCTGCTCCCCATGTTTGGCGCTGATAGGGATAATGGCGGAAAAAGCGAAAACCCCGGACCAGCGATCGATCAGCGATAGCAGTGCCGGCCGCTGGACAAGGTCGATCTTGTTCAGCGCCAGCAGCACCGGGTGTTTTTGTTTGGCCAGTTTTTTTAGCAGCAGCCGCTCCGATGCCTCGTCCGGGGACTCGGCATCCGCCACCAGGAGGATGATGTCCACTTCCGACAGGGTAGACAGTGCCGCATCCACGATACGTGTATTCAGGGGGTTCTTTGCCCGGTGGACACCGGGGGTGTCCAGAAACACCATCTGAGATCCGGGCCGGTGCACCACACCGAGAATCCGGTTCCGCGTGGTCTGGGGCTTTTTGGAGGTAATGGAGAGCTTCTGTCCCAGCATGCGGTTGAGCAGGGTGGACTTTCCTGCATTGGGGGCGCCGAGAATAGCTGCAAAGCCAGACCTGAACGTTTTCGTATCGTTAGTCATGTTCATGGATTTTGCCCCAGGTGGCGCTTTCTATGGCAGACCAGACCGCCGTCTTGCCCAGCCTGGTTTTGGCTGAAAACATGACCAGGGTCGCTTCATCCACGCCAAGGGCGGTGCCGACGGCCCGCCGCTGTTTTTTCTGAGCGGTTTTGGAAAGCTTGTCTGCCTTGGTCAGCACCAGAATGGGCGTTCGATGATAAAGGACCAGCCAGTCGATGAAGTTGCGTTCTTCCATGCCGGGAGTCCGCCGGATATCCATGATTAAAACCACCGTCCTGAGCGTTTCGCGCTCCTTGAGATAGGTTTCGATCATGGGTCCCCATTTGCGCTTCACGGACGCGGGAACCTTTGCATAGCCGTATCCGGGCAGATCCACCAGGGACAATGTGTCGTTCACCAAAAAGAAATTGACCAGTTGGGTATGGCCGGGGGTGCCGCTGGTTTTGACCAGCCGTTTGCGGTTCACCAGGGTGTTGATCAAGGAGGACTTACCCACGTTGGATCGGCCGGAAAAGGCCACCTCCGGGTGCCGGGCCTCAGGATATTGAGACGGCTTGACAGCGCTGGTGACAAATTCTGCCGATTTAACTATCATGTCGCTGACCCCAGGTCATGTGCGGGCCTTAAGATAGGCCTCCAGACGGTTCATGCCCTCGGCGATGTTTTCCATGGAGTTGGCGTAGGAAAAACGAAGATACCCCTCTCCGTGTTGGCCGAAGTCGATGCCCGGCGTCACCCCCACGCAGGCCTTTTCCAGGATGTCGAATGCCAGAGCATAGGAATCTTCGGAGATGTGTCGGGCGTTGGCAAACACATAGAATGCGCCGGTGGGTTCTACGGTGATGCCCAGCCCCATTTCCCTCAGCCGTCGGATCATGAAGATCCGCCGCTTGTTGTAGATCTTCTTCATCCGCGCCACGTCATCCTGGGCTTCTTTAAGGGCTGTGATGCCCGCCTTTTGGATCATGGCATTGGCCGAGATGAAAAAGTTCTGATGCACTTTTTGAATGGGGCGTATGAATTCCTTGGGTGCGATGAGGTAGCCGAGACGGAGACCGGTCATGGCAAAAAGCTTGGAAAACCCGTTGAGCACAAAGGCCCGGTCAGTAAATTCGAGGATGGAGTGCTCTTTTCCCTCGTACACCAGCCCGTGATAGATCTCGTCGGAAACAATCCAGGGGGGCATTTTGGCGATGGCCTCCATGCGATCTTTGGAGAGCAGGTTCCCCGTGGGGTTGGAGGGTGAGTTGATGAAAATCGCCTGGGTTCGGTCGGTAAGCTTTTCTTCAATGGCCTCGGGACGGTACTGAAATCCGTCTTCCTCGAAGACCGGCACCATCACCGGCTCCCCCTGGACGAATTTGATGAAGTTGGGATAGCACGCGTAGTGGGGATCAGAGAGAATCACCTGGTCTCCGGGCTCCAGCAGGGCGGAAAAGATCATGAAAATCGCCGGCGAACTCCCGGAGGAGACCACCACCTGGTCCGGGTCGACGTTTACGCCGTAGGTGTCGTAGTAGTACTCACAGATCGCTTCACGCAGCTCAAGCATACCCAGGCTGTGGGTATAGTGGGTGAAGCCCTCATCAAGGGCCTTGCAGGCGGCGGCCTTGACGCATTCCGGCGTGTCGAAGTCCGGCTCCCCCACCTCCAGGTGGATGATGTTCTTGCCTTCGCACTCCAGGGCGCAGGCCCGTTCCAGTACATCCATAACGATAAAGGATGTCATCTCCTCGGTGCGTTTCGATGCCACGGACTCCTCCCCTAGTATTGGCGTCGACCGTGTTGCTGGCGACGTGTTAAATCACCTTGTTGAGCGGATATTCGATAATGCCTTCGGCCCCTTTTTTCAGCAGTTCGGGGATCAGGTCCCGCACCACGCCGGTGCCCACCACCGTCTCCACGGAAAACCAGTCGGACTGGTACAAAGAGGCCACCGTGGGGGCATTGAGGCTGGGCAGAAGTCCCACCACCTGCTCCAGCTTATCGTTGGGCACGTTCATTTTGATTCCCACCATCTTTTCTCCCAGCAGCGCCCCTTTGAGCAAGAGGGCGATCTGTTCGATCTTTTCCCGCTTGTGGGGCACCTCCCACGCATGGTGGTTGGCAATCAACTGGGTGTTGGTCTGCATGAGCTCGTGGATGATGCGGAGGCCGTGGGCCTTGATGGTGCTTCCGGTTTCGGTGACTTCCACGATGGCATCGACCAGGCCGGACACCACCTTGGCTTCCGTGGCGCCCCAGGAAAACACCACCTTTACGGATATCCCGCACTCTTCGAAATAGCTTTTGGTGAAAGCCACCAGCTCAGTGGCAACTTTCTTGCCATTCAAGTCTTCAAGGGTCTTGACAGGCGAATCATG
>JABZFO010000018.1 GCA_014237405.1 Desulfosarcina sp. | reverse complement strand
AAAATGTATAAAATAATCCCGTGGGTATCTATTTGCCAATATTATTTTAAGGGGCGTTATGAATAAGAAATTAATTATTATCGGTATCGGAATTGTTGGTGTTCTCTTGCTGTGGATAGGGTTTTCAATTTATCCGAACTGGTTGTGGTTTGAAAATTTGGGCTTTTCGCCTGTTTTCTGGACCATGCTGTTGAGCAAATTCGGGTTTGGACTGATGGCCTGGCTGCTTTTGGCCCTGATCATCGGTATAAACATTTACGCCGCTAATCGTTTAACCTCGCGCATCGGGACAGGGGGAAATTTTAAAATTGCCGACGATTATGTTTCCCAATTTGGCCTTTCCCCTGCAATGCTGAAAACACTGGTGACCGCTTTTATTCTGTATCTCACCTTTTTTATCGCTTCAAAAAGCTCCACTCAATGGGATTTACTCCTGCGCTATCTGTATCAGCAACCTTTTGGCAGCACCGACCCTGTTTTTAACCGGGACATCGGATTTTACTTGTTCTCGCTGCCTTTTTACACCTTCATCCAAAACGGATTGCTGATTCTTTTTGTCGTGGCTGCACTGGCCACGATGGGCTGGTATCTGAAAAAGGGTGCTCTGAAAATAGAGGGTGACTTCAGTCAGGTCCAGGGTGCCCAACCCGCTTTGCCTAAAATCACTCTTGCGGAAAACGTTAAAAAGCATCTTGTTTTTCTGGGTGGAATCGTTGTGCTGCTACTGGCTTGGGCCTATCGTCTGAAAATGTTCGAGCTCTTGTATTCCAACCAGGGACCGGCTTTCGGCGCTAACTATACCGATGTTAACATCAAGGTTCTGGCCTATAAGGTAATTATCCTTGTCTCGATAGGATTTGCCGTAGTCCTTTTTATCAACGCCTTTAAATTCAGGATAAAATTCATCTGGATTAGTGCGGTGATCTGGATAGGAGCCTTGTTGGTGCTGGGAACGGGCTTCCCTGGCCTGGTCCAAAAATTTATAGTCAAACCCAATGAACTGGCCAAAGAATCCCCCTACATCGCCTACAATATCGATTATACCCGCAAGGCCTACAACCTGAATAAAATCACAGAAGTCAATTTTGAAGTCAGCGACCAGCTCAGTGCCCAGGATCTCAAGCAGCATGATGTAACGATCCAAAATATCCGGATCTGGGACGAGCGCCCGCTGCTTCAAACCTACCGGCAGATTCAAGCCATACGGCTGTATTACGATTTTAACAATGTCGACGTCGATCGGTATCTCGTCAACAACCAGTATCGCCAGATCATGCTGGCCGCCCGGGAGCTGGTGGTCGACAAGCTGCCTCCCCAGGCCAATACCTGGGTCAACAGGCATCTCACTTATACCCATGGCTACGGACTGGCCGCAAGCCCGGTCAATGAAGTGACCAGCGAGGGGCTTCCCCGCCTATTTATCAAAGACCTGCCGCCTTCCTTTGAACCGGACTTGAAGGTCGTGCGCCCCGAGATCTATTATGGCGAAAAAACGGATGCGTATGTGCTGGTAAAGACCAAAGCCCGGGAATTTGATTATCCCAAGGGGGACAAAAATGTTTATACCACCTACCAGGGCAATGGCGGTATCCATATCAATTCTTTTTTCAGAAGGCTTTTGTTTGCCATTGAGTTTTTGGATCCCCAGATACTGTTTACCACGTATTTAAATCCGGAGAGCCGCATCATGTTTAACCGGCGGATTAACCAGCGGACGAATGCGATCGCCCCCTTTCTCGATTATGACGGTGATCCCTATCTGGTTGTTTCCGGTGGAAAGCTCTACTGGATTCAAGACGCCTACACGACCTCTGCGATGTATCCTTATTCGCACCGGTCTCACGGCATCTTTAAAAAAGGCCGGCTTAACTATATCCGCAATTCCGTCAAAGTCACCATCGATGCCTATAACGGGGATGTGGTTTTTTACATGATTGATGAAAAAGACCCCATCGTCAAAACCTATGCGCGGATCTTCCCGGATCTGTTTAAACCTTTCAAGGAAATGCCCGCGCATCTGAAAGAGCATATCCGCTACCCCAAGGATCTCTTTAAAATCCAAATGGAGACTTATACGAAATATCATATGGAAGATGTCCAGGTCTTCTACAACCAGGAAGACCTCTGGCAAATTCCGGATGAGATCTATGGGGAGCACCGTCAGGAAATGGAACCTTACTACATCATTATCAAGCTGCCCGAAGACCAAAAGGAAGAATTTTTTCTGATGACCCCTTTTACCCCTTCCAGGAAAGATAATATGATCGGCTGGCTGGCGGCCCGATGTGACCTGCCCAACTACGGCAACCTGCTGGTCTATAAGCTGCCCAAGGAAAAACTGGTCTATGGACCGATGCAGATTGAAGCCAGGGTGGATCAGCAAACGGAAATTTCCCGGGAATTGAGTCTGTGGGGGCAGAAAGGTTCCCGAGTCATCCGGGGTAATCTATTGGCTATTCCCGTCAGTGATACCTTTATCTATGTGGAGCCGGTATACCTGGAAGCCATCCAGGAAGAAAACCAAATGCCCCCAACCGACAGCTCTCAGTCCGGCGGTGGAGCCAAGACCCAGCGACAAGGCGCGCGTCCCCAGTTGGAAGAGGCAAGGGCCGCTTCTCTGCCGGAACTCAAAAGGGTCATTGTCGCTTTTGGCAATCGCCTGGTTATGGAAAAAAACCTGGACAAGGCCTTGAGCAGTATCCTGGGCGTTGAAATAACCCAGAAACAGCCGGCTTCCCTGCTTCTTCCTCAAATAAAGGGAGAAGGGTTATCCACGCTCGGCGCGACGGCGCTGGACCACTATAATAAAGCCAAAGCATATCTGCGTCATGACGACTGGACCGGCTACGGGAGAGAACTGCAAAATATGGAAAAAATTCTTAAAGAAATATCCGAGATGAAAAAGGAGTAAAAATTCAAGGTGGTGTGAACTACCTGAAAATTATATCGGCTCCGACACGAAATCATCAATCATGGGATCGGTGATAACTTCTGCTATTATCGCATCGTTCGTAGCTACAGGGGCTCCCGATGTTTCAATCCACGCCCCCGCGCGGGGGACGACGTAAGGTCAAACGGAGACCCCCACTCCATGATCGCCTATAATCCAATTGACATGACCAACTTAATGGTCTACTTTATAGTCAAGTCAAACATGATTCAGCCAGAACAGGGGGTAACCATCTTGATCCACTTAAATATCAATGAAATCAAGACCCATTTATCAAGCTATCTTGACCAAGTCGCCCAAGGCGAAACCGTGATCATTTGCAAACGCAATGTCCCTATCGCCCAATTAAAACCCATAAGACGCAGATTGCAAAAAGAACGTCCCATTGGACTCGCCCGCAAAAAATATCCGGACTTTGAATTAACTGACGAATTCATGGAACCTTTGCCGGACGATGTTATCGCTGCATTTTATGGAGAAGGCGAGTGAATCTTCTTCTGGACACCTGCGCCTTCCTTTGGCTGACCCTGAAACCGGAAAAACTCAGTAACAAGTTTTTGGAATGTTTTAAAAATCCCGGCAACACAGTCTTTCTCAGTTCCGTATCGGTTTGGGAAATCAGTATAAAATACAGTATCGGCAAACTCACACTGCCTGTATCTCCAAGCCGATTCGTCCTTGAAGAACGAAGAAGCCATCAGATATCGCCACTCGAATTGAATGAATCAGACACATTCCATCTTGAAAACCTTCCGATCCTCCACAAAGACCCCTTTGACCGGATGCTGATCTGCCAGGCCATCGAGCGTTCGCTCACCATCCTGACACCCGATCCCCACATCAGAAAGTATCCGATTCGGACGCTGTGGTAATCAGCAGTTTAAAACTCCGACCGAAGGTACGACTCCTTTTATTCCCGCCGGGCCAGACGGCCATTACCGTCAACAAAAGGATGAATACAGACAAAACTGATTTCAGGTGCACATAAAGCTTTCAAGGTTTAACTGCGTATCTCCCGACTGTATGGTCTGGTCTATCTCACGATACAGCTCAAACCAGTTCTCCATCAGCCGGGGGATATCGGCAGGAGGGCCATATTCAAAAATCACCGGCTTGCCGTCAATGACGCCGGCAGTGGAATTCGGCTCCTTTTTCCAGCTACCGACAGGCCTATACACATCAACAACCACCTCGGTCTGCACCGCCTTGTGCATGGGGGGATAAGAGGGGATAAGAGGGTCAGGGCTCCACATTTCACATACTGACCCTGTTGCTCATTGCAGCCCGTGCGCCGCCTGCGGCAACCCCGTGCTCTCCCCAAAAAAGGGAAAAAGGCGGTTAAAAAAATATCTCCGACAACCTCGATTTCTGCCAAGAGTAAAAACGCGCTCCCTTGTCTTTCCCTGTCAAATGTGGAGCCCTGACCCCTGTGCCGATAGAATAAAATGTCGGTTTGCTCGTGGCATTGACGATAATATCCTTAGAATGTCGTTTTTGGCCTCAAAACCGATCGGTTAAGACCTTATTATGGCCATATTTTAGCTTATTTTTGCATTATGTCAATAGGTTGGCTTGGTCCGACCCCCAATCCCCCACAAAGCGATATCATGCATGGCCCCAAGGTGATGGTGAATCAAAAAAGGCGCAAAACCTATCTGATCGCCTTTATCGATGACCATTCCCGCCTGATTGTGTTTGCGGGATTTTACCTGTC
>JABZFO010000162.1 GCA_014237405.1 Desulfosarcina sp. | reverse complement strand
TCAATCACCAGGGAATGAACTGGTAGAGCTTGGCGAACATCTCGTAGATTTCGATCCAGTTCTGAAGATCCCGGGTGCTTTTCATGTGGGCGCGCTTGTTCACCATTACCCAGCTCATGTGGGCCGCCCCGTCTTTGCACGTATTGCAGTCCCGGGTTTCCGACGTGCAGCAGCGGTGCATGGTCTTAAGATCCGACGCCCACCGGATGAAGTTGGTCAGCCGTCTGGGTTTGGGATCGCGCTTGTCCAGCGGATCGGTGACTGAGGGGCACTCCATCCAGCCGAAGGACCGGCCCAGCATTTTCCCCGTGGTGATGATTTCGTGATAGTACTTGGAGGAGATCACCGTTTCCGGGTAACAGTCCAGCACCTCGTCCATTTCGCACCGGATCTGTGCCAGCTCTTCGGACTGCCAGTGAAACCCGTCCACTCCCTCGTCGTTGGAGAGCAGCTGCATGTGAACCTTGAGGCCCGCATCCCGGATTTTTTTAATGATCCGCTCGGTTTTGCCCAGCTGCTTGGGGGTGATGGTATACAGGTAATAGGTGTAAGGGTCGTCCGCATAATTTTTACTGGAGATGGAAAAGGCATCCTTTCCGCGCAGCACTTTTTCATCTTCCTCGTCCCCCCATAGGCTGATGCCCAGCATCATGTCGGGAAAGCGGTCTCGGGGCACCTTGATGATGCCGTTGGTGGCGCAGAAGGTAGGCAGCCGCTTGTAAAAGGCCTCCACCCGGTCCAGGCAAAGGGTGGGTTCGCCGCCGATGAGAATGGCCAGGTTCACGCCGCGGGCCATCTCTTTGTCCACAAAGGTTTCCCAGCGGGTGATGTCCATCTCCTCTTCGGCCGCTTCGTGTTCACCGGAGGAGAAGAAGAAGCAGCCTTTACACCGCAGGTTGCATCGGTTGGTTACATCGTAGATGGAGCTTCGGATGTTGAGCTTGGATATGCGTTTATACCGGGCGTACCAGTGGTCGTCCAGCAGCGAGCTGACGGTTTTCACGTATTACCTTCCTTCAATTGGCTGCCAGTTCCACACCGGGCGGGAAAACGGTTTCGTTGCACAGGTTCTTCCCCTTTACATAGCCTTTCACCCATACGGCCAGGTAGGTGTCCACGAAGTCCAGCCAGGACCGAAAGGTTTTGGGATCGACGGCGTGGCGGAATAGCCGGGCCGTCACCACCGCGCTTGCCGCTGCGTAATGCCGGCAGTCCGGGCAGTCCGTGTCCGGCACGCAGCAGGCCGCATCCCGGTCCCAGGTCAGGTCCGTACGGTACTGGCGAAAGGACCGGCCCAAACCTACGTCCGTGGTGGGGTTCTGCCGGGGATAGGAGCAGCCGAACAGGTCGTGGAGACCCTTTTCGTGGGTGTGGGCCATGGCGCTATACCAGGAGAACAGAACCGTGTCCGGGTATTTACCCAACAGGTCGATCATGACCCGCCGGGTGTCGGCCAAACTCAGCGGCGTGTGGCGAAGATCGCCGGTGTAACCCACCGGTGCGCTGAACATGTTGAACGTGACGTTGGCGCCGTGGTCGGCCAGTATCCGGACCACCGCCTCGGCCTGGTCGATGTTGTGCCGGGTAAAGGTGTAGACGAAGGTTGCCCTTGGGTCGCCGGCGTAGTTTTCCAACTGGCGGGTCAGCATATGTTTCGCATTACGGGTTTTAAGGCTGGTCTCGTCGTTACCCCACACGGAAATATGAATGCGGTAGCCCACGGAATCCGGGATGCGCTTGAGGCCGTTGGTGGCGATGCATCCCAGGAGGATCTCATCGTAGCAGACCTGGCACAGGTCCGGTACCAGGGAGGGTTCGGCGCCGGCCAGCACCACGAAGGTGATGCCTCGTGCCTTTTCTGCCCGCATCAGTTGCCGCCAGTCGTCCGGATTCGTGTTGTCCCGGGTGTTCTGCTTCTCCCCCTCGTAGTAGTAGCAGCCGTTGCAGCGGATGTTGCATCGTCGGGTCATGTCGTAAGTGGATTCGCGAAGGAAGAAATACTTGCGCACCTTCTCCCAGCGATCCTTCACCTCGGGATCGGCGATCAGGTCCGAAAATTTCCAGGCTTCCTTGCCCGGGTCAGGTTTTTGGGGTTGTTTCATGTCCATGGGAAGAGCCATTTAAAGCTACGCGGCCAGCTTTTCCTGGATATATTCCCCGATCAGCCGCACCGTGGTGAGCTTGGGGTAATCGTCCTCGTCGATCCTCACCGAATATTCATCCCGCAGCACCAGGGCCACGGTGGCCAGGTCCATGCTGTCGATGCCCACCTCATCCACCAGGTCGATATCCGGGTCGAAGGTGTCGGAGGTGACATCCTCCAGCTTGAGTTCATTAATCATGATCTCCGCGATGCGAATGACAATCTGTTGGGTTTCCACTGCCATGTTTACGGTTCTCCTTTAAAATATCGAAAATGGTCTTCCGTCTTAATAATAAACGACTTTAGGGCTCGGATCCCAGCCGGATCAAGCCGCTGCAGATCAGTCCCTGGTCGCCAAAGATGCGGAAGCTGTGGCTGCTGTTTTCGTCGCCCAGTTTTACCGTCAGGACCAAGGCCTGATCGGGGCGGATCAGTTGCTTGAACCGGACCCGGCTCACCTGCGTGACCGGTAACCTTTGGTTGAATATCCGGCACAACAGGTCGTGGACCATGCTCAGCTGAGCAACCCCGGGGAGTACCGGCGCTTCAGGAAAATGGCCGTCGAACCAGGGCGAGTCCGCCGGAACCCGGATATGGGCCTTAATTTCACCATCCGCCCCCTGATTGTCAAACATCCATTTATACCACATTGTCATTGGTTTTTCTAACCTGCTTTTGACATCATACAAAACAGTCCAACCGGCCGGCAGAGGCTCAGCGGATCAGATACTCCCACAAAGGGCCTGAAAAGCCTTTTTTATACATGCGGTCGAGTGTGGCGGCGGTCTCTTCGCCGCCTGCGCCAACCACCCAGTTGACGCGGCCGGCAGCCTTTTCAGCGACTCGCCGCTGGATTGCGTCGTCATCAATTTTCTCGGCATGGTAAAAAACCGGTTCAAGCAGGTCCTTTTTCGTTTCAAGATGCCCTTTTCCAGCACAGTGATGAAAAAGCGCCGTATGGGGATAAACGCGCATGCCGCAGAAAAGGAATAGAACTGTTTTTCGAAGATTGTCAATATGGGTCAGAGTTTCGTCCAGCGTCTGCATGGTCTCGCCGGGCCCGCCCAGCAGAAAGTAATGGGCCACGTGGCGGCCGGCAGCCAGCGCCGCCTCGTGGGCCGCAAATACCTGATCAACCGTGAAGGGTTTGCCGTAGGACCTGAGTATCGAATCGGACAGGGAATCGGTGCCGAACTCCACATGCTTCAAGCCCGCTTCGGCCAATGTGTCAAAATACCCGTCCGGCAGGATTAAAGGTGTGAAAAATGCCCCCCAGGGAATGGTCAGACCGGCTTTCTTGAAAGCCCGGGCCACCTCCAAAGAGTGGTTGATGTCGGCATTGAACGAGGAATCAGTGAGATACAGATACCGGGCACCTGCGGCTTCCAGGGCCAGGGCCGTTTGCGCCGCTTCTTCGGGTGCCACCAGCCGCAGTTTACGTCCCTCGATTAGCGGGTAGGTGCAGTAGATGCACCGGAACGGACACCCCCGCTTGGTCTGCAGGTTCAGCATGGCGCCGTGCTTCAGGTACCACGATAGATGCCCCGCAGGATGCTCCGGGCGCGCCTTGCGGCCACCGGTCCACGGTGCCGGGAAGGGGATCTCTCCCTCGTTGGGTGTGATTACGCCGTGCAGGCCCTTTGGACTCCGATCGGCTTCCAGTGCATCGATCAAAAGATTCAATCGCTCTCCCTCGCCCACGATACCGAAATCCGCCCCCAGTTCTGCCAGCACCCGCCGGGGAAACAGGGTGAAGCCGCTGCCCCCTATCACCACCGGTGCTTTCGACACCTGACGGACGGTCTCCACCACCGTTCGGTAGCCGCCGATGAACCCGACTGGGTCCGTGGTGTCGGTGTTGTCGATATTGCGCAATGAGATTCCGATCAGGTCCGGTTCAAATTCCCGGATGCTGTCGGCAAGCCCAGCGAGACCGTCCAGTACGTTGAGGTCTTCGATCCGCACCCGGTGCCTGCCATGGATGGATGCGGCTAGGTGATCCAGGCCGATGGGGTAGACCGGATAGGGAGCTTTCAGTGTGTTTGCGGAGACCAGCAGGATCTTCATTGCGTTATCGTCAAGAGACCAAAGAAACAGACGGAATGGAAGTCAAGGATTGAGAGTTTGGGAGGACGGGTCGCTGATGAAACCGGCCAGCGCCCGCACCGAAGCGAAGACCCGGGCGCCCAGTTCCCGGTTGTCGATGGTCAAACCGTAATCCTTTTCCACCAGCATCACCATCTCCAGCACGTCGATGGAGTCGATGCCCAGTCGGCCGCCCACCAGCTGTTCGTCCGGATCGATCTCTCCCGAGGCTACATCTTGAAGATTCAGGGCATCAACGATCTTTTCCCGCAGTTCATTTATCAGTTCATCCATGGGGCATTTCCTTTACAGGCCTGTTCAATTCGTGTAATATCCAGCTTTTTTAAAGAACTCAACAGTCCAAAGTTTAAAGCGGTCATGCCGCCAAAGGCATGGCATCAATTGTAGGCTTTCTGCTCTTTGACATAATTATTCGATAGATCGCGCTATTCTTGAAAATGCG
>JABZFO010000168.1 GCA_014237405.1 Desulfosarcina sp. | reverse complement strand
TCAATTGTTCTTTGACAATTTGTTGTAGTAAATATCAAAATGCGCAGTTATCATTTATTTGATAACTGATTATATATAAAACAGTGAAATTTGGTTGTTGAACCAAATGGAACTGGGTATTAACGCAGTAAAATTTGATGAAATTCAAGGCGCACGTGTTTTTGACTGATTGAGGCGACCTATTGGTCGTCGACTGAAGGCAAAAAGATGTGCAACGAAGAAGTTCGCAAATTTTACAAGTTAATATGTTCGCATCAAAGCGTTTAAACTTATTTGTGGTAAAAATAGTGGCTAAGCTACTAAGAGCAAACGGTGGATGCCTTGGTGTCAAGTGAAGAAGAAAGACGTGGAAAGCTGCGATAAGCTTCGGGGAGGAGCTAAACATCCTTTGATCCGGAGATGTCTGAATGGGGCAACCTGGCGTGATTAATATTACGTCATTCTGACATGAATACATAGTGTCAGGAGGCCAACGGGGAGAACTGAAACATCTTAGTACCCCCAGGAAAAGAAAGTAACAACGATTCTCCTAGTAGCGGCGAGCGAACGGGGACCAGCCCAAACCGTGTATGTGTCAAGCCCAAAAGCGTTGCATGCACGGGGTCGCGGGATACAATTTGGCTAAGTTTTGGATTAGCCGGTAAGTCAAAAAATTAATTGTTAGTTGAAAAAGCTGGAAAGCTTTACCAAAGAAGGTGACAGTCCTGTAAGCGAAAACAATCAATCTTACTTATTGTACACCCAAGTACTGCGGAACACGAGAAATTCTGTGGGAATTTGTGTGGACCATCACATAAGGCTAAATACGACTTGGCAACCGATAGCGTACCAGTACCGTGAGGGAAAGGTGAAAAGTACCCCTGTTAGGGGAGTGAAATAGTACCTGAAACCGTTTGCTTACAAGCAGTGGGAGCATTTGTTTTGCAAGTGTGACCGCGTGCCTTTTGCATAATGAGTCAGCGAGTTACTTAATGTAGCGAGGTTAAGCCGATAGGTGTAGCCGTAGCGAAAGCGAGTCTGAATAGGGCGACCAGTTGCATTGAGTAGACCCGAAACCAGGTGATCTATCCATGTCCAGGGTGAAGCGAGAGTAAAATCTCGTGGAGGCCCGAACCGTCACAGGTTAAAAACTGTTCGGATGAGGTGTGGATAGGGGTGAAAGGCCAAACAAACCTGGAGATAGCTGGTTCTCTTCGAAATATATTTAGGTATAGCCTTATAAGTTTCTTACCGGAGGTAGAGCACTGGATGGGCTAGGGGTCTCACCAGATTACTAAACCTAACCAAACTCCGAATACCGGTAAGTCAGATTATAGGAGTCAGCCCGCGGGAGCTAAGTTCCGCGGACGAAAGGGAAACAACCCAGACCGCCAGCTAAGGTCCCCAAATCTATGCTAAGTGGAGAAGGATGTGGGAATGCCCAGACAACCAGGAGGTTGGCTTAGAAGCAGCCATCCTTTAAAGAAAGCGTAACAGCTCACTGGTCGAGTGGATCTGCGCCGAAAATGTAGCGGGGCTAAAGCATAGTACCGAAGCTGCGGATCGAGAAATTTATTTCTTGATGGTAGAAGAGCGTTGTGCCGTCGCAGAATCGTGATCGTGAGGTCACGTGGAGATTGCACAAGTGACCATGCTGACATGAGTAGCGATAAAGCGGGTGAGAGGCCCGCTCGCCGTAAGCCCAAGGTTTCCTGAGTAAAGCTAATCTGCTCAGGGTTAGTCGATCCCTAAGGCGAGGCCGAAAGGCGTAGTCGATGGAAAACAGGTTAATATTCCTGTACCACCTAGTTGTTGTTTGAGAGAAGGGGGGACGCAGAAGGGCAAGTCATCCGTCTGTTGGAATAGGCGGTTTAAGCTTGTAGGCTTAAAGAACAGGCAAATCCGTTCTTTTTTAAGGCTGAGAAGTGATGAGGAGGGATTTATCCCATAAACTGACTGCACCCATACTGCCAAGAAAAGCCTCTATTGAGACAACAGGTGATCGTACCGTAAACCGACACAGGTAGGCAGGGAGAGTATCCCGAGGCGCTTGAGAGAACCCTGGTTAAGGAACTCGGCAAAATGATACCGTAACTTAGGGAGAAGGTATGCCTCTATTGGTGATTAAAATACTTTATGAGCTGATGGAGGCCGCAGAGAATTGGTGGTAGCGACTGTTTACTAAAAACATAGGACTCTGCAAAGTCGCAAGACGAAGTATAGGGTCTGACGCCTGCCCGGTGCCGGAAGGTTAAGGGGATTTGTTAGCGTAAGCGAAGCACTGAACTGAAGCCCCGGTAAACGGCGGCCGTAACTATAACGGTCCTAAGGTAGCGAAATTCCTTGTCGGGTAAGTTCCGACCTGCACGAATGGCGTAACGACTTCCACACTGTCTCAACAAGGGACTCAGCGAAATTGGAATGGCGGTGAAGATACCGTCTACCCGCGAAAAGACGGAAAGACCCCGGCACCTTTACTACAGCTTGACATTGGATTTTGGGATATGATGTGCAGGATAGGTGGGAGACTTGGAAGCAGGTACGCCAGTGCTTGTGGAGTTACCCTTGAAATACCACCCTTCATATTTCAGTGTTCTAACTTAGGTCCCTTATCGGGATTGAGGACAGTGTCTGGTGGGTAGTTTGACTGGGGCGGTCGCCTCCTAAAGAGAAGGTTCCCTCAGGCTGATTGGAAACCAGCCGTGGAGTGTAAAGGCATAAGGGAGCTTGACTGCGAGAGAGACATTTCGAGCAGGTACGAAAGTAGGTCTTAGTGATCCGGCGGTCCCGAATGGAAGGGCCGTCGCTCAACGGATAAAAGGTACGCCGGGGATAACAGGCTTATCGCATCCAAGAGTTCACATCGACGATGCGGTTTGGCACCTCGATGTCGGCTCATCACATCCTGGGGCTGGAGCAGGTCCCAAGGGTTCGGCTGTTCGCCGATTAAAGTGGTACGTGAGCTGGGTTTAAAACGTCGTGAGACAGTTTGGTCCCTATCTTTCGTGGGCGTAGGATATTTGAGAGGAGCTGTTCCTAGTACGAGAGGACCGGAATGGACGAACCAATGGTGTTCCAGTTGTCGCGCCAGCGGCATTGCTGGGTAGCTAAGTTCGGAAAGGATAACCGCTGAAAGCATCTAAGCGGGAAGCCCACCTCAAGATTAGATATCCCTTAAGTATGGAAACATACTTAACTGAAGACTCCTCGAAGACGACGAGGTTGATAGGCCAGGTGTGTAAGCACAGCAATGTGTTCAGCTTACTGGTACTAATCAGTCGTGCGGCTTGGCCACAAAATAACTGACATAAATAATAAGAACTGATTCGACATTCCAAATTAAGCTCTTCAGCGCCGATGGTACTGCACGGGAAGCTGTGTGGGAGAGTAGGACGCTGCCGAAAAAACCTTCTTCATACCAGCCCGCTCCCTTAACCTCTGGGAGCGGGCTGTGTCGTTTGTACGCCACCTGAAAATTTTAACATCTTCCTCCTTTTTTCAATCTGTGGTAATATCACTTCAAATTTTGTTCATCCATTGCGTTGTTGAAGTTCAACAAGCTTATCAAGCATCGGCCTCAATATGGTTTTTCGAGGTATTAAAAACCGGGTTTTTGTTCACTTCTGGATCCTGTTTTTTTTATCCATGCTATTTATCGATGTGTTGGTACTCTTCTTTTTCCTCGAAAGAACCATTTCGCGATATACCGATCAAAAACGTTTTGCTTTGATGATCGCCTGTGAAAACCAACGGCGGTTCCCCAACGCCGATGAAAATTCGGGCCTGCTGAAAGAAAAAAGCGCGTTTCCCAAAGGTGACCGGTTTCTTTTTGCCGAGGGACCCGGACTATCGGGAACCAACGGACATCAAAACAGCCAGTGGAACAATCTCGAGGAGGCAGTTTATCAGACGCTGAAAACCGGGCGGGCCACCACCCGAAAAGTAGGGAAAACCATTGGCTTGCTATTCCTGCAACATGAATCCGTGATCATTACGTATCCTGTCAAAACAGAAGGGAAAACCATCGCTGCTGGAGGCCTCGAAACTCCCTTGACGGCGATATACCAGGACTTTCGCAGGATCCAGAAAATCGCTTTCATTTTTGTGGTTATTAACAGCTTCTTTTTTGCACTGTTCGGCAACCATCAGCTCACCCGGATTTATTTCAGGCCGCTTCAAAGGCTGGCCAAACGTGCAGAAACCTATCAGGATGAAGATACCCTGTTCTTCTCCGTTCGAAAAGAAGACAACGAGTTTTTTATACTTTCTTCCTCACTGAATAAAATGCTGCATCGCATTGCTGAAGACAAGCGCGTGCTTAATAAAACCATCGGCTCTTTGAAAGCTGCCAACGTCGAACTTAAAAAGGCGCAAAACGATGTCATACGGGCGGAAAAATTAGCAACTGTGGGGCGTCTGGCTTCGGGCATTGCTCACGAAATAGGGAATCCCATCGGCATTGTTTTAGGATATCTGGATTTGATGAAGCAGACGGATCTGACGCCGCTGGAGCGGAGCGATTTTATCGAAAGGTCCGAAAAAGAGATTAATCGTATAAACCATATCATTCGGCAACTGCTCGACATGTCCAGATCTTCTGCCGGTGAATCAAAACCGATTTCCATTCACCACCTGCTCAAAGACCTGATTCTATTACTCAACTACCAGCCGTCGGCAAATGCCATTGTCTTAGAATCGAATCTGGAAGCCACCGATGATTATGTTATTGCAGATCCTGATCAGCTGAGACAGGTCTTTTTGAATATCTTGTTAAACGCCGTCGATGCGGTAACCCTCAATCCTTCGGACAATGCTCGGATAAAGATTTTCACCGAATGCATTACCGAAAATAACGACATGCCCAGCGATCCTGAAAAAAACGTTATCAAGGTGACCATCCAGGATAACGGACCCGGCATCAGTTCTTCTCACTTGCCCCATGTTTTCGATCCTTTTTTTACCACCAAGGAACCCGGCAAAGGTACTGGTTTAGGCCTCAGTGTATCTTTCATGATCGTCGAAAAGCTCTGCGGCCATATATTGGTATCCAATAGTGAAGAAATGGGTGCCGTCTTTCAGGTGATATTGCCGCTGTCAGGGACCCGGCAAGAATAAAAAGCCATCGATAGATAGACAGGTTATTATGCAAACCGAAGAAAACCCAAAAAAAATTCTGATTATCGACGACGAAGAAAATATGCGACATATGCTGGAAACCATGCTTACGCGTTACGGTTATGCCATCAGTACGGCTAAAGATGGTGCTGAAGGGCTTGCAAAGCTAACCAGCCAGCAATTTGATTTTATTCTTTGCGATGTGAAAATGCCGAAGATGAACGGTATGGAGTTTCTAAAGGCAGGACGCGATCGTCTTTTGTCAACCACCGTGATCATGATGTCTGCCTATGGCAGCATCGACATGGCCCTGGAGGCCATGAAACTCGGTGCCTACGATTTTGTTTCCAAACCGTTTAAAAATGAAGAGATCCGCCTGACCATCAAAAAAGCAGAAGAACGGGAACGACTTAAAAAAGAGAACATTGAACTCAAAGATCGAATCCGGCGTATCGGCGGAAGTCTTTCATTTGAAAACATGGTTGGCAGGAGTCCGGCCATGCAAGTCGTTTTTTCCATGGCCTTGAGAGTGGCTCGATTTGACAGCACGGTTTTAATCACCGGTGAGAGCGGCACCGGCAAGGAACTGGTGGCCCAGGGCATTCATCGGGAAAGTGACCGGCGGTCCGACCCCATGGTTCCGGTTAACTGTGCATCCATCCCGGAGAGCCTTATGGAAAGCGAATTGTTCGGTCATGTCAAAGGCGCGTTTACCGGTGCTGATAAAGACAAGAAGGGCCTTTTCGAAGCAGCAGAAGGGGGAACCCTGTTCCTCGATGAGATTGGGGATATTCCTGTGTCCCTGCAACCCAAACTGCTTCGGGTGCTTCAGGAGAGCGAAATCCGCCCGGTAGGCGGGGCCAAGGCCAGGGACATCGATGTGAGGGTGATTGCGGCCACCTCAAAGGACCTGGAAGCGGAAATGGCGGCGGGATACTTCAGGGAAGATCTGTTCTACCGCCTCAACGTGGTCCCCATCGCGTTGCCTCCCCTTCGCGATAGGCCAGAGGATATTCCCTTGCTGTGCCAGTTTTTCATTACCCGCTTTAACGAAACCCTTGGCAGCAGCATCAAGAATATCTCATCTGCGGCCATGGCCACTCTGATGCGATACGACTGGCCCGGTAACATACGGGAATTGGAAAATGCAATCGAACGGGCCATCGTCCTTTCGGACAGTACCACACTGGAGATGGAAAATTTTGTTTTTGGAAAAGCAGGGACATCAAATCCGGGTCGTGAGGATGGCGGCTACGACGGGTTCTCTTTGAAAACCGCCAAAGCGGAACTGGAGGACAAGATGATCCGGAAGGCGCTGGCCGCAACAGGCGGAAATCGCACCCATGCGGCCAATATGCTCGAGATCAGCCACCCATCCCTGTTAAGCAAGATGAAACTGTATGGTATCGACTAAGACGGTTTCGTAACAGGTCCGATATCTGCGTTATGCTTCATCCCTCGTCACTGCGACGTACTTCAAGTACGCCTCCCTCCTCGGGATTCGCAAGCCTTGATCTCGAACTTGTTACGAAACCGTCTAAAATCGGAATTTTTAGAGTTCATCAATGAAGATAATCGCTACAGTTTGGCCTGTTGAAACAACCTTTCGATATTCAGCCGGTTGATCATTTCCGTGAATATATCGCCGATCACTTTTTCTGCACCACCGCTCCCCATCACTTTCAGCCGCTCCGCACTTCCGGTAACCATCTCCCGTGCAACCAGTTGGGTGTCTTGGGACAGGCTGGCCTCATAGCTGATGTCCGCCTTCCATTTTTGGCCGACCAGATTGATGTGGAACTGATTGATTTTGATCTGGAACACCGGCACGCTCGGTGACGGCGCACCGGTTACCCCCACGCCCAACTTTTTAAGCCGCTGCTTAAGCGCCGTTTCGAACAGCATCGGTAACTCATAGGCTCCCAATACCGCTTTCTGATTGTCCGGCATGTCCAGTGAAAGGGCAAACAGTCCGGTAAAATACTTGAATTTATTTTTAGCCCGTTTGTTGAAAATCTCTGTGTCGTTCCGGAGATCACGGGTTTCAACAAAAACGGTGCGCCCCGCCAGTGTATCTGCAGCGGAAGGCAGACGATAGTCAACGTCAATGTAGGATTTTTTGGCACATGAAAAACAACCCGTGGTCACCAGCAATAGAATCGTCATCTTTAAACACAGGCTCACGATTTTCGGATACATACCCCCCCCCTTATGAAAGCCGGAAATTAAAAAAAATCATCTGTTGCCTACATGACGCCAAGATTTTTGTCAATGCAGGTCGTCGTTTATCGATGCCTTGTTTGAAACCGGTGCAGCTTTGTCGTAAACGTAACCGGCAAATACGCTTGCCAAAATGGAAGCTTCCATGCTATCTCCAATTCAATCAACGATCCACATTCGTTGAATATGGTTTCCCCGCCGACAATTAAATTAACATAGGTGTTCCAATGGACCAACGACAGGTCCGCCGTTATATTAACCGATTGCTTGATGGGAGGAAAACGTGATGAAACGACTTAGTTTTGTATTTGCCATGATTGCTGTGTTTGCACTGATCGGTTCTGCCTCGGCCGGTACCCTGGATGATGTGAAGGCCAAGGGATTCGTACAGGCGGGGGTCAACGGAGATCTTTTCGGTTTCGGAAAGCCGGATGAAAAGGGTGTCTGGCGCGGTCTCGATGTGGATACGGCCCGGGCCATTGCCGTGGCCGTTTTCAACGATCCAGATAAGGTAAAATTTACGCCGCTGACGGCCAAAACCCGCTTCACCGCGCTGCAGTCAGGCGAAATCGATGTGCTCACCCGTAACTGCACCCAGACCCTGGGGCGCGATACCGCCCTGGGCCTCGATTTCTGCCAGGTTAACTACTATGACGGCCAAGGTTTCCTGGTTACCAAGAAGCTTGGCGTCAAAAGCGCCAAAGAGCTCGAAGGTGCATCGGTTTGTGTGCTGCCGGGAACAACCACCGAGCTCAATGTGGCCGATTACTTTCGTGCCAATGGCATGAAAATGAAACCGGTGGTCATCGAAAATACTGCGGAACTGGCCAAGGCCTTTTTTGCCGGTCGCTGTGACTGCCTCACATCGGATGCCTCCCAACTGGCCGGAACGCGCGCGGTTGCCCCCAATCCCAAGGATTACATGATTCTACCGGAAATCATCTCCAAGGAGCCCCTGGCGCCGGTCGTGCGCCATGGCGACAACCAGTGGAAGGATATCGTCAACTACAGTGTGCTGGCGATGATCAATGCCGAGGAACTCGGTATTACGTCTAAAAATATCGACGATATGCTCAAGAGCAAAGATCCTAAGATTATGCGCTTTCTGGGTGTGACCGAAGGCAACGGCAAGGCCCTGGGTCTGGACGAAAAGTTCGCCTACAACATCATCAAGAAGATCGGCAACTACGGTGAAGTGTTTGAAAGAAACGTGGGCGTCAACACGCCGCTGGGCATCGAACGCGGCTTGAACGCCCTCTGGACCGACGGTGGGTTGATGTATTCGCCACCGTTCAAATAAAAGTGAAGCCAACACGTCGTCCGCTGCAACATTTTTTCTGCCTGCGGGCGGCGTGATTCACCAGGGCTCCTATTGGGCAGGTTTTTGGGCTGACAACCGGCTTTTGCGTTAAAAAGTTATATGCCGCCAGAACAAGACAAGATCTCAAGGGACGCATCTTCTACAACTGTCCCATTTTACAACGACCCCAAAAAGCGCTCGATCCTGTTCCAGATAGCGACGCTTCTGATGGTGGGGTTGCTGGCCTTTTATCTGATTTCAAATACCCTCACCAACCTCGATAAACAGTCCATTGCCACCGGCCTTGGCTTTTTGCAGAAAGAGTCGGCCTTTGAAATCGGGGAATCACCGATTCCCTATTCCGCAGCCGATACCTACGGTCGGGCCCTGGTGGTCGGCTTCTTAAATACGCTGATCGTCTCATTTATCGGGATCATTATCACCATCATACTCGGTACGCTGATCGGGATTGCCCGGCTCTCCTCCAACTGGCTGATATCGAAGCTGGCCGCAGTGTATATCGAAGTGTTTCAGGATATCCCGGTGCTTCTGCAGCTTTTTTTCTGGTATGCTTTTTTTTACAACATCCTGCCGTCGCCCCGCCAGGCCTTGAATCCCATCATGGGTGTCTTTTTGAGCAATCGCGGTTTGGTCTTTACCGTACCGGAAGCGCATTCGGTCCATAAATACATGGCCATCGCACTCGTTGTTGCCGGTGTCGTTATCTATTTTCTGCGCCGTTGGTCAAGACAAAGACAGGCGCGGACGGGCCAATCCTTTCCAGTCTTTCGTGTATCCCTGGCGCTTGTGATCGGATTGCCCCTGTTGACCTGGGCCGTCGGCGGTGCCCCGACCGCCATGAATGTGCCCGCACTGAAAGGCTTCAATTTCGTCGGAGGTACCAATATCAGCCCAGAGTTTACGGCCCTTCTGCTCGGTTTGATTCTTTATACGGCGGCGTATGTGGCCGAAGTCGTCCGGGCCGGCATTCAGTCGGTCAGCAAAGGGCAGACCGAGGCCGCCATGTCGCTGGGACTCAAGCCCGGTCTGGTCCTGAACCTGGTGATCCTGCCCCAGGCGTTGCGCGTCATCATTCCGCCTTTGACGAGCCAGATGTTGAACCTGACCAAAAACAGTTCCCTGGCGGTTGCGATCGGATACCCGGACTTCGTCTCTGTGGCCGGCACGACAATCAATCAGACTGGTCAGGCTATCGAAGGTGTGGCCCTGATGATGGTCGTTTATCTCACCTTGAGCTTGCTGACATCGGCATTTATGAATTGGTACAACAAAAAAACGGCCTTGGTGGAAAGATAGAATTACGGTGTGATTCGATTGAATACGACTTCATCGCTTTCTTTGCAGCAGTAAAAAAAAATGGTTGAAAAGGACATCAAGCAAAAAAAAGAAGAGGTTAAACCGCCGGTGGCGAGCAAAGGGGCTGTCGGGTGGATCAGGGCCAATCTGTTCAACAATTGGTTTAACTCAATCCTGACCATTATCACCCTGTACGCCTTATGGAAGACCGCCCCTCCTTTTTTTCGCTGGGCCGTTGTCGACAGCCTCTGGTTTTCCACGGGTGAGGCGTGTCGGGGGGCCGAGGGTGCCTGTTGGTCGGTTATCCCGGCCAACATCCGGTTCATTATCTTCGGTTTTTTCCCCTACGAATCACAGTGGCGTCCGCTTTTGGCCATGATCCTGCTGGTGGTCCTGCTATTTTACAGCCGCGACCGAAAACATTGGAAAAAATCACTGGCCTATGCCTGGGTTGCCGGTTTGGTTATCATGGGGCTGCTCATGAAGGGTGGGCTTTTGGGGTTGGCGCCCGTTGAAAGCACCCAGTGGGGCGGGCTTCCGTTGACCCTGCTGCTGTCGGTTTTCGGTTTGACGGCGGCCTATCCGCTGGGCGTGGTCCTTGCCCTGGGACGGCAGTCCCAAATGCCGGCGGTCAAATCCCTGTGTATTATTTATATCGAAATGATCCGAGGCGTACCGCTCATCACCCTGCTGTTCATGTCGTCCATCGTCTTTCCGTTGTTTTTGCCCGAGGGGGTTACCGTTAACGTAATTTTACGGGCGCAGGTGGCCATCATTATGTTTACGGCGGCCTATATTGCGGAAGTCGTACGGGGCGGGTTGCAGGGCATGTCCAAAGGGCAGTTCGAGGCTGCCGAATCGATGGGGCTCAACTATTACCAGACCATGCGGCTGGTAATTCTGCCCCAGGCGTTGAAAATCGTGATACCGCCAACGGTCAGCCAGCTCATATCAGCGTTAAAAGACACATCCCTGGTGGTGATCATTGCCCTGTACGATCTGCTCAAGACGACCCAATCCACGCTGTCGGATCCTACCTGGATGGCCTATTCTTCGGAGGCCTATATCTTCGTGGCGCTGATTTATTTCTTCTGTTGCTATTTCATGTCCAGCTACAGCAGGCGCCTGGAAAAAGAGCTGGATACGGGGCTGTAAGCATCATATCGTTAACGCGATATGATAACGGGTTGAAACGATTTAAAAGGTAAGCCATGCCTGACACCAATGCCAATACGAATTCACCACCGACCGGCGAAGCCATTATTGAAATTATGAACATGCACAAATGGTTCGGCGAGTTCCATGTCTTGCAGGATATCAACTTGACGGTTCAAAAGAAAGAGCGCATCGTTATCTGCGGCCCTTCCGGGTCGGGGAAATCGACTCTCATACGTTGTATTAACCGCCTGGAAGAACATCAGCGCGGCCGGATCATCGTCGACGGCATCGAGTTGACCAACGATATCAAGAATATCGAAAAGATCCGGGCCGAGGTCGGGATGGTGTTTCAGCATTTCAACCTCTTTCCCCACCTCACCATCCTGGAAAACCTCACCCTGGGACCCATCTGGGTACGCAAGACCCCCAAAAAAGAGGCCGATGAAACGGCCATGTATTATTTGGAGAAGGTTCAAATTGCCGAACAGGCCAAAAAATATCCCGGCCAGCTTTCCGGTGGGCAGCAGCAGCGGGTTGCCATTGCGCGCAGTCTGTGCATGGCCCCCAAAGTCATGCTTTTCGATGAACCGACTTCAGCCTTGGATCCCGAGATGATCAAAGAGGTACTGGACGTCATGATCGGACTGGCCCAGGAGGGCATGACCATGCTGGTGGTGTCCCATGAGATGGGATTTGCCAAGAGCGTTGCCCACCGGGTGCTGTTCATGGACTACGGCCGGATCGTCGAACAGAATACGCCTGCGGAATTTTTCGACAATCCCCAGCACGATCGCACCAAACTGTTTTTAAGCCAGATTCTGCACTGAACCGCCGACACCATCAACCCCCTTTTTGGAAAACGGTCATGCACCCTCGAACCTGCACTCGGATCCATTTAGCTCACTTGCGATTTAACTTCCGTGAAATCCGAAAAAAGATCGCCCCGTCCCGCCTGATTCCTGTGGTCAAGGCTGATGCCTACGGCCACGGTGCCATTCCCGTTTCCCGATGCCTGGTCGATGAAGGGGCAGATCTCCTTGCTGTCGCCCAGTACCAGGAAGCCATGGAACTCAGGGATAGTGGCATTGATGTCCCCATTCTCATTTTCGGCCGGCTTTTTCCAGACGAGCTTCCCGATGCCATCCGGGCGGGTTTTCGTGTTACCCTGTCCGGCGTGGAAGACATCCGCTGGATCGAAAGGGTGCCCGGAAACCAGCCGGCCCAAGTGCATGTCAACGTGGAAACCGGCATGGGCCGGGTGGGCGTACTCCTGGAACGGGAACCGGAATTCTTTGACCATCTGGCACGCTCTCGGCGCTGTGTCTGGGAGGGGTTGTACAGCCATTTTGCCACCTCGGACGAGACGGATAAAACCTACGCCGGTGAACAGTTGGCTCGCTTTAATGCCCTGATGAAACGGCTGCAAGCCAAGCGCCCGCTTCCGTCCATTGTCCACATGGCCAACAGCGGCGCCATACTCGATACGCCGGAGAGTTACTTCGATGCCTGCCGATCCGGAATCATGCTTTACGGTCATTACCCATCAGCGGAAACCTCGCGATCGATTCCCCTGAAGCAGGTCATGACACTCAATACTGTCGTCGCCCATTTAAGGCGGCTGCCTGCCGGCCATAACGTGAGTTACGGGCGGCGATGGAAAACCGATCGGGAAACCACCATTGCCGTGCTTCCCATTGGCTATGCCGACGGGGTGCGGCGCCATTTGACCGGCCGGCTCCAGGTGATGGTTGGCGGTCGGCGCTACCCGGTGGTGGGTACCATCACCATGGACCAAATTATGGTGGATGTGGGTAATGATCCGGTGGCTGTGGGCGATGATGTTCTGATATGGGGAGATGCTGAAAACGGGTCGATCCAGGTCCTCGACGTGGCCGAATCCATGGGCTCGATCCCCTATGAGATGACCTGCGGCATCTCCCGCCGGGTTCGGCGTGTAGTTGTGGAGGCCGATCACGTGCCCGTAACCGATTGACATGGGAGCTATTCCCCCTTTTCTCTTAACCAGGTCCATATTCCATGAAGTGCCCTGAGTGTCTCAGCATCGTGGACAGAGATGCCGCTGCTTGCCATATGTGCGGCTGCCGGCTGGGGCTTTGCTGTGGCACCTGCGGCACGATCAACCGGCCTAGAAGCAAATTTTGCAATGAGTGCGGCCGGCCGCTGCGTCAGTCTTCCCTATTTTTTTCACTGCCTGTTCTGACGACCGGTCCGGGAGATAAAGCGGATCCATCGGCAAGCCCGGTGCCGTCAGATTCACCCGGAAACGGAAGTGAACGAAAACAGGTCACCGTACTGTTTTCCGACCTGTCCGGCTATTCCACCCTTTGCGAGCGACTGGACCCCGAAGATGTCCGGGAGATGATGAGCCTGGTGTTCAGGGAGATCGTCGGCATCATTATCCGATACGAGGGCTACATTGACCGGATCATCGGCGATGAGGTGCTGGCGGTTTTCGGAATCCCGCGCATTCACGAAGACGATCCGGTCCGGGCGATTCGTGCGGCCTTGGATATTCACGGCGCCGTTGCCAGGATGACCGACCGGTTCAAAGGGCGGCTGGAAAGGCCACTGGCGATGCATTCGGGCATCGCAACGGGGATGGTGGTTACCGGGGAAACTGACCTGACCACCGGTAGGCACGGCATCACCGGAGATCCCCTGAACAGGGCGTCGCTGTTGACGAATTTGGCCACATCCGGCGAAATTCTCGTGGGATCCTGCACCATGGCACCCACGGCGGGCTTTTTCTTTTTCAAAAAGCGCTCCTATGAGACGGGCAAAGGCACTTCGGACACCATCGATGCCTATCGTGTACTAAGCGTTGTGAAAAAACCGGACAAGATTCGCCGGGTTCGGGGATTGCGCTCCCGGCTTATCGGCCGTGAATCGGAGATGAAAACCATTCGGGAAGCGCTGTTTGCTGTTTCACAGGGACGGGGATGCTGTGTTTTCCTCGAAGGTGATGCCGGGACAGGAAAGAGCCGACTAATTTCCGAATTTAAAAATGTGTTGGCCCAGCGTGACGTTCATTGGCTCCAGGGAAATGCGTACACCTACACCCAGGGGGTTCCCTATTTCCCTCTCATCGACCTGTTGGGGCGGGTTGTCGATGTGCGTGAAGACGATTCCGAAGCCGTGGTCAGGCAAAAGCTGGCTGAGGAACTCAACGTCCTTGAGGGTGAAGATGGAGAAAATGCCCAAATCCTGGAGCGGCTGTTCACGCTGTCCGATGACAGCGCCATCAAGATTACTCCGGAATCATGGAAAATCAAGCTGCGGCAGGCGCTGGTTCAGCTGATTATTAACCAGTCGCGTACGAGGGTGACCGTTATCTGCATCGAAGATCTCCACTGGGCCGATCCGTCCACGGTGGACATGTTCCGGATGGTGCTCAACGAGGCGAACCTTCCCGTATTTTTCCTGATCAGCCTGCGCCCCGGTCAACTGGTTTTCAACCACCGCCAGATTACGAACCCGTATTACAGGAGCCAATGCATCCTGCTCGAAGACCTGTCACCGGAAAAGAGCGAAGCAATGGTCAAATCACTTCTTCGGGCGGAGCATGTGCCGCGGCCACTGTTGAACTTCATCGCCGAGCATCTGGGGGGAAATCCGTTTTTTCTCGAAGAGGTGATCAATTCGCTCCTCGATACCGGAACGCTTAAGAAAAATGGCGCTGCCTGGCAGGTTAACGGGGCCATCGGTGATACGGCCCTTTCATCCAATATTTCTTCGGTGATTGCCGCCAGGCTGGACCGGCTGGGCGATTCCACCAAACGGATCGTTCAGGAGGCGTCGGTCATCGGCCGGCGCTTCGCTCCGGCTGTCTTAAAACAGATCACCTCCGACCCGGAGCGGATGGACCACAGCCTGAAGACCTTAACGTCGCTGGGGCTGATTCTGGAAAGCGACGCCCCCGGCGAGAACCTTTATGTGTTCAAGCACGCGCTGGTTCAGGAAGTCGCATACAGCAGCCTGCTGAAGCGACAGCGGAAAAACATGCATGAGAAGATCGCCCGGGTTCTGGAGAGCCAGAGCCCGGATCGGGTCGATGCCTTTTGCGAAATCCTGGCCTTTCATTTCAGCAACGGTCATTCGCTGGCTAAGGCCGTGGACTACCTGAAACAGTCCGGCCGCAAGGGCTTGAAAAAATATGCCGTCATCGAATCACACAACTATTACGAAAAGGCCTACCAGATGCTGACGGACAGGGAACTTCTGGCTGACGATGCCTCCCGCCGGACGCTGGAACTGCTGCTGGAATGGTTTTTCGTCTTCAACCTGCGCGGGCGGTACGGGGATGCGCTGATGCTGTTGAAACGACACGAATCGGCGGCAATGAACAGCGAGGACCTTTACCTCAAGGGGATGTTCCTAACCTGCCTGGGCTGGGCCTGCCAACGGCGCGAGGATCTCAATGCTTCACGGCACTGCCTGCTGGAAGCACTGTCCATCGGGGAGCAGATTAATAATTACAAGGTGATCGCATACTCTTGCGCATGCCTGATATGGACCTGCACCGACCTGGGGCGTCTTGACGAGGCCGTGGCTTTTGCCGCCAAAGCCGAAGAGGCATCCCGGTTTTTCGAATCCGAAGACCCCTCCTGGTCTTTTGAGATGGATCAGGACCTGGTCCGGTTCGTTATCACCGGAACGGCCATTGTTTACTGGTTCAAGGGCGATTGCCGTCAATGCTGCAAACTGGGGGATCGCCTGCTGGCCTACGGGGAAAACGCGGGGGATGTGAACAGCATCTCCGAAGGACACCTGGCCCATGGCATGGGATGTTTTGCTGCTGGGGATTACCGGGGTGCCATCGAAAAATGCATAATTGCCATCGACAGCTCGGCAGACCCCCTTTATGCCTTCAACGCCAGGTTTCTCATGGCTTATGCCCACCTTTCTCTGGGTGAGGTCTCGCAGGCAGAGAAAAACCTTAATGAGATCATTACCTTTTGCGAAGCGTCGGGTTATGAGTACATCGGAACATCGGCAAACGCCCTGTCCAGCGTCGTTGCCGTGGCCAAGGGAAATATCGGGGACGGGGTGAAAGCCATCAACAGGCACGCCAGACAAAGCATGGCCGACGGAAAGAATTACCACGCCCAGACATTTCATTACATGCTGGGTAGAATCTACCTGCAGATTGCCTTGCGCGAAGGCGAGTTGGGCTTTTCGATGGTGGTGAAGAATCTGCCGTTTTTTGTGGTCCACTTGCCGCGGGCGGCAAAACATGCGGAACACCATTTCAAAGAGGCCATCCGGATCGCCAGCCAGATCAATGCCATGGGTATCAAAGGCCAGGCTTCTCTCGATTTGGGACGGCTCTATCAGTTTAAAAAAAGAAACGATCTGGCCGTACCGTTGATTAAGGAGAGCGTTGCGCTGTTTGAAAAGCTGGGGGCGGACAGGCACCTGCAACGGGCGAAAGCCGCCCTAACCGAAGCAGAATGAACAACAGCTGTCGCCCTAAGCAGATCCGCCGGCCAGCGCCTGTTTCCGTAAAAGATCGTAAATACGGCGGGTGATCGGCCCTACTTTCCCGTCACCGATGGATCTCCCGTCGATGCGTACCACCGGGAGCACTTCGGTGACGGTCCCGGTGAGAAAAACCTCGTCGGCGCCATATAGCGTTTCCGTTCCGAAAAACGATTCTTCTACCTCCAGGTCAGCTGCCTTGCAGATGTTCAGAACTGCCGTACGGGTAATGCCCGGAAGGATGTAATCTGTCAGCGGATGGGTGATCAGCTTTCCGCCGGATATGATGAACAGGTTTGAGCTGGTTCCCTCCCGGACGATCCCCTGGTCCGATACGAAAATGGCATCGTCGCAGCCGGAATCCAGCGCCTTCTGCTTGGCCAGGCTGTTGGCGAGCAACTGAACGGTTTTGATGTCGCACCGGACCCAACGGGTGTCTTGAACGGTGATGGCCGTCGCTCCGTTTTTCCGTATATCCTCCTGTATCTCCTTGACCGGTCGGATGGTCATGATGATCTGGGCGGCCATGTCCGGGGTGATGGCATGGTTGCGGGGGGCGACGCCCCTTGAAATTTGGATGTAAATACCTGCCCGCGGGTAACCGGACCGCTTGAGCAGGTCGCAGATGGCCGCTTTGATCTCAGAACGGGAAATCGGGTCAAAGGCCAGCTCCCGCATGGAGCGCTCCAGCCGATCCAGATGTTCCTCCAGCATGAACAGGCGGCCTTCATAGCTGGCAACAAACTCATAGACCCCGTCGCCGAATTGGTAACCCCGGTCTTCGATGGGCACCACCGCTTTTTCAATCGGCATGATTTCTCCGTTTACATAGGCCAGGTCCGGCATGGGAGCCTCCTTTCGAAGAGCTTGATATTTTTTCGGGTTCAGTGTTTGGTCGTTAGATTGACAAGAATAAGTGCCTGCGAGCATACACCAAAATATTATGGGTTGAAACCCATTTCGCTGTTCATTTCAGGTTGCCCAATGGTATCGGTCATTGGACGTTTGACACATGATTCGCTCCTGGGATATACCCCTCCCGTAGCTGTTCAAGGGCAGACCTTGAGGGGGTAAGGGCCGCGACCCTAAACCAACAAACATAATCCATAGATGTTGATCGGATAATTGCCATGAAACCTATCGTTGCCATTGTTGGCAGGCCCAATGTGGGCAAGTCCACTCTGTTCAACCGGATCACCCGATCCCGGGATGCCATTGTGGATGATCTGCCCGGCGTGACCCGGGACCGGAACTTCCGGGACGCCCGCTGGAACGATAAGATCTTTACCCTGGTGGACACCGGCGGATTTGCCGAAGGGGACGACGACGCATTTGCCCCGCACATTCGCCAGCAGGTGGCGCAGGCCATTGGTGATGCCGATTCCATTATCCTCATCCTTGATGGAAAGGGGGGCAGTTCTCCCTTTGATGCCGATTTGATCCATACCCTGCGCACTGTGGACAAACCCGTGTTCTATGTGGTCAATAAGATCGACGGTGAAGGGCAGGAAAAAGCCCTGTTCGATTTTTATACCCTGGGTATCGATACGCTGTTTCCGGTATCGGCTGAGCACGGATACGGGGTCGCTGATTTTCTGGATGAACTGACGGCCGGGTTTCCTGAAATGGCGGCTGAGGAAAACCGACCCGATGTGATTCGCATTGCAGTGGTGGGGAAACCCAATGCCGGCAAGTCTTCCCTGATCAACGCCATCCTGGGCGAGGAGCGGCTGATGGTCAGCGATGTGGCAGGCACCACCCGGGACGCCATCGATACCGCCTTCACCCGGGGCGAACAATCCTACGTACTGGTAGACACGGCGGGGATCCGGCGAAAGGGAAAGGTCTCTCTCCGGCTGGAAAAATTTTCCATCATCAAGGCCCTTCGCAGCCTGGAGCGGTGCGACGTGGCTCTGATCGTCATCGATGCCGAGCAGGGCATCTCCGAACAGGATGTGCGTGTGGCCGGCTATGCCCACGACCGTGGATGCGGGGCGATTTTTCTGCTGAACAAATGGGACCTGGTGGACAACCGGGACGGCAAGGCCTTGAAGCGGTTCACGGAAAAGCTGCGCATGGACGCCAAGTTCCTCAATTTTGCACCGGTGATGACGGTCTCGGCCAAAACCGGGCAGCGGATCCAGCGAATCTTTTCCATCGTGTACGAGGTTTACGTCCAGTACTCGACCCGGATCACCACCGGGCAATTGAACAAGGCGATGGACCAGGCCTTGATCCGTACCCAGCCCCCATTGCACAAGGGCACGCGGCTCAAGTTCTATTACGCCACCCAGGTGTCCACCCGGCCGCCCACCTTTGTCAGCTTTGTGAATTTTCCGGACGGGGTGCATTTTTCTTACCAGCGCTACCTGGTGAACCAGATCAGAGGGGCGTTCTCCCTGAACAAGACACCGGTTCGTCTGCTGCTGCGGCCGCGCACCGGAAAGAATCCGGCTTTTTTAAACAAGAAGTCCAAACTCTTTAAACGAAGAAAGCGATCCACCAGACGATAGATGGACCTTTTCGATCATCAGGCTGCAGAATCCATCGATATCCAGGGGCCGCTGGCAGAGCGCATGCGCCCGCATGGACTGGCGGACCTGTTCGGTCAGGATGCGGTGACGGGGCCGGGCTCCCTGATTCGCCATGCCATCGAAAACGACCGGATTTTCTCCATGATCCTGTGGGGGCCGCCCGGCTGCGGGAAAACCACCCTGGCGCGGATCATCGCCCGCGAAACCCGATCCTATTTTACTCACTTTTCGGCGGTGCTTTCCGGCGTCAAACAGATCCGCGAAGTCATTGATGAGGCCAAAAAACAGCGGCAGTTCCAGCGGAAGCGAACCATCCTGTTCGTGGATGAAATCCACCGGTTCAACAAGGCCCAGCAGGATGCCTTCCTCCACCATGTGGAATCCGGGCTGATTACGCTCATCGGCGCCACCACAGAAAATCCGTCGTTCGAAGTGATTTCGCCGCTGCTTTCCCGCTGCCGGGTGGTCACCCTCAACCTGTTGGACGGGGACGCCGTCGGCCGCGTGCTCGACCGGGCAATGGAGGACGACCGGGTCGGGCTGGGGGATCTGAATCTATCCCTGGCCGACGATGCCCGGGAGCACCTGATCCATATTTCTTCGGGGGATGCGCGAAGCGCCCTCAACAGTCTGGAGGTGGCCGCAACCCTGGCCTTGGCCGAATCTCCACCCAAAACGGGCACCCGCCGAGCGGTCACCCTGGATTATGTAGAAAGAGCGTTGCAGAAAAAGGCGCTGCTTTACGACAAGGGCGGTGACGAGCATTTTAACCTCATCTCCGCGTTTCACAAAAGCCTGCGGGGCAGCAATCCCGACGCGGCCCTGTATTGGCTGGCCCGCATGCTGGAGGCCGGGGAAGACGCCCTGTATGTGGCCAGGCGCATGGTGCGGTTTGCCTCCGAAGATGTGGGTAATGCCGATCCCTTTGCCCTTCGCCTGGCGTTGGGTGCCATGGAATCCTTTCGCTTTCTGGGGCATCCGGAAGGGGATCTGGCCCTGGCCCAGGCCGCCGTCTATCTGGCCACGGCACCAAAAAGCAACAGCGTCTATAAAGCGTGGAGCACGGTTAAAAAAGTGGTTCGGGAAAAAGGTGCGCTGCCGGTTCCCCTGCACATTCGAAACGCGCCCACGGGGTTGATGAAGGATCTGGGCTACGGCAAGGGCTACCGCTATGCCCACGATTTTAAAGACGGGTATGTTGGCCAGGAGTATCTTCCCGATGCCATTGCCGGCAATCTGTTCTACTTCCCAACGGACCGGGGTTACGAGAAGATGATTGCCGGACGACTGAACCACTGGCGGACAGTGAAGGAGAAGACGCGGGAAAAGGATGGGGGTTGACCCCTATATCGGAAGAGATCAGCCAGGATTTATTTATCCTTAGAAAACCGGGTCCTTCCCCGCATAGCGGGATCTTTGATGGGCCAGGGTTTCTAAAAATTATAAGGGAGGGCGTTTGATGTCAAAACCTGTCATCACTAAAACCATGTTGACCTTTTTAATCCTGTTTACAGCAGTTGTCAGTTTCATGACCAGGCCGGCTGGTGCAGATATGCGACTTTTCAAGGGGCAGACCGTATATGTGCCGCTCTATTCTCATATCTACAGCGGCGACCGGGAGCTGCCGTTTTACCTGGCCGCCACCTTGAGCATCCGCAATACGGACATGAAGCATGCTATCACGCTGACGGCGGTGGATTATTACGACTCGGAAGGAAAGTTCTTAAAGCACTATCTGGACAAGACGTTGTCCCTCAATGCCATGGCCACCAAACGCTATGTGGTGCCCGAATCGGATAAAAGCGGGGGATCCGGCGCCAAATTTATTGTCAAATGGCAATCGGATCAGCCGGTGGCAGAGCCACTTATCGAGTCGGTGATGATCAGCACCAAAACCCAGCAGGGGATCTCTTTCACGTCCCGTGGCCGGGTGCTGGAGACCCTGTCGAAATAGCCGATGATTAATGCTTCTGAATATTTTTCAGACAGACCAGCAGCAGGCCGCCGGCCAGAATCATGGCCATGCACAGCAGCTGGCCCATGGACAGTGAGAGGAAGATAAAGCCCAGGTGCGCGTCGGGCTGGCGGGCATACTCGATGAAAAAGCGTACCAGGCCGTATCCCATGAGATAGAGGGCCAGCATGGCACCCCGCGTGGTGATTCGGTTTTTGACCACCCAAAGGGCGATAAAGAGGACGATTCCCTCGAGAAAAGCTTCGTAAAGCTGTGACGGATGCCGTCGGCCGGGACCCGGTGCAAAAGGGAAAAACATGCCGATGGGATGGGTGGTCACACGTCCGTAAAGCTCGCCGTTGATAAAGTTGCCCAGCCGCCCAAAGGTATAGCCCAGCGGAATGCAGGGCACGATGAGATCCGTCATGCGGAAAAAGTCCAACCGGTTTTTGCGAACAAAAATGACTGCCGCCACTATTACACCGATGAGCCCGCCATGGTAAGACATGCCGGTGATGCCGGTGAACCGGATGCCGCCGGAAAACTCAAAGGGCAGGATAATTTCCAGCGGATGGTGCAGGTAGTACGAGAAGTTGTAGAAGAGCACATAGCCCAGGCGGGCGCCGACGATCAGTCCCAGGATCATCGCCGTTATGAGGCCCTGAAGCTTCTCCACGTTGATCTGGAATCGATCGTCCCGCCGGATGCGATGGTACGCCAGCCCATAGGTGATGGCAAAGGCCACGATATACATGAGCCCGTAGTACTGCAGCCTGAAGCTGCCGATTTCTATAATAATCGGGTCCATATGCTCCGGCAGATGCTGCCACCAGTAAAGAAATTCCGCCATGTTGAATGCACTTTCCTCGATTTGCCGTTGGTCTGAAGAGGGTGACCTTACTACCGCCCGGCGCCTCGCGTCAACTCTATATGGTGTCTGGTTTGTAGTCTCTGGTTTCTGGTTGGCGGTTCTGGCTAAGGGTTCGATGTTGAGTTCGTTGAATTTGTTTGGTTACTTCAGCGAGGGGGCTGAATACAAACCGTCTTAATTTCCTTCAGACCTCTGTCCTCCGTCATCCCACTTCTGTTTTCCCATTGCCCATTCCAGCCGGGCCAGGGCTGTTCCGTTATTCCAAGGTTTTTTTAAACCGGGTCACCGCCAGGGTGAGAAAACAGGCTGCCAGGGTCACTTGGGCCGCGATGGGCATCCACAGGATGTCAAGGCCCACCCCCTTGACCACGATGCCGTGAAGGATCTGCAGAAACCATCGCATGGGGTTGAGCACGGTGAGCCACTGGATGGTTTCGGGCATGTTGCGGATGGGGAAAATAAATCCGCTGAGCAAAATGGACGGCACCAGAATGAAGAAGGCCGTCAGCAGAGCTTGCTGCTGGGTGCGGGCGGTTACGCTTACCAGCAGGGCCATGCCCAGGTTTCCCAGAATGTATATCATGGCAGTCGCGTAGAGCAGCGGCAGGCTTCCCTGGATCCGGATGCCGAAGATCAACCGGGCAATGAGGAACATCAGGGTCATGGTGACCATGCCGGTCACCAGAAAGGGCAAGGTTTTGCCTATGATGAACTCCACCCGCCGGATGGGCGTGACCATCACCTGCTCGATGGTGCCGATCTCCTTCTCCCGGACGATGGCCATGGAGGTGAGCATCAGGCCGATGAGAATCAGCATGACGGCGATCAGGCCGGGGACATAGTAGTATTTGCTCTCCAGGTTGGGGTTGTACCACGCCCGTGTGCGGATATCCATGGTACCGGAAACGGTTGCAGCGGCACCGGCCCGCTCGCTGACCATCCGACGGTTAAAATGGGCCACCGCTTGGTTGGCATAATTGAGGGTGATGGCCGCGTCGTTGCTCAGGGTGCCATCCACCAGCAGCTGTACGGTTACCGCTTTGCCGGACCGGATATCCCCTGAAAAATGTAGCGGAATGCGGATAACGGCCCGCACCCGGCCTGCGTCCAGCAGCCACTGAACTCTGTTGTCGGTGGAAAGCCGGTGGGTAACATCAAAATAGCCTCCGCCTGTGAATTCGGTCACCAGTTGCCGGCTTTCCGGCGTGTTGTCCGGGTCCACCACCGCAGTGCTGATATTTTTCACGTCTGTGGTCAGGGCAAAGGCCAGCACCGTCATTTGCACCAGAGGCATGACCAGCACCACCATGCGCATGCGTACATCCCGGAACATCTGGAGAAACTCTTTAACCAGTATCTGTCGAATCCGCAGGATCATGCTTCATCCCTCCAGCTTGAGCTTCATTTTGCGGTGAGAGAGGATCACCATCACCACCGCGTACAGGGAAAGCAGGGCGGCGTTGAGGCCGAGGATCTCCAGGCCGATGCCCTTGAGAAAAATTCCCTGCAGCAGGGCGATGAAGTAGCGGGCCGGCACGATGAAGGTGATGGCCTGGATGGCCGCCGGCATGTTGTAGATGCCGAAGACAAACCCGGATAGCAGCAATGTGGGCAGGTAGCCGGTGAACAGGGCGATCTGGTTGGCCAGCACCTGCGTCTTGAGCACGATGCTGAGCAGCAGGCCCAGAAACAGGGCGCCGGTGAGAAATACCGATGCGGACAGAAACAGCAGGCCCGTGCTGCCACGCAGCGGCACGTCGAAGATCCAGCGGCCCATGGCTACGGCGATGGCCACGTCTGCCAATCCGATAACAAAGTAGGGCACCACCTTGCCCAGGACCAGTTCGGGTACCCGGACAGGGGTGCTGATGAGCTGCTCCATGGTGCCGGTTTCCCACTCCCGGGCCACGGTGACGCTGGTAAGCATGGCGGCGATAACCACCATGACCAGGGCGATGATGCCGGGGATGATGACATTGCGGCTCTCCATGTCCGGGTTGTACCAGGCCCGCGGTTCGAGGTTCACCCGCCCTGCAGCCCCCGGATGGACGCTCCCGGAAACGTGCATCCGACCGTTGTAGATCTGACCGATGGCATTGACATAGCCCATGGCCAGGGTGGCGTTGTTGGCATCGGCACCGTCGATGAGCGCCTGGATTTCTACCCTTCGGCCGGCCCGGGTGCGGTCGGCGAAATCGGCGGGGATCACCAGGGCCACCATGACGGTGCCGGCATCGAGCCCGTCGGTGAGATCCCGGTAGCTGTCTGTGTAATGGTCGACGGAAAAATAGGCCGAGCCGTCGAACAGGCTGAGCAGTTCCCGGCTTTCGGCGGTGCGGGATTGGTCCCAGACCGCGGTGGGAACATGCTTGAGGTCCATGGTCAGGGCGTAGCCGAACAGGGCGATGAGGAGTATGGGAATGGCGATGGCCAGCACCAGGCTGCGCCAGTCGCGAATCACGTGGATGAATTCCTTGCGGGCCACGGCGATGAAGCGCTGCAGTTTCATTGGGTTTCTCTCCAATGCGGGCTGAAAGCTCCGGATCGCCTGTCTTTCCTATTTCCCATTGTGCCGGTCCGCTTTTTCGATGAGGGAGACAAAGACATCCTCCATGTTGGGGACGATGCGCTCCACGGCTACGTCTGATAGGCCCAGGCTGTCGGTTACACGGCGGATGCGCTGTTCAGCGATGGCGGCATCGTCCACCTTCAGGTGCAGACCGGCACCGAACAGGGCCACGTCCCGGATGCCGTCAACGACTGCCAGGTCTTCCATAAGATCCTGGGGCCGCGGGCAGCGAAGGTCCAGTATAATCTCGTCAATGAGCCGGGTTTTCAGTTCCCGGGGGGTGCCCAGGGCAATCATCCGTCCTTGGTAGATCATGGCCACCCGATCGCAGTATTCGGCCTCTTCCATGTAGTGGGTGGTGACGAACACGGTTCGGCCGCGTCCGGCCATGTCGTAGATCAGGTTCCAGAATCGGCGCCGATTCAGCGGGTCCACACCGCTGGTGGGTTCGTCGAGAAAGATGATGGGCGGCCGGTGCAAAATGGCGCAGGCCAGGGCCAGGCGCTGCTTCCACCCGCCGGCCAGCAGCCGGGTGGGTTGATTCTCACGCCCTTCCAGGCCGGACATGCGGACCGCCCACGCTCTGCGGTTGGTCATCCGCCGGCCGGCCAGGCCGTAAATGCCGCCGTAGAAATCGATATTTTCGGAAACGGTGAGATCATCGTAAAGGGAGAACTTCTGGCTCATGTAGCCGATGCGCTGCTTGATGGCTTCCGCCTGGCCGACAATATTGCACCCGGCCACCCGGCCGCCCCCTTCGGACGGGCTGAGCAGGCCGCAGAGCATGCGAATGGTGGTGCTCTTGCCGGCGCCGTTGGGTCCTAAAAATCCGAATATCTCACCGGTGGATACTGTCAGATTAAGGTGGTCCACGGCCACGAAATTGCCGAACCGGCGGGTCAGGTTTTGAACCTGAACCGCGTCGATACCCGATGGAAGCTCTGATGTAAGGCGTTCGGATGTGCTGTCCGGTGGTGGAGACGTCGTTTCGGCGGCTTCCGATGCAGTGATGGTGTTGACGAAGACATCTTCCAGGCTGGGGGGAATCCGGCGAATCTCCTGTGTCGCGATGCCTGCTTTTTTCAGGATGTCGTCTGCATTCCGTGTGGTTTGGTCCGGGTTTTGGCAGACGATGTGGACGCTGTCGCCGAAAAGATCCACGCTGATTGCATCGCTCAGGTCCCGACGCAAAATTAGGCTGGCCTGCCGGGATTGGCCGCTGCGCACCGCCAGGATGTTCATGGGCAGGGATTGACGGACCGTGTCGGGGCTGCCCTGCACCAAAAGCCGTCCATGGTCCATCAACCCGATGCGGTTGCAGCGTTCGGCTTCATCCAGGTAGGCGGTGGTGACCAGTATCGCCACCCCGCCTTTGAGCATCCGATAGAGGATGCGCCAGAAATCACGGCGGCTGACAGGGTCCACGCCGTTGGTGGGCTCGTCCAGCAACAGCACATCGGGTGTGTGGATCAGGGCGCAGATCAACTGCAGCTTCTGCTTCATGCCGCCGGACAACTTGCCGGCCTGACGTTTGCGAAAGGGCAGCATGTTGGAAAAATCCAGCAGTTCTTCCAGACGGTCGCCGCGCGACTTGCGCGTCATTCCATAAAGATCCGCATAGAAATTGATGTTCTCATCCACCGTCAGGTCCGGATAGAGCCCGAAGCGCTGGCTCATGTAGGCCAGATGTTCCTTGACGTCATTGCTTTGACCCGGCAGGTTACACCCGGCCACCCGGGCACGGCCGCCGGAAGGATCCAGCAGACCGGCCAGCATGCGCAGGGTGGTGGTCTTGCCGGCGCCGTCCGGCCCCACCAGACCATAAATTTCCCCCCTGTTCACGGAAAGAGAGATATCGTCCACTGCAGCCAGATCTCCGAAATTCCGGGTCAGGCGGTCGGCCAGGATGGCCGCATCTTCAGCGTTGCGGTTCACGAGCCGGCCTCGATGACGGCGTCGGCGGGCATGCCCGGTTTGAGCACGCCGTCCGGGTTGTCCAATTGGATCTTCATGCGGTAGACTAGGTTGGTTCGCTCCTTGAACGTCTGGACCGAACGGGGGGTAAACTCCGCCTCGCTGCTGATGAAACTGACGCGGCCGGTCCAGCGGCGGTCCGGGTAGGCATCGACGGAGACCTCGGCAGACTGGCCCAGCCTGATTCGACCCAGGTCGGTTTCGGCGACGAAGGCGCGGAGCCAGACGCCTTGAGTGTCGCCGACAGTCATGACCGCTGAACCGGGGTTCAGGTAGGCGCCGGGTTCTGCCGAGGTGCTGAGCACGACACCGTCAAAGGAGGCGAAAAGTTCGGCTTCGGCCAGCAGCTGCCGGGCGATGTCCAGTCCGGCCTGGGCTGCTGCTTTTCTTGCCCGGGCCTGATCGATGAGTTCTTTTCGGGGACCGGCCTTGACCAGGGCATAGTCGGCTTCGGCGTGGGCCAGGGCCGAACTGGCCTGACCGATCTGCTCTTGGCGGCTGCCTTCCCGCCGCAGGCTCAGGCGCTGTCCCGTGGCCTGCCGTCTGGATGCGGCCGCGTCTACTGCGTTTTGGGCGGTGATCAGACGAGTCTGAACGGTGTCGAAGGCCTGCCTGCTGATGCCGCCTTCATTAAACACCGCCGCGTAGCGCGCAAAATCCGATTGGGCTGTCTTCAGCTGGCTTTTGGCCGTCCGTTCGTCGGCCATGGCCCGCTCAAGATCCGCTCTGGCTTCAGCAATCTCCTGGGCTCGGCTGCCGCTTTTCAGTTCTGTGAGCGCAAAACGGGCCTGGCGGACCTGAGCCTGGGCACGCTCGATCTCTTCTGGGCGGCTGCCGGCCATCAGTTCCGCCAATACCGACGATGCGTAGTCGAAATCGGCGGCGGCCTTTTGCAATTGAAGCTGCTGGTCCGTGTTATCCAGCACTGCCAGACGCTGGCTTCGGGTGACCCGATCCCCCTCGTCCACCAGACGCTGGCTGAGGCGGCCGGGGATCTTGAAGGCCAGGTCCACCTGGGTGACGTCGATATTGCCGGACAATTGGATTGGCCCATCGCTGCTATCGTCTTTAAAAAACAGATTCCACACGATGACGGCCAAGGCCACCACGGCCACCGGCAAGATGATGCGAAGTCGCTTTTTCATTTCGCTTCCCCCTTCACACGTAGCGAATTCGGGTTTTTCTTGTCATAAAAACTGCCCACTGTCTGAGCAAAGTTGGCGCCCTAACCCGATGCTTTCGGGCCGAACCTTTTGCCCTGCCAGGTATTCTTTTCTTCAAAGATTATGTGGATCAGGTCCAGGGTCTCCTTTTTTTGAAGGGACCAGGCCGGGGCCATCAGTTCATCGGGGTGAGGATCTCCGGTAAGGCGCTGGATGATCATGGTGTCGGGTAGCCGTTCGATAAACGCACAGACAAGATCAGCGTATTCGTACTGTTCCAGACACCGATATCGGCCGTCCCGGTAAAGGGTTTCCATGGGGGTTCCCCGTACCACGTAGAGCAGGTGGAGTTTAATCCCCTCGATTCCCATGTCGGCGACGGCGTCTGCGGTCTCCAGCATATCCTGCCGGGTTTCACCGGGCAGCCCCAGGATTACATGGGCGCAGATATTGATGCCCCGCCTCTGGGTGGCAGCCACCGCCTTTTCGAAGCAGGCGAAATCGTGTCCCCGGTTGATCAGAGAAAGGGTGCGGTCGTGGGCGCTCTGCAGGCCGTATTCGATCCAGATGAGGTGATCGCTGGTGTAGCTTTCGAGCAGGTCCAGCACCGCCGTGTCCACGCAGTCCGGCCGGGTGCCAATGGCAAGGCCAACTACGTTTTCGATAGCGAGTGCTTCGTCGTAAAGGGCCTTCAAGTGCGCGATGGGGGCATAGGTGTTGGTAAAGGACTGGAAATAGGCCATGAGTTTGTTGGTTTTGAAACGGCGGGCGATTCTATCCTTGCTGCGTTCGATCTGCTGAGTGATCGATAAATCCTGCAGATGTGCGCCGGTGCCGGATCCCTTGGTGTTGCAGTAGATACATCCGCCTGTGGAGAGGGTGCCGTCGCGGTTGGGGCAGCTGAGCCCGGCATCGACGGTGACCTTGTGGACCCGGCAGCCAAATAGCGTTCGAAAGTAGGTGTTCAGGTCTCGGTATGGTTTTTTATGCATGGTGATCCTGTCCTTGACCACAATATCCCAACAATTATATAATCTGCCGGGAAAAAGAAAAGCAAAAATATATGACAATACACCAGAAACAATACGATGTGATCGTTGTGGGCGGCGGACACGCCGGGTGCGAGGGAGCCCTGGCGGCAGCCCGCATGGGCTGCAACGTGCTGCTGCTGGCCATCGACCTGGACAAGATCGCGGCCATGCCGTGCAGCCCCTCCATCGGTGGCATGGCCAAGGGGCAGCTGGTCAAGGAGATCGATGCCCTGGGCGGAGAGATGGCTAAAATCGCCGACCAAACGGCTATCCAGTACAAGACCCTGAACACCAAAAAGGGGCCGGCGGTGCAGTCCACCCGGACCCAGAACGACAAGGGCCGCTACCACACGGCCATGAAGGCGGTGGTGGAGAACCAGCCCAATCTGGACTTGAAGCAGGCCCTGGTGGAGCGCCTCATCATCGAGGGGGACCGGGTCTGCGGCGTGGAGGATCACACGGGCTTTGGTTTTCAGGCCCCGTGCGTGGTGCTGGCCACCGGAACCTTCCTTTCCGGGTTGGTGCACATCGGCTTCACAACCATGCAGGCCGGCCGGGCAGGGGAGTTTGCCGCCTACAGCCTGCCCGAACATCTAAAGGAACTGGGTTTTAGCCTGGGCCGCATGAAGACCGGTACCCCGCCGCGGCTCAATCGGGCCAGCATCGATTTCTCTCAGTTCGACGAGCAGCCGCTGGAAGATCCCGCTCGACCCTTCTCCTTCTCTGCGCAGCCGGCGAGGCTGCCCCAGGTGCCCAGCTATATCGGGCACACCCGTGAGGATGTCCACCAGTTGGTGCGGGACAACCTGCACCTGTCCGCCCTGCACAGCGGCATCATCAAAGGAGTACCGGCCCGCTATTGTCCCTCCTTTGAAGACAAGATCGTCCGGTTCCCGGAGCGGGACCGCCACCAGGTCATCCTCGAACCCGAGGGGCTGGATACCCAAGAAATTTACGCGTCGGGCCTGGGCAACAGCCTGCCCATGGAGGTCCAGATCCAGGTGGTCAGACGTGTCCGCGGCTTGGAGGCTGCGGAAATCATGCGTCCGGCCTACGCCATCGAGTACGACTTCATCAACCCGGTTCAGCTGCGTCCCACCTTGGAGACCAAGCGGGTGAAAGGCCTGTATTTGGCCGGCCAGATCAACGGTACATCGGGGTACGAGGAGGCCGCGGCCCAGGGCATGTGGGCCTGCATCAACGCCGCCTGTTCGGTTCAGGAGCGACCACCGTTCATTCTGGACCGCAGCCAGGCCTACATGGGGGTCATGGTGGACGATCTGGTTACCAGGGGCACGCGTGAGCCATACCGGATGTTCACCTCCAGGGCTGAATACAGGCTCATGCTCAGGGAAGACAACGCCGATCTGCGGCTCACGGAGATCGGATACGAACTCGGATTGGTGGATGCCGACACGGTGAAAGATAACCGAGAGCGAAAGGCCCAGATTCAGGCGGAAATTCAGCGCATCAAGCGCACGGTGATCAAGCCGCTGCCCGAAGTCAACACCTATCTGGAACAGCGGGGCACACCACCCATCGATAACGGCGTCCATATGGTCCAGCTGCTAAAGCGGGCTGAACTGGATTTTGAGGCGGTCGCGAAGCTGGCCCCGGCCGAAGCGCCTCTGGCGGAGCGGGTGACCCGGCAGGTGGAGATTGAAATTAAGTACGAAGGGTACATTCAGCGTCAGCTTCAGGAGATCGGCAAGTTCAGGCATCTGGAGCAGATCAAACTGCCGGAAACGATCGACTACAGCAGCGTTCACGGTCTTTCCAGCGAACTCAAGGAGAAGCTGGCTGCCGTCCGGCCCGCATCACTGGGGCAGGCTTCCCGCATTGAGGGAATAACGCCCGCGGCTATTTCGGTCCTCATGGTGTACCTGCGCATATGGAAAAACAGCTGACACCGCGCCTTCGGATGGAAGGGCTGCGCCTGCACCGGCTTCGGTGCCCTGATTCCGGTGTGGCCGGGTTCCCGCCGGCTCTTCGACGGGCGTCGCCGGCTTCGGCTGGATCGGCTCGAAAAACCTGCACAATGATGGATACAACGGCTTGACATTAAAAGGTTTACACCTTATTTTTCACCCTAAAAAGTGAGTGGCAGACCACTGGCCCCAGGGCGATAGGAAATAACGCAGGGAGTAGAACAACGATGTCCGAACAGGATTATTACCAGATACTGGGCGTGTCCAAGACCGCTACCGATGCCGAAATCAAAAAGGCCTACCGGAAACTGGCCATGAAATATCACCCGGATCACACCAAAGGGGATAAGCACGCCGAAGATATGTTCAAGAAGGTCAGCGAGGCGTATGCGGTACTCAGTGACAAGGAGAAGCGACAGCAATACGACACCTTCGGCTCTGCCGGCTTTCACCAGCGCTATTCTCAGGAGGATATTTTCAGAAATGTGGATCTGGGAGATATTCTCAAAGAGTTCGGCTTTGGCGGCCAGGGCATGCGATTTTCCTTTGGTGGAGGGGGATCTCCTTTCGGCGGGCATCAGCGGCGCCAGGCACCCGTCAAAGGGTCAGACCTGGTTTACGAATTGCCCCTGACGCTGCAGGAGGTGGCCAGCGGAACCAGCAAGACCATCACCTTTCAGCACCAGGGCCGTAACGAAAATATCACGGTCAAGATACCTCCGGGCATGATCACCGGCAAGAAACTTCGGCTGGCGGGAAAGGGCGAGCAGAGCGGGTACGGCGGCCCCCCCGGCGACCTGTATATCCAATCCCGTGTTTCCGTAGACCCGGTATTCACCGCCGAAGAATACGACCTTCATACTACCGTAACTATCCGGCTCAGTGGGTCCCTTCTGGGTGCCCAGGTGGGGATACCCACCCTCGAAGGGGGAGAGTTGAGCCTTAAAATTCCTCCGGGAACCCGCCATAAGACACGAATGCGTCTGGCCGGACACGGGCTTCCCAAGATGAAAGGCAGTTCAAAGGGCGATCTGTATGTCACTGTTTCGGTGGACATCACTAAAAAACTGACTCCTGAACAGAAAAAGCTCGTGAAAAAACTGGCCGCCACCGGCATGTAACAAATTAAATTCATTGACAACTAACCCCCGGTAGGGTATTTTTTGCCTGAACTGGCGGCATGGAATTGATGTTTCATGGTTGCCTTGAAACGGTTACTTCGATTTTTTCAAACTGCATTGGCAACACCCGCACGAAACCATTGACTCCCATGACCCTTGTATCATCTGTTTTCGAATTCCTTAATGCTTGCCAGTTGTGCGACGAGCGGTAAAGACCGAATATGCCTGAGTTTATACCCGTTATCAAAAAAGATGAGATCCAACACCAGATATCCAGGATTGCAGAAACCATTTCAACAGACTATCAGGGCCGGGAACTGGTACTGATTGGCGTGCTCAAGGGGGCATTCCTTTTTCTCGCCGATCTTGTCCGTCAGTTGACGCTGGCAAAGGTCAAAATTGATTTTCTTCAAGCTTCCAGCTACGGTGCCGATACAGTATCATCAGAGAGCATCGTGCTGAAGAAAGACATTGACGTTGATATCCGCGGCAAAGATGTGCTTGTGGTTGAAGACATTGTCGATACCGGCCTGACGCTGGCCTACCTCATTAACCACCTGGAGGGTTTCGGCCCCAGCAGCATCAAGGTCTGCGCAATGATCGACAAAAGAGAGCGGCGGGCGGCGGCGGTCAACGTCGACTACGTGTGCACGACCGTGGAAAATGGCTTTCTTGTGGGGTATGGCTTGGATTATGCCGAGGATTACAGGAATCTGCCGGAAATTTATCATATGAAACTTTAGTCAGCGAGGGGTGCTATGATTATCACCTGTAAAGCGTGCAACACCAGTTTCAATCTTGATGACAAGATGCTCAAACCTACTGGTTCCAAGGTCAGGTGTTCGGTCTGCGCAAGCGTATTTACCGCCTTTCCAGTTGCCGCCGTGGCCTCAGCCAAGCCAGACATCCCAGCGGCAGCGGATACCACCGATGCGTATACACCCGAGACGGATGTTCTTGCAGAAGATCCCGACGCTCTTTTAGATGACGGCCCCGACCTCGATTTTGCACTGGAAGACGAACCGGAAGACGGGGTATCGGATACTGAAATCGAAGATGCAGTAAGCGACGCTTTGGACGAAGACCTTGCGGATATCCCCATTGAATCAGAACTTGAGCCGGATCTGGCGCTTGAATCCGATACCGACGATGAGAGTGGTGCAACGGTCATCGCCAGCCTTGACGATGATGATCTCGATCTGGACCTTTCTCCTGAGCATGCTGACGAAGAGGGCACCGCTACCGTTATCGCCAACCTGGATGATGATGACCTGGACCTCTCTCTTGACGGACAACCGGATGTGTCGGAAACGGTCATCGCCGACCTGGACCAGGAAGATTTCGATCTGGACGTGCCGGTCGAGACCGACGGTGATCCGGAAGGTACCGCCACCGTCATCGCCAACCTGGATGACGACGCGCTGGATCTGGATAGCGATTTTCCTTTGGAACCCGATGGTGAGGCCGAATCGGCGGCTTCAACGGACGATGCACTGCCCGAAACATTGGACGATATGGATGGCCTGGATCTTTCACTGGACATGGAACCGGATGGCGAAGCGCCGCCGGCCGAGGAAGTGCCGGAAGCGGTCGATGCGTCGCTGGATGATTTCTCCCTGGAGTTCGACCTGGAAAAGGATGCCGATGTGGGTGAGGCAGCATCAGGATCGGCCGCCGATGATGATGACCTGGATCTGGCCTTGGATCTTGACGATGAGAGTGCCGGGGAAATGGAGCCGGCCGGTGTATCTCCAGAGCTTGAAGATGATCTGGATCTCTCCAGCCTGGAAGGACTGCTTAAGGATGACGAGGAGAGTGAAGACGATACCGTCACCATGGTCGTCGATGAAGTTGAAGAGCCCGATTTGACCCTTGACATGGACGATGAAACGCCAATGGCTGAAGGTGATGCCGCTGGTGTGCCGGGCGAAACCCTGGAAGATTTGGAATTCGACCTGGATACCGACGGCGGGGCTGAAACCCCTGACATCGACGATGTCGATGATGATCAGGAGATCGACCTGTCTGAAATCGAGAAGATGCTTGAAGAGCCCGAAACAGGAAAAGCAGAATTCACCAGTGTGCCGGAACAGGATCTGGACCTGGACATCGAAGCCAGTCTTGAGACGGAAAAGTGGATGTCCGAATCCGGTGATAACGGCCAGGTGGTGAAGGATGAAGAGCTGGATCTGTCCGAACTCGAGCAGGTTTTGGACGATGTCGACACCGATACGACTGACGACACCTTGGAGGATCCGGAACTGGAACTGGATCTGGACCTGGGCGATGGTGAGGCGCTGGGTGCCTCGGACGAGACCGTGGCGGTCGATGCTGAACTGGAGTTTGACCTGTCTGATTTTGAGGAGAAGGCCCTGCCAAAGGCCGGTGCCGATGCGGCGGGCCACGAATCTTTCGATATGGAACTTGAATTTGAGGCGGAAGAGAACAGCCAGGCGGAACAGACCTTAGAAGATGAGGGCTTGGAAGAGACCGTCGCCATCCCTGAGCCAAAGGCAGAAAAAACTGAAAAGGCACCGCCTGAACCCGCTAAGACTGTCGCGCCGGCGTCCACGCCCAAACCCGTGAAAAAGGGCATGAGCAAATCGCTGGTATTCTTGCTGATCATCGCCCTCCTTGGCGGCATCGGGTACGGGACCTATTACCTGCTGAACCAGAACGGCATCGATATCCCCTTCCTCAGCGACTATCTGAAGCCGAAGGTGCAGGATCCGGGCAACCTGAAACTGACCACCTACGACATCAACAGCAAATTCGTCGACAATGCCAGCGTCGGAAAGCTCTTTGTGATTTCAGGGGAGGTGAAGAACGGTTACGCCGAAAACCGCGGCATGATCACCCTGGTGGGCAAGATCTTCTCTACGGGCAAGGTCCCGGTTAATCAAGAGAAGGTTTACTGCGGCAATGTCATGTCCGATCTTGAACTGGCCAACCTGGAGTGGGACAAAATCAAGGAGAGACTGTCCAATCGTCTGGGGGACAACCGCAGCAATGTGAAGATCGAACCGGGAAAGTCGGTACCCTTCATGGTTGTGTTTTCCGGCCTTCCCGATGATCTGGAAGAGTTCACCATCGAGGTGATCGGGTCGACTTCCCTCAAGTAAAAGGTTCGGTTTTCGGCTTGACTAACAGTCAATGAGCTGTTAATAGTCCGCTGTTCTTTTCGGGCGCTGAAGAGAACAATGGCGATGTAGCTCAGCTGGTTAGAGCATGCGGCTCATATCCGCAGCGTCCGGGGTTCAAGTCCCTGCATCGCCACCA
>JABZFO010000153.1 GCA_014237405.1 Desulfosarcina sp. | reverse complement strand
AATGTGCTGTTTTTGCTTTCGCGATATGAGAAATTTAGTACTACACCTCATTTCGCGGTAGTGGAAAATTATTTTGAAAATTTACCGCCTCAAAATTGTTGGTTTCTGGATGGACACTATCTAACAACGCCTGAGTTTAAACGATTGTTCGAGAACCATCCCAGTATACGCGTCACAACCGAGCTGGCCGATGATTTGATGAACGTGAAAGGCTCCTCCGTACATATCTCAAAAGTGATTATGAATCTGGTCGGCAATGCTGCCGAGGCCATGCCGGCAGGCGGGACCATACGCGTGAGCACCCGGAACCGGTACCTGGACATGGCGATCGACCGATACGAGAGAATCCCGGAGGGTGAATATGTCATGCTGGAGTTCCGCTGGGGTCAAACCTTGAATTGTGAAATAGATCGTATTATTCACAATTCAAGGTTTGACCCCCCCCCCTCTTAACGTTCTTCCAAAATCTCTCCCCGGGTGCTGATGGTCACCTGCTTGCCGGGCACGTTCACTTCAGCCTTTTCCATTCCCTTTTTCACGATCATGGGCAGGCCGGAGCAGCAGGGCACTTCCATGATCAGGGTGGTGACGCTCTTGACGCCCGCGGTTTTGAAAATGCCGGCAAATTTGTCAACGTATTCCTGGACGTCATCGAATTTGGGGCAGCCCATCATCACGGTTTTGCCGTCTATAAAATCCTGATGGAGGCTGGGAAAGGCCAATGGTACACAATCGGCCACCACCAGCAGATTGGCGCCCTTTAGAAAGGGTGCCGTCGGTGGAATGAGGCGAATCTGGACAGGCCAGTGGGTCAGGGCGGATTCGGCCTTTTCAAACGTTTTGGGTATGTTGGCACTCTGGCAGTGCTTTTCCACGGCTTCCTCGTCGTACTCTTCGGTTTCCCGCTCGATGATCTTCAGGGCATCCTGGGGGCATTCACCGATGCAGGCGCCCAGGCCGTCACACAGGTTGTCGGAAATCACCTTGGCTTTGCCGTCGATGATTTTCAGGGCACCTTCGGCGCAGGAGATGACGCAGTTGCCGCACCCGTCGCAGTGTTCTTCATCAATTTCGATTATCTTTCTGGTCACTTTCATTGGGGTCACCTGTTTCTTTTCCACCGGAGAACCGGGGTTTTGTATTTATGTGATCGGAACCGTATTCCATGTTCCGGTGGTTAACCAAGCAATGTTTTACGGGCCTCTGCGCGCCCGCTTTCCGTCAGAAATTTTTCGGCAATGATCGATTCGATCTTCTCGGGCGCCAACCCGTTTTCTTTCTTCCGGTCTTCCAGGTTGGCAATCCAGTCCGCGTCGTAGAGTGCCTTGAAGTTAAGGGTTTCTTCTTCTCGGGGATGGTGATGATGGGCGACAATATCGCACACTTCTTCGACCAGCGGGGGTTTGGCCCCCAATTTTTCCAGGATCTCTCGGGCCACGGCCGGTCCCTCCTGCTCCTGGTATTTGATTTCACTGCTGCCGTACTTTTTCTCCGCCTCGACAATGCCGATGTCGTGCAGATAGGCCGCGCAAAGAACCACCGCCGGATTGCTTCCCTCGGCCCGGCCGATACGTTCGGCGTAGCGGGCCATCCGGATGGCGTGGCCGATGCGTTTGAAATCGCCCCGGAAATAGCGCTTCATTTCGATAGCCACCCGGTCCTTGAGCAGGTCTTCCTTTTGCAGCAGAACCTCTTCGGGCAGGGTGCCGATGCACTGCTCGGCATACTGGCAGTAAGCCGCGCAGCCGAAGTCCATTTTCGGGTTCACGAACCGGTGCTGGCACTTGGGGCACTTGCGGGCCGTGTCGTCTTTGAAGAACTCCACATTGACGCCACAATTGGGGCACGGCACCTCGTAGATGGCGCCGGGTTTCCAGTATAGGGTATCCTGTCCGGGACACTTCATAGTGGTTCTCCGTTTTTATTTTTGGTTACGGCTTCCGAACCGTTTTATCAATATCTTGATCATCTTCTACCCTTTCCGGTTTGAATGGGCCTTGACCTGTGTCAAGGTTTTCATTTTTTTAATCGATGGCACATGCAGCGTGTCGATGTCGCCTCATGTATACGTCATGGCCGGCCAATTCACCTTGACTTAGGGCCTCGGAAAAAATAAATTAGCCTGAAATTGCGCCGGATTTTGGTTCGGATACAAGAAAGGGAACTCGTGCGAAATGCTACAGAACTCCAAATCGGCAGATTTTCCATGGTGTTAATTGTAATGGCAGATTTCGGCATTGCAACCGGTAAAACAAAAAAATGCCTGGGACCGGTTAACCGGACGCGTGAAGGATAGCGCCAGATGAAAAGAATAAGCCAGACGCTATCGATCACCCCGCTTTTCAAGGGACTGTCGGAACCGCAGCTCGATGAAATCAGCACCATCGCCGTGGGTCGGCAGTACAAACGGGGAGAGTTCATTTTCATGGAGGGCGACGAGGCGGACGGATTCTACATCGTTGCTGACGGCAAGGTAAAAATTTATAAAACGTCGCTGGAGGGAAAAGAGCAGATCCTTCATATCTACGGGCCGGGGAATCCCTTTGGGGAAGTTCCTGTCTTTTCAGGCTCGCGGTTTCCGGCCAACGCCCAGGCCCTGGTCAAGAGCCGCATTCTCTTTCTACCCAGAAAGGCCTTTGTGGGGCTGATCGCCGAGCACCCGTCTCTGTCCATGAATATTCTGGGTGAGCTGTCCATGCGGCTGCGGGAGTTCACCGTCCATATCGAAAATCTCTCTTTGAAAGAGGTCCCTTCCCGGCTGGCCGCTTACCTGATCGTCCTGGCCAAGGAACAGGAACATTCAGACCGGGTTACGTTGACCATCTCCAAAGGGCAGCTGGCCAGCCTGCTGGGTACCATCCCGGAGACCCTGTCCCGAATATTTGCCAAAATGTCCGCCCAGCACTTGATCCAGGTCAATGGATCTGAAATCCTGCTGCTGGACGTCGAGGCCATTGCCGATCTGGCCGAATCGGGAAAAATGTCAGAGTCTTGACTCTGACGCCAATGCCGTTGAAGATGCTCTTGTATTCTCGTAAAAAGTCCGAGATCAAGGCTTGCGAATCCCGAGGAATGAGGCGTACTTAGCGTACTCCGCAGTGACGAGGGATGAAGCGTAACGCAGATATCGGACTTTTTACGAGTCCGTCAAGGTTTTCCGTGCAGAGATCGATCCATCGCTTTCAGGGAAGTTTCCATCATGACTTCCGCCAAGGTAGGATGTGCATGGATAGTAGCCGCCAAGTCTTGAACATTTGCACCCATTTGAATAGCCAGCGTTCCTTCGGCTATAAGATCGGTGGCGTGAGGGCCGATAATATGAACTCCCAAGATCTTGCCGGTGTCGATTTCCGAAACGATTTTGGCTAATCCGGCAATTTCCCCTATGGCCTGAGCCTTTCCCAACGTACGAAAATTTACGCTGTCTGCACGTACCTTAAGTCCCTGATCTATGGCTTGTGCTTCAGTTAATCCTACATTTGCGACCTCAGGTGAAGTAAAAATGGCCCCCGGAACAGTATTGTAGTCCATGATGCGTTTACCACCCATGGCATTTTCTGCCGCGACTAGGCCCTCGGTTGATGCCACGTGAGCTAGCATGATTTTTAAAGGCCCTAATAGATCGCCGATGGCGTAGATATCTTTAACAGTTGTTTCCATCCGCTCATTGGATTTCACCCATCCTTTCTCAGATAGTTGCACACCAATGGAATCAAATCCTTCAATGTTTGTCGTATTGGGTGTGCGTCCGATACACACTAAAAGTTTGTCCACGTCTCTGAACAGGAGCTGCTTGTCTTTCTCAGTGGGATTTTCCAAAAAAGGAGACGGCCCTATGGCCACTCGCAGTTTGCCATCGACTTCATCAAATCCTTCTACTGTTTTATCGACAAGGAAATTGATTTTGCGTTTTTTCATTTCACGCTGAAGTACCTTGGAGCAGTCCTCGTCAACCGATGGCAAGGGCAACATGCGTGATAAAGCCTCTACAATTGTTACCCTTGCGCCTAGGGCGGAAAGAAGAAATGCAAACTCACACCCAATAACACCCCCGCCCACAATTACGATGGATTCGGGTACTTCCCCGAGACAAAGCGCATCGTTGCTGGATAGAATTCTGTTGCCGTCAAAGGGAAGACTGGGCAGATTAAAGGGTTTTGTACCCGTCGCCAGAATGAGTTTGTCCCATGTAACATCCTGTTCCCCACCATCGGATAGCCTCACTGCGGCCAACCCTTTGCTCTTCAAGTAACCGGTTCCTTTTAAATAGCGAATTTGATGATGTTGAAGTAAACTGAGAATTCCTTTGGTTTGGGCTTGGATGATAGCATTTTTCCTTTCCATAAGCCGTTGTATGTTCAGGCGAATGCTGCCATCGACGCTAATTCCAAACGATTCTGCCTTTTTTATTTTTTGCAGCAACTCTGCCGTGGTGATTAATGTTTTTGAAGGGATGCAACCCCAATTCAGACAAGTGCCTCCTACGTTATCCTCTTCAATGATGGTTACATCGGCACCTAACTGCGCTGCTCTCACAGCGGCAATATAACCTCCGGGGCCTGCGCCTAAAATTGCAATTCTATCTGGCATACGGTTCTCCTATTGAAAAAACTTGAACCAACGCGACCGATTGCGCTGGACCTGTGGAAAAGGAAAAGAAAACGGGCAGAGGCCCGATAGCTCCAGAAAACCACAGAATCAACATGAACAGATCTATCCCCGTGGTAAATGCGGGGATCAGGGCTTACTATATCATCCGGCATAGTAACGAAACTCATCGTGGTCAAAAACGGTATGGCAGCCCTTTTTAAACGCCGTCGACATCCGCCGCCGGTCACTTCTTGACCACCTTCTGCTTCAATTTCTTTTCGATTTCGGCGAACAGGTCCCGTTTTTTCTGATCCTGCTGGGCTTTGATGGACGCCACCTTCTCTTTCATGGCGTCTTTCCCCTTTTTGAATTTCTTCAGCTCCTGCTCCAGGCGGCTCTCTTCGGTGTCCCGGGGCAGCTCCTCGATGGCCAGGTGGTCGCCCACGACGATCCGGTCATTGAATCCGCTTTTCACCGTATCGACGATGCCCTGTTCCTTGAGCCGGTTGAACAGGTAGCTGCCCTTTTCGTCCGAATAATTCAGCATCCGGCAGATGGCTTCCAGGGCCGGCGGCGCGCCGTCCCGGTGATCCAGCACCCGGACAGTCGCCACAAACAGATGGGCGGTGGTATACAAATCGTTCGGTTTCATGGTGTTCATTCCCTGCTTTTCATAGTTTTTTCTATAGGCCGTTGCCGGTCAATTTCTTGACATCCCCCGGCAAGGAGAGTAACATTTGCCGGTGAATTGTCAAGCGGCATCTGGCTTGTGCTTCCTGGGTCAGACATTCCAGTAAACTATTATAATTTAGGGGTGTTAAAACCCTGTTGAGCGTCATCGGCGTGGCCGGTGTCGACCATACAAACCAGGCAATCGGGGGGATGAAAACATGACGGAAATTATCGATGTAACGGCGAGAGAAATCCTGGATTCCAGGGGAAACCCCACCGTGGAGGTGGAGATGATGCTGGCCTGCGGTGCCACCGGCCGGGCGGCGGTTCCCTCCGGCGCGTCCACGGGCAAACGGGAGGCCCTGGAGCTGCGCAACACCCGCGCCAAGCGCTACGGCGGCAAGGGGGTGATCACGGCCGTGAAAAATGCCAACACCATCATCGCCGACGAGATCCGCGGGATGGACGCCTCCGACCAGTTAGCCCTGGACGCCTGCATGCTGGCCCTGGACGGCACGGCCAACAAATCCAAGCTGGGCGCCAATGCCATTTTAGGCGTCTCCATGGCCGCGGCCCGGGCGGCGGCCAATGCCTTCGGCCTTCCCCTGTTTCGCTACCTGGGCGGTGTGAACGCCAGGATCCTGCCGGTGCCCATGATGAACGTGATCAACGGCGGGGCCCACGCCGCCAACAACCTGGACATTCAGGAGTTCATGATCGTCCCCTTCGGCGCGTCCACCATGGCCCAGGCCATTCAAATGGGGGCCGAAACCTTTCACGCCCTGAAGAAGATTCTCAAATCCAAAGGGTTGAGCACGGCCGTGGGCGATGAGGGCGGTTTCGCACCGGATCTTAAATCCAATGAAGAGGCCCTGAGCTTTATCATGGTAGCCATCAAGGCTGCCGGCTACACCCCTGGAAAGGATATGGGGCTGGCCCTGGATGTGGCGGCAAGCGAATTTTACGAGAAGAAAAAATATGTTCTCAAAGGAGAAAACAAATCCCTGTCCGCCGTGGAAATGGTCGACTATTTTGAGAAGCTGGTGGAGAAATACCCCATCTTGTCCATTGAGGACGGCCTGGCCGAGCAGGACTGGGAAAACTGGGCCGTGATGACCGAGCCAATTCCATTCTCATCAAACTGAACCAGATCGGCACGGTTACCGAAACCCTGGATGCCATCGAGATGGCCAAACAGGCCGGGTATACGACCGTGATTTCCCACCGCAGCGGTGAAACAGAAGACGCGTTTATCGCCGATCTGGCAGTGGCGGTAAACAGCGGCCAGATCAAAACCGGCTCCCTTTCGCGGTCCGACCGCATCGCCAAGTACAATCAGCTGATCCGCATCGAAGAGGCGTTGGGCAAGGGGGCGCAATTCGCTCAGGACATTTTCGTTGGAGATTAATGGTAACCTACCAATGAAAAGAAGATTGATGACACCGGTATTGACAGCCTTTTTCATTGCTGCCTTTTCGGTAATGCTCGTCACGGCGGCCGCACCTGACCGGGCCGGCGCCTACGTTCTCGAAGGCCCCCATGTCCTCGAACTCACCGCTGGGGCCATGGGCACAATCGCCGCCCTCCAGGTCAACCAGAAGATGCTGATCTATCCGGAAACGCCGGAGACAACACCGGTCGTCTTCGATGAAACCGCCACCTATGTGATGCCGGAACGGTTCCGATCGGATATCGTTTCCGAACGGGTTCAGCGAACCCACCTGGTGTTTGCCGACAGTTCGCTCACCGTCATCGACGGCCGGATGGCTGTTGGGGAAAACCCGTTCGATCTCTACCAGCGGCTGCTGCGAAGCCGCACCCGGCCGCGCCTGATGCGAACCCTCAACCGGCTGGGCGTCGAGACTGCCGTTTCCAGCCTGGGGCGGCTGGAGGAAACGGTGGTGTTCATCCTGGGCGCCCGTTATCCTGATGAATCGGTCTCCCAACTGGCCGTCGACAAAGAGACCTTTCTCCCCATTCGTCTGCTGTTGGTGGACAGGGGCACGGAAGCCGCCGGCCGGCACCTGGAAATTGTTTACCGGAACTGGCAGAAGGTCCAAAGCGGCTGGTTCCCCTTCCAGGTGGTCTTTTACACCAACGGTCGCCTTGCCCGGGAGATCCGGGTGGCGGATCTTCGCCTCAATCCATCCATCCCGTCGGATATGATGGACCTGGAAACATTGAAGACATCGGTTGCGGTGCATGACGCCGGTACGCCCCAGGGGCAAAAGCAGGAGGCAGTGAAGGAAGTGCAGCAGGCGGTTCAGGACTTTCAGAAAAAATTTGAATAGCCGGTTTTCCAAACCGGTCAAATATGGTACAGGCAGTCGCAATTCACGAATCATGGAAGTTGGGGATTGAATGCATACTATCGTCTTGAGTGCCGCCCTAAATTCCCAAATCCTCAATTCCGGCTTGCCCGGGTTAAAAAAGAACGGCTGAGGTTTTTTTATGGGGTATGACACCAAGTACATTTTCGTTACCGGGGGCGTCCTCTCATCCCTGGGCAAGGGGCTGGCATCGGCGTCCATCGGCGCTCTGCTGGAGAGCCGGGGACTGACGGTCACCATCCAGAAGTTGGACCCGTACATCAACGTGGATCCGGGAACCATGAATCCCTTTCAGCACGGGGAGGTGTTCGTCACCGATGACGGCACCGAAACCGATCTGGACCTGGGCCACTACGAACGCTTCACCAATGCCAAGCTGGGCAAGGACAACAACTACACCACGGGGAAAATTTACCATAGCGTCATCACCAAAGAGCGCCAGGGAGAATACCTGGGCGGCACGGTGCAGGTCATCCCCCATATCACCGACGAAATCAAGCACAGCATCCGCAAGGCATCGAATAACGTGGATGTGGTCATCGTGGAAATCGGCGGCACCATAGGCGACATCGAAAGTCTTCCCTTCTTGGAAGCCATCCGCCAGTTTAAAAATGATGCGGGCAAAGACAACGTGATCTACATTCATCTGACCCTGGTGCCCTACATCGGCACTGCCGGCGAGTTGAAGACCAAGCCCACCCAGCACAGCGTCAAAGAGCTGCGCAGCATCGGCATCCAGCCGGACATCCTCTTGTGCCGCACCAACCGCATGCTCAGCCCCGACATCAAGGCAAAGATCGCCATGTTCTGCAACGTGGGGGCCGACGCGGTGATCACGGCCAAGGACGTCAACTGCATCTATGAAGTTCCCCTGTTTTTCCACCAGGAGGGGCTGGACAACAAAATCGTCGAACTGCTCAACATCTGGACCCGCGCCCCCCGCCTGGAGAATTGGGAGACTCTGTGCCGGCGGATGAACGAGCCCACCTACGAGGTCACCATCGCCATCGTCGGCAAATACGTGGATCTCACCGAGTCTTACAAAAGCTTGAATGAAGCCCTGATCCATGGCGGCATCCCCAGCCGGGCCCGGGTCAACCTGAAATTCGTGGACTCGGAAACCATCGATGCCGGTACCTGCAGCCTGAGCCTGGAGGGGGTGGACGGGGTGCTGGTGCCCGGCGGCTTCGGCTCAAGGGGGGTGAAAGGCAAAATCTGCGCGGCCCAGTATGCCCGGGAAAACAAGATTCCCTATTCGCCCCATCCGGTAATCTATCTCATGGAAGAGTGGTTCGACGACAAATCCGGCACCGTCCAGCGGCGCGACATCCATTCGGACAAGGGCGGCACCATGCGCCTGGGGGCTTACCCCTGCAATCTTGAAAAGGACACCGTGGCCTACCGGGCTTACGGCACGGAAACCATTTCCGAGCGGCACCGCCACCGATATGAATTCAACAACGCCTACATGGAACCCTTGAAAAAGGCGGGTCTCAAGATCTCCGGTATATCCCCGTCGGGCGAACTGGTGGAGATCGTCGAAATCGAGGATCACCCGTGGTACCTGGGGTGCCAGTTCCATCCGGAGTTCAAGTCCCGGCCCATGACCCCCCACCCCCTGTTCCGCTCCTTTATCGCCGCGGCGCTGAAGTATTCCGGCAACCGGGAGATACAGGCTCAGAAATCAGCGGATTGAAAAAAAAGCACTGCTCAACGAATGCACAAACGGCGCGAATGGTACCATTCGCGCCGTTTGTTTTTGGTTCCTTGTTCGACTGATGCCTATCCGATGGCCGCCAGGTGGTGGACCGGGCCGGGACAGGTGGCACGATTTAAGGGTGGATTTTGTGCCGCGCTTCTAGTTAAATACCCCCAAAGATCACTTGATACCTCAAGGGGACCGACCGTGCGGATTGTTTTCGGCAAACAGCTCACTTTTGGCTTCGACGATCAGGATCGGCAATTCAGCCAGGAGCTGATTGCCTGCGTTGACCGGCACAGCGCCGAAGGCGACGACATCCTGCTGGCCGAACTGGTGGATGCCGGCAACCGCCCGACCGGCGCCTCCAAAGACCAGGCGGTCAGCCTGATCGCCGATCTGATCCGTGATGATCAGATCCAGCTGACCACTGAGACCAAACGTCTGAACAAGGTGGCCGCACTTGCCGTGCTGAGACGGCCGGATCTATGGCTGGATAGGGTCGTGATACGGGCGGCGGTTGTCGATCCATCAACGCTGGCCAAAGTCCGCCAGGCGGCCGCCACCATCTTTGACGCAACAGCCCCGGCAGAGCAAAGCGCGCTGTGCCGCTGGATTCGAAAACAACTGCGCGCATGGATCAACGCCATCGCATCTTTTCAACGCCTGGCTGATGCGGCGAACTATCCTGGCAAAGCGGACATGATCGAAATCGTCGATGCCGCGGACCGACTGCTGGCCATCCATGATCCCCGCCTGTTTGTCGAAAATCTGAATGGCCAGGCCTGCAACCTGACGGCACTGTCCCGGTCGTTTGACCCCATCCGCGTCTTTTACGACGACCACGGCCACATCTGGCAGGCCCTGGCATCGGCCATGGCCGAATTCAGGGACAATGCCGCCACGCTCGAAAAAGACCCGCGTTGCCGCAAGGAATTTTGCCGCCTTCAGAGCCTTTACCGAAGCAGGCAGCCCTTTGCGGCCAACCAGGCCATCCTGGATGAGATTGCCTACGTCCGATCCGTCCGCCGCCGGATCACTCACCAGCGCGCCCGGGAAGCCGCCCGGACCGCACGGCCTAAAATAGATGCCATGCTCGTCGAACTACACCAGGCCCTGGACCGGGCCGGTGCGCACAGCCACCTGCGCAACCAGGCCCTTTACCCGCTTCAGCGCCTGCGCCACCTGCTGGACACGGCCCAAACCGCTACCAAGGTAGCCGATCTGCTCACATCAGCACAGGACGACTTCGATGTCGGATTGGATATGATCGAAGCGCCCCCCAAGCTTTAGGGCCTCAAGTTTTTCAACCCGCAGCAACAGGCGGTAGCGAGTCCAGGCCAATTCTGAACGCAGTGCTTTCACTTTTGGGTAGGCCAAATATAAATTAAGCATAAACTAGAGGTTACGCTTATGGAACCCTTTGCCGGGCCGATGCCTCCAAACAACGTGGTTTTAAAAGCGATCTGCAACGGTAATTTTCAATACTATAAAAACAGCGTGTGTCCATCCTTGTCCCCGCGTGGGGGACGACAACGGTCAAACGGAGACTTGACCCAATTCCTTCATCTTTCCTGTGAGCGTACCCGTGTTGTGGGGAACCCTTCCTTTTTTATTTGACAGCAATCCAAGACCCATTTAGCATTGAAAAAGAAGCCGTAGTCATTAGCTTTTTCTGGTCGCCGCTGTCGATGCGGACGTTTCCGGTTCTTTCTTGGATCTGCAGCAACTGTCAGTTCTTCGTTTTTAATTGATTTTGTTTCTTCAGTTTTTGCCTGCGCTGACCTCATGCGCCTGGTACCGCTTTCGATTTGCGGCAGTACAACAACCCTTTTCAACAGGAAAGGAGGGCGCCATGGCAGCGTTTAGGATATTTTTGCCCTACAACTATTCCCCCAACGATCAAAAGGCCATCCGGTTTGCCATCGATGCATTTGCCGGGCGAAAGGAGACTAGCGTTACACTCTTTCATGCATACACCCCGCTGCCGAACATCGACGTATCCGCAAACCCGGAGAACGTCAAAATGAGAAGCGGCATGACACACTTGGCTGCGGAACTCAAGGAAAAGGAAGAGGCGTTGAAGGCGGTGGGGGACATGCTGGTGGAGAGCGGATTAGATCACGACGCCGTCACCTGCGTGTTCAAAAAACGCGTGAAGAGCGCGGCCGAGGAGATCGTGGACGAGGTCGCCGGCTGCAATGTGCTGGACCATCTGCGTAGCTACATGAAAGGAGGAGGACATGGCATCTGAAAACAGGATCAACATCGACATCTTCAAGGCCGTGACCCGGTCCGTTGCCCACAGCGAAGACATAGATGTAATGGCCAACCACCTGGCTCAACTGCTCACCGCCGGTCTGGATATCAAGGGATGTGCCATTTTTGTACTCAATGCGGTTACCGAGGAATTGGAGATTCTGGCCAGCTTCGGCCTTTCCGCCAAGTACCTAACCAAGGGGCCGCTGAACACGCCCAAGAGCATCAATGAAACCTTTCAGGGCAACCCGGTGGTGATCTCGGACATCAGTAAAAAAAACAGGAGCCTGCAATATCCGGAAGAAGCGCGCAAGGAGGGGATCGTCGCCATCGTGTCCCTGCCCATCGTCCACCTTGGCGAGGTGGTAGGCGTGCTTCGCCTGTATCACTACGAGCCTTGGAAAGTGTCTGACCAGGACCTGGAGTCGTTACAGATTTTGGCGGGCATCATCGGCCTGGCGATGACTTATACGCGGTTCCACAACACCGTTCATGCCATTGCAGAGGTGCTGGGCCACACCTTTCAGGTGGAGCTGACACCCAAACTGGGAAAGCGGTGAGGACAGAGGGCAGAGGTCTGAGGTCGGATGTCTGATGACGGAATTCAGCGCAGGCCTCCGACTTAAAGCTTCCCCAGCCCCTTGAGCACCTTTTCCGGAGTGATGGGCAGGTCTTTGCACCGGTATCCGGTAGCGTGGAACACCGCTTCGGCGATGGCCGGCGCCGTGGGAGAGACCAGCCCCTCGCCGGCCTCCTTGGCGCCCATGGGGCCTTCGGGTTCGAAGGTGTCGATGCACACCGATTCACCTGGCGGCATGTCCGCGGCATTGGGGATTTTATAGTCCAGGAAGGTTGTATTCAACGTTTTTCCGCCGTCCATGACGAACTGCTCGGACAGGGCGTAGCCCAGCCCCATGTGAACCGAGCCCTCCAGCTGACCCTCCACGGCCATGGGATTCAATACCGTGCCGCAGTCGTGGGCGGTCCACATCTTTTCCACCTGGATCTGGCCGGTATCCGTATCCACCGTCACCTCAGCTACCTGGGCGCCGAAGCTGAAGGCCGGGCTCACCAGCCCTTTCCCCCTGGGCGTGTAGGATCCCCGGTAAACCAACGGTTCTCCCCGCTGGGCCTTCTGAACAAAGGCCACCGCCTCGCCGAAAGTCATTCCCCGGTCCGGCTTGCCCGCCGCAAACACACGCCCGTCGGCAAATTCGATGTCGAAGATCACGTTGAGGTCGAACCGGGCCGAAACGGCGCCGGCCAGCTTCTCCTTGATTTTCTTGGCCGCGTCCAGAACCGCGTTGCCGGCCATGAGGGTGACCCGGCTGCCCCATGTGCCCAGGTCCGCCTGGGGGGTCATGGCGGTATCGGCGGCGGTAAGCCGGATATCTTCCATTTTCAGGCCCAGGGTCTCGGCCAGGATCTGCTTGAGCACCGTATCCGACCCCTGACCGATATCCGAGGCCATGGTGAGCAGGTGGACGGTGCCGTCGGCAAAAGCGCGTACCTCTGCCGCCGAGAAGGGATACTGGGTGTTGAACCAGTTGAAGACGCCGCCGGAGATGAAGCTGTAGCAGCCGATGCCCACGCCCCGGCCTGTTTTCAGGCGCTTGCGTTTGCGGGACCAGCCGCTGATGCGCCGCGCCGCTTTCAGTGATTCCACGAACCCGCAGGAGCTGATGGTGGCCACACCGGGAAGCTCGTTGCCGGAAACCATGGCGTTTTTCAGGCGGATCTCGATGGGGTCGATGCCCAGTTCCTCGGCGGCCATGTTCATCTGGGTTTCGGCGGCAAAGAGGGTCTGGGGGGCGCCGAAGCCGCGCATGGCGCTGGCCGGCGGCTTGTTCGTATAGACGTGCTCTCCGATGTAACGGTAGTTGGGATAGCGGTAGAGCATGGCCCCGAAGTTGCCGGACAGGAAGGTAGCCGTGGGGCCCATGGCGTTGTAGGCGCCGCCGTCCAAATAGATGTGCAGGTCCTTGGCCACCAGGGTGCCGTCGCTTTTATAACCCACCTTGGAGCGAATGGTCATGGGGTGGCGTCGGCGCCCGAAGGCCAGTTCCTCTTCGCGGGTGAGGGTGAACTTCACCGGCCGACCGGTCTGGCGGGCCATGAAGGCGGCGCAGAACTCCCAGGGCCGCAGTTCCATCTTGCCGCCGAACCCGCCGCCCACATTGGGCTTGATCACCCGGATATCGTTTTCGCGCATGTTCAGGGTGGATGCCAGCAGGCACTGGACGATGTAGGGAGTCTGGGTGGAAGTCCAGAGGGTGATGCGGTTGTCCAGGTCGCTCTGGGCCACGCAGGCGCAGGGCTCCATATAGGCGTGGCTCACCGCGTGGACGGTGAAGGTGTCCTCGCGCACATAGTCCGATGCGGCAAAGCCCGCCTCGATGTCCCCGTAGGCGATCTTGCGGTCGATACTGATGTTGGTGGGCGAGGTGTCGTGGATAACCGGTGCGTTCTTGGTCAGGGCGGCGGTCACATCGAAGACGCCGGGAAGTTCTTCGTACTCGACTTTAATTTGTTCGACGGCTGCTTCGGCGGTGTCACGGTCCACGGCGGCCACGGCGGCCACCTCGTCGCCGATGAAGCGCACCTTGTCCATGGCAAGGGCGTACTCGTCCTGGGTGCCGGGAAAGAGCCGCCAGTTGCCGTAGGTGATCCGGGGGATGTCCTGCCCGGTAATGATGCACCGTACTCCGGGCATGGCCGCCGCTTTGCGGGTGTCGATGCTGAGAATGCGGGCGTGGGGCACCGGGCTTCTCAGCAGCTTGCCGTAAAGCATACTGGGCAGCTTGATGTCGTCGGCATAAATGGCCTGGCCGGTGGCCTTGGCCCGGCCGTCGGTTCGAGGAATGTCCTTTCCGATGATGCTGTGGACTTTCATGGGAAATCCTTTATTGACGGTTCCGTAACAAGTCCGATATCTGCGTTACGCTTCATCCCTCGTCATTGCGGTGTACGGTAAGTACGCCTCATTCCTCAGGATTCGCAAGCCTTGATCTCGAACTTGTTACAAAACCGTCTGAATCATGACTTTTTAAGAGTCCATTTCATTGATGTCGGTAAACGCGGCAAACTTGAAAATTCAAATGACGTTACTGTTATCTTTTGCCCAATGCCATTTTCCGGGCGTCGGCCAGCGCGCGGATGGTCAGCACCGCGACTATTTTCCAGCGATACGGGGCGCTGGCCCGCACGTCGGTGATGGGCGAGGTCTCTTTCGATGCCGCCTGGGCCGTCTTTCGAATCAGGGTGTCGGTCATCTTTTTACCGATCAGCATCTTTTCCGCTCCGAGAGTACGCATGGGCACCGGGGCGCAGGCGCCGACGATGAGCCGCACATCCATGCAGCGATTCCCTTTTAAGGTGACCATGGTGCCCACGCCCACCGCCGAACAGTCCAGTTTCCCCCGCTGGGAGAGGCTGTAGTAGGCCGTTCCCGATCCGGCAGGGGGCAGGGGAACGCAGATGGAGGTGACAATTTCACCGGTCTTCAGTGCGGTGATGCCCGGCCCTTGGAAAAATTGGTCCAACGCCATCCTATGGCTGCCCGTTGGTCCGGTGATATTGACCGTCGCTCCCATGGCCATCAGGGTGGGGGCGTTGTCTGCCGACGGGGAGGCGTTGCACAGGTTGCCCACCACGGTGCCCATGTTACGGACCTGAACGTTGGCAGTGGATTGCGCTGCGTCGGCAACGGTGGGATAGTAACGGCGGATGCTACGGTGTGCGGCCACGTCGGCCAGCAGTGCCGTGGCGCCGATGGTCAACCCGGTATTTTTATCAAAGGTGATCGCGTCCAGCCCCTCGATCTGCTTCAGGCTGACGATGCGCTTGGGAAACAGCATTCGGTGCCGGATCTTGACCAGCAGATCGGTGCCGCCGGCCATGACCCGGGTCTCTTTGCCGCCCTCGACGAGTGCGGCCACCGCCTCATCCACGCGTTTCGGGGCTATATAGTCGAATTGGGGTACTGGCATGGCCGTCACCTCTTGGCTTTGGGTTGGGGTTTCATCTGCCGGCCGGCCTCGTCGATAGCAACCACTATTTTGTTGTACCCTGTACAGCGGCACAGGTTGCCGGAGATAGCCGATCGGATCTGGGTGTCGCTGGGGGACGGGTTGGACTTCAGCAGGTTCAGGGCGGAGATCTCCATGCCGGGGGTGCAGAACCCGCACTGGATAGCACCCTTCTCGATGAAGGCTTTCTGGATGGGATGAAGCGTCTCACCGGAGGGCGCCAGTCCCTCCACGGTGAGGATCTCCTTGCCGTCCATCTCCACGGCCAGGGTGAGGCAGGAACTCACGCTTTTCCCTTCCACCATCACCGTGCAGGCGCCGCAGTCTCCCGAACCGCAGCCCAGCTTGGTTCCCGTCAGGTTCAGGTCCTCGCGAAGCACCTCGTTGAGGGTGTGCCAAGGCTCTACGGCCAGGGTGTAGGTGTCGCCGTTGACCGTCAGGCTGATGTCATGTTTCATGTGTTGCTCCCAGAGGGAAAAATTAGGTTATTAGGCTGAAGGTTGAAGGCCCGGTTCCGATTTCTGTCCTCGGACCTCAGTCATCTGAGAAAGCTATATCATAGCTGTTATGTATTTCGTCAAGACTTGATTTTTCTTTCACAATCGGACAGAACCGATGGCCCTGCGAGTGCCTGCCCGGCCTTTGCTTGACAGGGGCCTGGGGCGTCTTTATCCTATCTAGTGTCCATCCAGAAACAGTTAATTTAGGTGCTCCCCGCAAAACAAAAAAAGGTAGTACTTCCGTGAGAAGTAGATTCGGCATTAGATTTAATTTTATATGGATATATGCCCATAAAA
>JABZFO010000063.1 GCA_014237405.1 Desulfosarcina sp. | reverse complement strand
CGACCGATCAAGATCATGGACAAACACGGCGAGCCGGTTTACAAAGAGACCCGTTATGCCCGGATCAACCTGGTCCACATGCCCTTTTTCTCCATCCGCTCCCAGCTTTCCCCCGAGGTACTGGACCAGCCCCGGGACCCGGCCACCCTGATGCTCTCCCTGATCCGGGAGTCGCCTGAGCAAATGGTGGTGGACCTCAAAGCGGGCAAGGTCCGCTATCGCAGCATGGAGATGGACATGATGGCCAACCGGCTGGCCCTTTACGCATTTTTCGCCTTGCTGAAAAAAGAGTGCCCCGCACCGGATCGACAGTGCAAAGCCTGCGATCAATGTTTCCTGGATTTCGATGGCGTCAGCCGACGTCAGTCCGAGATCACCCGTCTTTACAAACAGCGATGTGGCACCCGGCCGATCGAGGAGATGAGCACGACCGGCATTCTTGGGCTCGAAAAATGGAATTTCAACAGCCTGAGATCTCACATCAACAAGGATTTGATGAACGCCTTCGGGCCACTGGCCCTTGAGAAACTTGAAATTGCCTCCACAGGAAAAAAGCCCAATACGCGCTACGGCCTGCGCATGGACAAAGCGGCCATCGAGGTGGTGATGTAGGCAGCGCTTTATGACGTGCTTATTACAACAGACAGAGCATCATGACAGCAGTGATACAGTAACGTTGCAATTGTTGTTTCCGTAACGCATTTGGGAGAGATAAAGCCTAATTGAGGAGTGGGTATTAATGAAAGGAGAGCAAATGGATTTTCAGGAGCTGGAGATTCTTGTTCTTGCCGCTTTGTTGCATGATATCGGCAAGTTCGCCCAGCGTGCCGACGAACCTAAAAGCCGGGAAATGGAAGGAGAGTACTGTCCAGCCGACAAAGGGCATTCCACCCATATCCATGTTCTTTACACCGACCATTTCATCGAACAGGTTCTGCCGTTGCCGAAAGAACTCGATGACGGAAAGACCCGTTCCCGCTTGGCCCGCCTGGCCTCATCCCACCACAAGCCTGGCGCCGATAACCTTATGGAACAGGCCCTGAGTGTTGCCGATCAGCTTTCGGCAGGAACGGATCGAAAAAGTGGGGAAGAGAGCGAAGGTGGTTACAAGACTGCCCGGCTTGTTTCGATCTTCGAACAGATCAGTTTCGGCGGACCCCGACCGCTTGAGGACTTGCAGAAGGGGTTGTGCTATAAGCTGGCACCTCTTGCGGAAGAGCCCTTCCCGGTGCCGTTGGAAACAGCCCGCGACACCGATTACGCCGCATTGTTCGAGCGATTCCGGAAAGGGCTGGAGAATCTTCCCCTCGACATGGGGGTGGTCCATTACACGACATCGCTGATCTCCCTGTTGGAAGAATACACCTGGTGCATTCCCTCTTCGACCTATAAATCATTGGCGGACATTTCCCTTTTCGACCACGCAATCACCACGGCCGCTATTGCTCAGGTATTGGCTGTCTACCATGCCGATCAGGGTGGTGATCCCGGTCAGGGTGCTGAAACAATAACCAAATTTATCCTTGTCGGAGGGGATCTTTCAGGGATCCAGCGCTACATTTTTGAACTCGACAAGTCGCACGGCAGCGGGGTGGCCAAACTTTTCAGGGCCCGCTCCTTTTTTCTTCAGGCCTTGACCCGCTCTGTCGTCATGGAACTGCTGCAACGGATTCACCTCTTGCCGGTTGCGCGGATCATGGATGCGGGGGGACGCTTCATACTACTGTTGCCGGCAACAGAAACGGTGAGTTCCGTGCTTCAGGCGTTTGAACTTGATGTTCAGCGATATTTCTTCGAACGTTTTCGTGGCGAACTCAGTCTCAGTCTCAGCTGGTCCACGTCGCTGATGGAAAGCGACTTCAGGTTGGAGCGGTTTCAACAGCATCTGGACGCCTTCAACGATGCCTTGGAATCCCGCAAATTGCAAAAATTCGACCAGCTGTTCGCCACCGGACATAATCCGGTCATAGATCTGGACTACGGCGCGTACCGAGATGGCGATTGTCCAATGTGTCATATCCGACCCGTAGACCGCGAGACCAGTGCCCGGAACCGCGGTGCCTACGGTGTCGAGGTGGACCTGTGTTGGGAATGCGCGGAGCAAATCGAACGCATCGGCACACGTCTTCCTCGTTGCCAGTATTTAATCTTTGAACGGGCCGACAGTGGCGGGATAAAACTGTTCGGGGGCATCAACCTGCAGTTGGAAGAGTCGGTGGATCCAACCCACCACCGACAAGCCATTGAAATCGTTGCTATTAGCCAGAGAGGGCGTTTCACCTATCAGCCGATTGCCACCCACCTGCCGACCATCCATGAGCAGGACCTGGCCGTCTGGCAAGCCTGTGGCGAGCTGACAACTGACAGTGATGGATACCTGTGGTTAGACGATGAGCGGCTTGCTGTAGGCGAGCCGAAAACCTTCAACCTGTTGGCACGTTCGGCCCGGGAGATAACACCTGACGGAAAGCCCACCGGCCGGAGCTTTCTTGGAGCCATTAAGGCCGATGTCGACAACCTGGGCATGATCTTCAGTATCGGCCTGCAGGACCGGCTTTCCATTAGCCGCTTCGCCAGTCTGTCTCGAATGCTCAACCATTTTTTCAGCGACGACCTGGTGGGATGGATCAAAACCGACTACCCGGATTTGTATGTAGTCTTTGCCGGCGGTGATGATCTTTTCATGATCGGTCCCTGGCGACAGATGGTGGAGTTTGCGAAAGCCCTCAACGAGCGGTTCAAACAATTCGTGGCCAGGCGGCCGCAGATAACGCTGTCCGCAGGCGTCGCCGTGACCAAGCCGGCGTTGCCCGTTCACGCCATCGCCGCCCAGGCCGAAGAGCAACTGGAGCATGCAAAAAGTCACCATGGCAAGAACGCCATCAACCTTTTCTCCACCACAGCAGGCTGGGATGATTTTGCCAGTCTGCTTGAAAAGGGGGATTGGCTCCATGCACTGATCCGTGACGGCCAAGTTCCTCGGGGACTGGGGAGCCGCCTCCTGTATTACGGCGGGGAACGGCTCGCCTTTCTCGCCGGAGATATCAAACGGGGGATTTATCTCTCGCACATGCAATACGACTTTGCTCGCAATATTACAGAAAAAACCGTCAATGATCCCCGGGAACGGGCCGCGATACTGGCGATCCAGCAGGATGAATTTCTGCTTGATCACATCCGGCTGCCCGTCTCTTGGGCTCTTTACCGACTGCGCAAAGACACTTGAAGGAGGGACCAATGAGCTATTTCGATGACACAGGCAAACACATCCGTCCTGAGTTGCTCAACGAGGAAGCCAAAAAAGCCGCTGATAAATTCGTGGTTAAGCGGCCCAACGGAAGAACGGATGAATACAGGTCGATCAAGAATTCACAGCTACGACGCTTCTTCAACGAATTTAAGGGCCTGGAACGGCGGCTTGCTCAGCAACCGGGAGGCCCAGAAGAAGCATTCCGCAGTGTCAAGCCGATGGTGAAGATGGCCAACGCCAAAGTGGTCTATGCCCAAGCCCGCAAGGTTGTGCCACAGGCCTTTGTCACCTGGCTTCAGGACCATGTTCAGGCAATCGACAGTGCCCGGGACTTCAAGGCGTTTCTGCTTCATTTCGAGGCGGTGGTGGGGTTCTGTTATGGATTGAATCCTAAAGACTGAACTAAGGAGGAATATCATGCAGCTTAACACGATCAAACAGATCACCGGAACTATCACCGTACTTACCGGACTTCATATCGGTGCAGGCAAGGAAAGCCTGGAAATCGGCGGCCTCGACCAGCCGATCATCAAGCACCCGCTGACCGGCGAGCCTTACATTCCCGGCTCGTCCATCAAAGGAAAAATGCGCTCGCTTCTGGAAATATCACGCTACGTGGGGCAGAGCCCGGACACAAGAGATTTTGTTCTTGGCAAAAAAGATAGGAACGGAAGGGGGTTGCCCTGCGGATGTGCGAAAAAAGGCTGCCCGGCCTGCACCATTTTCGGCACCTCTGCCGCTGATAAAGGCCCCGAACTTGGCCCTACACGGCTGGTTGTCCGAGATGCCTATCTGGCTGAGGGCTGGCGTGATAAATTCAACAGCGGCGAGCTGGTCATGGACTTTTCACCTCTCTTTCAAGGTTTTCGAAGGTGATCCTTCCGAACTGATAGATGACGTTTTCCGTGGACTTCGCCTGATCGAACTGGATGCGCTTGGCGGCAACTCCTCCCGGGGATGCGGCCAGGTGCGTTTTGACAGGTTGCAATGTGAGAAACAGCCAATCGATCTGTCGGATTATACGATTTAGGAGGCAAGGATGGCATTTTATCGTTACCGTATTACTCCGCGCTCGGGCTTTGCCACTCCCCTGCGCAGTGACACCCTCTATGGCCATCTTCTTTGGGCGGCCGCCATGGGTCAGGGAGAGACCGGTGTAACCTCCCTGATCGAGTCTTTTGCCGACGGCGCACCGGCCTTTGTCCTGTCTAGTGCCTTCCCAGCCGGTTTCTTCCCGATGCCTGCACTGCCGGCGATCCCGCGGACGCGCTTCAAATCTGAATTTGCAGGCAAAGGCGACCTGTTCGATAAGTTGCAGCAGTATAAGATGTTTCGCAAACGGAAATTCTGGCCGGTGCAACTCTGGCAGAGCCTTCAGGGAAAAATCAGTCAGGAAACACTCTTTGGCGACTGGCTGTCAAAAGAAGAGGCGCGGCGCAACTCCTCGCGGAAAGATGAAAGGCTGGAACCAATAACTGAAGCCTACCAGCCCCACGTCAGCATAGACCGGCAAAGCGGAAGCGTTCTTGACCAGGGCGGCTTGTTTTTTTCGAAAGGGTATTGGTACCGGCCCGGGGTGGATCTCGATCTTTACGTGCAGACAGAAGACCGTGATGCCTTCGAGACCCTCTTACAGCATTTGGAAGCGGTTGGCTACGGCGCCGATCGATCCACCGGCATGGGACAATTCAGCTTTTCACGAGATGAGAGCTTCGATACCGCCCCTTTTAACGGCGAGGGGACTCATCGACTCTCTCTCTCGGTATGCGCTGCGCCGGACCTGGCCGGGTTCGAAGGTTACTGGATTCCCATGGTTAAACATGGCCGTGCATGGAGCGGCTTCGGCGAACCAAACCCATTCAAGAAGCCTTTTTTCGCTTTTACGGAAGGGAGCCTGTTTCGGCGCATGCCAGACACCGGTTACCTGCTTCGAAATATCCATAGCGATCAACGAATAGTCCAGATCGGCTGGCCCCTGACGATCCCGGTCACACTGGAGGGACATCATGCAGACTGATTATTTCAAGCTTGACATTTTATCCCCTGTCCACATTGGCACCGGAGAAGAACTCGATCCGATGAATTATCTCATGCGCCGGGAGGATGGCTTGGTTGCCTGTCATGTGCTCGATACCCAATCCTGGGCCAGTGACTACCCTGATCCGGACGAGTTGAGTGCGGAATTTTCAGGTGGCAACGTTCCGGCAATGCGCGGTTTTCTGGCCAACAGAATTGAACCGTCCATTTACGGCTTGCGGCGCATAGCCGTGAGCGAAGGGCGGATTTTCCAGGAATACGAGCAGAAACTGCACGACCAGCGCACCATCCACCAGTTGCTATTCAGCCCCCATATAACCAGCTCCGATCGCATCCCCCTGATTCCAGGATCCTCTCTCAAAGGAGCGCTAAGGACCGCTGTGATCGACTGGCTGGACCGTGAAAAGCATTTGGGACTCAAGGCCGCCAGGGCTGAAGATTTTAAAGGAAAGGCTTATCAGAAACGTCTTGAAAGCGTTTTAGGCCCTATCACCGACAGCGCCTTCAAACAGCTTAAACTCGGCGATGTCTCGGGATATGCCGACAGCACCCTGCTGGTGGAGCCCCTTGAGGTCCGTCGTAAAGAAGGCAAAAACGTCACCCCGAAGAACAAGTGCGAAGTGATGCCCAGCCGTCTATTAGGACAGGTCGAGCACGGTATCCTTCACGCCAGGATTGCCATGGGGTCGCTGCACCAGCCTTCCGATCGGAGGTTGACCCTTCCTATCGGTCAGAGTTGGAATTGGACTGAACTGGCTAATGTGGTTAACGCCTATTACCGGAAGCGCTTCCAGGAGGAGAAAGCAAAATTCTACGGTCTGTCCAACTTTGCCAAGGCCAAGCCCGCCCTCGATCAGATCGAAGCTGAACTGCAATGCAACTCTGGACAGATGATCCTAAGGGTGGGGCACTATTCTCAGGTTGAATTCGTCACCGTGAGCGACAACCGCCCGTTTACCCGGAAGGGTAAACAGGGCACGCCTATGCCTTACGGTACCACCCGGACCCTTGCCAATGGTTTGTTCCCCTTCGGATGGGTTCGTCTTACACCGTGCAGCGAGGCAGATTACCTGGGGGGAATAGCTCTCTGCGAAGCGTCAAACCGCGCATCCCAGGCTCGACGCGAAGAGTATCGGACTATGGTATTGACGGAAAAGAAACGGCGGCTTGAACAGATCCGTCAGAGGGAAGAGCTGGCTCGCCAACAAAAGGAAGCCGAACAGCGGCGACAGGACGAATTGGACGCCCTGTCCTATGAGGAAAGGCCTGTCGTACTCCTTGAGCGAGGTGAGTTGAACGAGAACCAGGTTTTCGAACTGTTCAATAAGTTCGACAATTTAGAACCAGCGCTTCAGACGCGGGCCGCGGTAGCACTTAAAACACTCTGGGTTGCCCAGGGTCGTTGGAGTAAAAAGGATTGCTCGAAAAAGCAGGCAATGAAAGTCGAAAGAATCAGGAAGATTCTTGGAAAGGACTGACCACCTGACCCTACAATTATCAGCCCTTCCTGCTATGAAAATCCAAAAGGGTTTCAATCCTTTTTTAGGGAATGTCGCCCCCCCGGGAGGAAACAGCCATGAAGAATATTCACGTCTGTCTGGTCAGCGACCAGACCGTCCCCAACATTCTGGCGATTGAACAGCTAAAGCCCGACGAACTGCTGCTGGTCAGCACCCTGGGCATGGAGGCCAAGGGAAAATCGGGTCATATCCTGGACTGCCTTGCCTGCAAGGGTCTGGATTATCGCAATCGATACCAGGTGCTGACGGTGGTTGAAAATTCACTGATCGATTGCCACCGGAAGCTGGAGGCATGGATCCAGAGCCGGGAGGAATCCGATTTTGTTGTCAACCTGACTGGTGGCACCAAAATAATGTCCATTGCAGCCTACGAGTTTTTCAAGGATTACGGCTGTCAGATGATTTATATACCCATCCACCGCAACGAGTACATCATTCCCTTTCCCAAACGCGGAACCCAAAAGCCTGTTTTGTTGTCGCAACGGCTTTCCGTAGCGGAATACCTGAAAGCATACGGGCTAAACGCCCTCAATGTCCATCATCTTCCTGGTATGGCCCAAGAAGCTCGTCAGAGGAAGGAACTGGCGCACTGGATTGTTGTTCAGTACGAAAAACTCAAGAATCTGCTGATCTGGCTGGGGGGAGCGCTTCGTCCCCATCGTGGCGACCGCGAGTTTGAGCTTAAAGGTTCCTTTTCAGGTGCCACCAATGAGGAATATGAACTGATGAAGCGAATGGGTTTTTCGGTGAACGGATCCGATCTGGAAAAACGCCTGCCCAAGTCGGAGATCCAGTTTCTGACCGGTGGTTGGCTGGAAGAGTATTGTTTTAACGAAGTATCCTCCAATCTCGGCCGAGGGATTGACGATGTGGTCATCGGCATACAGATTAAGAACCCCAAAGGAACTGATAATGAATTCGATGTCATGTTCACCAAGGAGAATGCACTTTTCACGGTCGAATGCAAATCCCTAGATCAACAGGAAGATAAAAGGACCGAGGCGCTTTATAAAGTGGCGGCCTTGCAGAAGGATTTCGGCCTGAGAGTCGGCAGTTTTCTGGTTAGTACCTCCCCCTATATATTGAAAAATGGGCAAGTACGGCCTTCCATTGCGGCGCGGGCAGAACACCTGAATACCGATGTTATTTCTCCCTACGAAGTTCTGAATTTTGGGCAACGCTTGAAGGAAAAGCTGAAACTGGCCGGATAAAGGAACAGTATTTATGGCTCGACACATAACGATCGACGTGGAAACCCTATACGCTGGCAGTGAAAATGCAAAATTGGCCGACCTGCCGGTTTACGAGGAGAAGGTCAAGGAACAGGTTGGAAGCGGCAATCAGTTGACGCTAACCGGTCAGGGGCCGATTTGGCTGTACTTGAAAATTGCCCATGCTTTGCACGGCAAAGTTTCCAAGCTTTGTTACCATTCCCCGGTGACTGGCGAGGTGGTAATCTTCGACCATTCACCCTTTTGAGAACGAGTACATTGTTAGTTGTTGCATCATAGCATCTGCTCTTTGACAATTTGACGCTGCAATGTTGCAGTCATTGAACGTCGGTCATGCTTCCTCGTAGGATGCCATCATACGCCACATTGATGGGTGGCGGCATCCCACGAGGAGGTAACGCAATGAAAGGTGCATTCGACAAGCTGGCCAAAATCCGGCCGGTGCTGGCCAGGGGGCCGGAGCCGGCGCATCATGAGGACGAGTTTTTACGAGCGTCGGACCTGGTGCCGATCCAAAGCCAGGCCGCCGGGAACCGGGCAAGAATGGCATCGGCCGAACTGGCGGAGATGTTCCGTGAAAAGCAGTGGCAGCAAGCCCTGGACCTGTTTTACCCGGCGGAGGAGAAGCTGCCGGAGCTGGCCGATCTGGGGATGGATACGAAGGTTCGGGAAAAGCTGGCCTTTGCCCTGGGCCAATTGGGCCGCTTTGACGACGCCATTGCTCAGCTTCGTGTGTGCGTGGACCGCGAACCGGAGAATTTCCACCCGCACAACGCCCTGGCCTATACAGCCTACAACTCGTTGTTCGCCGCCCGCAACCGGGAAATTTTCCTCAGCGGCAAAATCCGTGACGACCGCATCGCCCTGGCGCACCACCACTTCAAAAAGGCCCAGCACCTGCGGCCCGACGGGGTGACCAATTTTTACCGGCAGGG
>JABZFO010000118.1 GCA_014237405.1 Desulfosarcina sp. | reverse complement strand
TCACGCTTGCTCTTAAATACATCTTTTTGTTCATTACCCCGGGAGGTCACATGATAGAAGGCGCCAGGATAGGTTATTCTCAAGGGACGAGCCATTATCAATCTTTTCTATATGCGGTTTATGTGATAGCGAATCTTATAGACCTTTACCAAGCTGTTTGTCAAGAATGAAGATCTGACCCCGTTGTCTTCCTTTCCGGTCCATTGGAGAAGTTTTTTCTTGACAAGCGGAGGCCATATAGATGTTAGGCTTCTTCATCTTCTGGACCGAAAAGAGTCTGGTCCCTTTCCTTCCTGTGATATAGCTTACCGAAAATCATCAACGAAGAAAGCCCAGTTATCGGCATTCCTCTTAGCATTATGTGGGTTTGTATTGGCGTGATTCTGACAGTTAATCACTCCGTATGCGGGTGCGACATCATCCGTATTAAGGATAAGATGCGTTAGCTCATGCACGATTGTATGGAACTTACTGACGCCTGGTACGTTACCCGGACGGTAGAGTGGTCGGGAGTTCCAGGCAATATCAAGACGGATTCGGAAATTTCGACCTTGGGCATTGGTCATGTTAGTGTATTGGTTCCATCCCCCGGTGGGTCTCTTGGCGGCCGCAGTAGTATTGGGGCTGCGCTGCCTCCAGTTTGTTCCTACGACTTCAATGGGCTTGGTGTTCAAAATGCTTGCCATCTTGTTGAGATCACGATTTAGGCGGCTTATCCAGCCTTGAGTATTGTCGCCGAACCACAGCAGACTTTCTGCGTTACCTTGCCGGATCCTGGAAGAGGCATTGCGTAATGTTTTGATTATCTCGGGTTCCAGCTGTCTCAGTGCATTCTGATCCGCTGGTCCCATTCCTATTGCAACTAAACCCATGGCATGTTCCTCTCTTTTGAGTGTTGAAATGTTAAAGCCAAGTAATTATACGGATCTGGATATCATCACATTTGTAATGTTATCCAGCTAAAACGCGATTTGTGTCGAAATGCAAATACATTGAGTTCATGAATATTTAACCAAAAAAAATCTATTGAACACCTTCCGAATCAAACAGATGAACGTCGAACACGAATTGTGAATAAGTAATTTTATCCATTTATAAACTGACGGAGCGAAGCGATCTCATCATTCGACGTTCAGCGTTCGATGTTGGATGTTCGATGTTAAAATTCAATTGTCTTCACTGTTTTCTCGCCGGATCGGACGACCGGTCAGGTGAGGAATGCCCCAATCAGATAACCGGCAAGTGCTGTTTGATCCGGGGCTAACCAATGAACCGATGTCTGGGCACCGAACCAGGTCAGCTGGCGTTTGGCGTAGCGACGGTGGTCCCGCTTCAAGGCAGTCACCGCATCCGCCAAGCCGGCGTCTCCATTGATCACTGCCGCCAGGTGCCGGTATCCTAAACTTTGCATGGATTTGAGGTCACTGCCGTAGCCGCTGGCCAGCAGGTGCCGCACCTCGTCCTCAAACCCCTGGGACATCATCATATCCACCCTCCGGTTGATGCGGTCGTACAAAACCGGTCGAGGCCAGGAAAGCCCGATATTCAGGGGCGTGAAGCGCTGCTCCCGGAACCCGTGGCGCTGCTGAAAGATCGTGAGGGGTTCACCGGTGATCTCGAACACCTCCAGCGCCCGGATGATGCGGTAGGTATCGTTGGGATGGATTCTTTCGGCGGCGGCGCTGTCGATCTTCTGTAGGCGCCGGGTCAAGACAGCAGTCCCTTCCGATTTCGCCTGCTGCTTCAGGCGCTGGCGAACCACCGGGTCCGACGGACCTTCCTCGAAAAGGCCATGAATCAAGGCCTTGATGTAAAACCCGGTTCCCCCCACCACAAAGACGGTGCGCCCCCGCGCGATGATCTGGCGGATAATGCCGGTGGCCATATTCGCATAGGCGGCGGCATCGAAATCCTGGTCCGGGTCCACGATGTCGATCATGTGGTGGGGGGCCGCCGCCTGCTCCGCCGGCGTTGGCTTGGCCGTCCCAATGTCCATGTGGCGATAGATCTGCATGGAGTCGGCCCCGACAATCTCACCGTTGAACTGCCGGGCCAGGTTTATGGCAAAGCCGGTCTTGCCCGACCCGGTTGGACCGCAGACGACGATAAGTTTGTTTTTGGGCGAGCGCTGGACCAACGGTCAGTCGCCCATCTTGGCCATGTACTCGTCATACAGGGTTTCTAAGGCGAGCTTATGCTTGGCCTCCTCCTGGCAAAGCATTTTGAAGAGCTTTTTGGCACCGTCGCTGTTCGCTTTGTCCAGCAGTTCGTTGTAGCTGCGCTTGATGTCGGTAATCCATTCGAACCGGTATCCGTCAAGGTTTTCAGCGATGCCCGTTGCAAGAAAATCTTCCAGCATCTGCTGATGCTTTCGCTCTTCTGCGGCAAACTCCTTGAGCATCTGCTTCGTGCCGGACATCATTTCGGATTCACTGTTCTCTTCGTAAAAATTTGCGGCTTCCTTCTCTTTTTCAATGGCAAAAGCGATGAGCGCTTCCAGGTTTTGAAAATCCATCGGGCATTGTCCTTTCTTAAGATGTTTGTGCGGACGTCGGTCATGAGTCGTTTTGGGGTGTCCGGCAAAAGATCGCTGGTGGTTGGGTACAAACTAACACTGCCCGGATATGCCGAGTCAATATCATTTTAGATGCTGTAGGAAATTCCGACTCTGGGTGTAGAAAAACCCAACACAATGGTAACTATTCGAAAACAATTATTAAATCGACTTTTAAACGCAATGTATTATTTCTGGACTGGTGCATTTGTTGGAAATTACCACACCCGCACCGGCTTCCCTTAGAAGAAACGCTGCCAAAAATAATATTAGCCTATGAAATCAATATGTTAAATATATGGCACGCCATTTGCTTAAGTGTTGAGCGATATTGAGCGACAATCGAGGCAACCCATGTGGCGCGATTTTATCACACCCGATTGATCCGAATCAAGACAACCCTTCGACAGAAATCAAGCATGTCGAAAAAACACCAGCAAAGGAGAGGGAAAATGACTGAAAGAGATAGCAGGCCTACAAGAAGCCGGATAGGTTACGGATCATCTTACCACCGCGGGGAACGCCATGAAATGGAGCAGAAATCCGGGATCGGCTCAGTGCTCGGAGGCCAGGTATGGGTCATTAAGCCGGACAAAAAAGCCCAGGTCGAAAATCCCTGCCTGTGGATGCAGGCCGGTTCGGTCAAATATAAAAGCTGCAACAACTTTTACGACTGCACCACCTGCAAGTATGACCACGCCATGCAGGCCAAGGTGTCCCTGGGTAAACAGATCAGCTGGCAGGACGCCATGCGCCGGCGGCCGGCACTGGAGCGCATCTGCCGGCACAGTCTGACCCGGCGGATGGCAAATCGCGCCTGCGCCTATGACTTTCAGTGCGGCAAATGCGATTTCGATCAATACTTCGAAGATTTTCTGGCCGCCAAAACCAAAAGCGAACCAACCACCATGGAAACGGTCAAGGGATTCGACGTTCCCCGCCACTATCATTTCCACAACGGCCACGCCTGGGCTCGGATCGAAAACGGCGGCTATATGCGCGTCGGGTTGGATGACTTTTCCCTGAAGGTCTTCGGACAGGCCAATGGGTTTGAACTTCCCCTCATGGGAAAGGAACTAAGCCGCGACAAGATCGCCTGGGGATTGAAACGGCGGGATCATCTGGCGGATGTGCGCGCTCCCGTCGATGGGGTCATCGTGGAAGTCAATACACGGGTGATGGAAAATCCGGAATTGGCCAACCGTGAGCCATATGGAGAGGGGTGGCTGTTTCTAGTTCGGACACCGGACATCAAGTCGGCGGCCAAGAGTCTGATGAGCGATGAGGCCAGTGTTGACTGGATCAACGGCGAAGTGGGCATTCTGGAAGAGATGGTGACCTCGGTGGCCGGCCCTCTGGCCGCTGACGGCGGTACCTTCGGGCCGGATATCTATGGCAACCTGCCCGGCCTGGACTGGAAAAAACTGACACAAGCGTTCCTGAAAACGGGTTAAAACCATGGAATTCCAACACAGCACGCCACCGCCCGACCCCTGCATCTGGATGCAGGCCGGTGTGGTCAAAACCAAAATGTGCCGCAGAGCGTTCGATTGCACCGGCTGCCGTTTCGACAGGGTCCTGCGGCGCCTGGCGGAAGAGAACCGGGAACGATCGGCATCCGGGGCAGCGGTTCCCGGCCGGCGAGGGCGTATCGTTTACTGGGCCGACAAGCTCAATGGACTGCCCGCCCATCGGCGCCCCTGCCTGCATCATCTCAAGGGCCGCATTGATTTTCGCAACTGCACGCATGATTATCTTTGCAGCAATTGTGAGTTCGACCAATATTTTCAAGATCAATACACAGTCCATGCGGTGCTCAAACCGGTTGAAATGAAAGAAGTCCATGGCATCAAGGTCCCCCAGGGGGTCTATCTTCACCGGGGGCATACGTGGGTGGGAATGGCGTCCGGCGGCCGGGTGCGCATCGGGCTCGACGCCTTTGCAGCCCGGTTGCTGGGGCCGATGGACCGGATCGACCTGCCGCTGATGGGAAAGCCGCTGCAGCGGGATCAAGTGGGTATCCGCATGAATCGCGGTGACTTGGATGCCGGCCTGCTGTCACCGGTCAGCGGCGTGGTCACCGCCTTCAACCCCAAAGTGAACCGCAACCCCGAAGCGCTGCCATCCTCCGATCCCTACGGGAATGGCTGGCTGCTGATGGTGCAGCCGGATCACCTGCGTGAAGACCTGCGCACCCTGCAGATGGGGGTGGAGGCCACTGCCTTTATCGAAACCGAAATCGATCGCCTGTACCAGGCCGTGGAAACCCATCTGGGCCCGCTGGCCGCAGATGGCGGTACGTTTGCGGACGACATTCTCGGGCAATTGCCCCCGAGCTGCTGGACGGACATTGCCCGGCAATTTTTACAAAGCTGAAGTCACAATCGATGATCGTTCACCACCCCTTCAGTGTTTCACCGTCTTCCCTCTCTCTTTAACTGATCATTTAGCAGCACCTCGCAATAGCGGCACAACTGGCTGCTTTTTGCATCCACGTCGCCGATGCTGCGGCAGTAGTGCATCAGACACTGGTGATCCTTGCAGTGCCGAAGGTCGAACGTGTGCCCCAGTTCATGGGCGGTTTCTTTGGTGATGCGCTCAAGATACAAGGAGCGCTGCCCGACCGTGGAGATCCCGCTGGTCAGGCGACAGGTGGAGACAATACAGCTGGTGCCTCCCAGCTGCGCTTCTCCATAAACATGGGTAAGGATCGGGATGAAAAGATCTTTCCGGGTCAGCGCGATTACCTTGAACGCATCGATGGGGGCCTTTCCGGACAGTTCCGCAAGAATCGCGGTGGAGTGAAACTGCCTGCGCTCTGCGTTCCAGGCAAAACCGATATCGTCGAGCAGCGGTTCGATGCGACACGGCATGCCGAAAATCCGCGGGACCATTTTTTCAACGGCATATAGAATATCTGCGTCGAAATCACCGATGGGAGCAATGAGGATTGTCTCTCTGGAGATAGCTGTCAAGATGTGCTCTGCAGTTGGTAGCGCTTGATTTTGCTGTATAGGGTGGATCGATCGATCCCCAGAATCTTCGCACAAATCGAAATGTTCCAGGCGTTTTCCGTGAGCACCTGCAGGATATGGCTCTTCTCTATGGCTTTGAGTGAATCATCGGAGGGTCTGCTTCTGTCCGGTGTGCAGATGATGGGCAGATCATCGAGCATCACCTGAGAACCTTTTCCGACCACCACGGCTCTTTCGATGGCATTTTCCAGCTCACGTATATTTCCGGGCCAGTCGTAGAGCATCATTTCATCCATGGCTTCCCGGGTAACCTTTCGAATCGGCTTGTTGGTTTCCTGGGCGAAGCGAAGCAGGAAATGGTCGCAAAGCAGGGGGATATCTTCCTTATGCTGGCGCAGGGCCGGCATGGCAAAGGCGATCACGTTGAGGCGGTAGAACAGGTCTTCGCGAAAGGCACCGTCGGCTATGGCTTTTTTCAGATCGCGGTTGGTGGCGGCAATGACCCGAAAATCCGCTTCCAGTGGTTGGGTTCCCCCCACCCGGTAGAAGACGCGATCCTCCAGTATGCGCAGCAAGTCGATCTGCATGCGCATGCTGATCTCCCCGATTTCATCCAAGAACAGGGTGCCGCCGTTGGCCAGTTCCAGGCGACCCTTTTTTGTTTCACGGGCGTCGGTGAATGCACCTTTCTGGTGGCCGAACAGCTCGCTCTCCATCAGGTGTTCGGGGATCGCACCGCAGTTGACGGCCACAAAGGGTCCCTGGCTCCGGTTGCTGCAGGTATGGATCGCCTTTGCGGCCAACCCCTTACCGGTGCCGGTCTCTCCGGTAATCAGGATGGTGGAATCCATGGGGGCCACATCCTTAATGAGATCGAAAACCTGCTGCATCGCCGGGGATTGACCGATCATGCTTTCAAAGCGGGTGCGCTCCTTCACCTGTTCGCGCAGGTAGAGGTTTTCCTTGGCCTGTGCCTGGTTCGCGATGATCTTCTCGATCAGCACGCCGATCTCTTCCGGGTCGAAGGGTTTCAGCAGGTACTCCATGGCCCCCCGCTTCATGGCATCAATGGCCGTTGAGATGGAACCGTACGCAGTAATCATCACCACCGCCGTATCAAAATCGCGCTCGTTGACCACCTTGAGGACATCTAACCCGCTCATCCCCTCCATCTTGATATCCACCAGCATGATGTCGTAGCGTTCGGCGGCGAGTTTTTCCAGGGCCTGTTCTCCACTGGCAGCGGTTTCCACGTGATGGCCGTCACGTTCCAGCCACCCGGCCAGCGATTCTCTAATGATCAGCTCGTCGTCAACCACCATGATTCGGGTCTTGCTCATTCTCCCTCCACCTTCGGTTTCAGTTTCGGTTCCGTGCGGCATCAGCCGTTTCTGCCCGTTGCCGTTCCGGTGACAGAGGCAGCTGGATCGTGAAGGTCGCGCCGTTGCCCGGAAGTGAATCCACCGTGATGCTGCCGTTGTGCGCATTGATAATGCCGTAGACGACACTGAGTCCCAATCCGACCCCCTTCCCTTTTTTTTTCGTCGTATAAAAGGGTTCGAACAGCTTGTCCAGATGGTCCGGCGTAATGCCGACCCCCGTATCGGTGAAAATGATGCTGATCGAATCCGCCGTGTCACCGCAACTTGTCTTCACGGTAAGCACGCCGCCGCCCTTGCTTTCCATGGCTTCGGCAGCATTGGATATCATGTTCATGAATACCTGCTGCAGTTGATCGGCAGACCCTATCACCTGTGGCAAAGCAGGGTCCAGTGCCTGTCGGATCTTGACATTGTGGATCATGAGCAGGTTGTCGTTGAGAATGAGGGTTTTCTCGATAAGCCGGTTGATATCCTGGAGCCCCAACTTCATTTTGGGTTGTCGGGAAAAGGTCAACAGGTTGGAGACGATGCGGCTGATCCGACGGGTTTCTGCCTCCATCATCGTCAGGTAGCGTTCAAAGGAATCCTTCTCCTGAATACTGAAAGCATCTTCCTTCAAGATTCGTTTCATCAGCAGGACGAAATTTAAAATACCGGCAATGGGGTTATTGATCTCGTGTACTACCGAGGCAGACAGCTTGCCTAAAGAGGCCATCTTGTCCTGGTGGAGCAGTTTAGCATGGGTTTCCTGCAATTGGCGGGTGCGTTCATCAACCATTTGCTCCAGGCGCCGCCGGTTTTCCTCCTCCTGCACCTTCCGGTCGGTAATATCATGGCTGATCTCCAGAAAATGGGAAATTCTACCGTCTTTTTCCCAAAGCGGATAGATGGAGACTTCCATGTAATGGATTTTTCCTTTGGGCTCGGTGCGGGTGCGAATTGTCTGGGCAGCCTTGCGATTTCGAATGACGGTCTTGAGCGGACACGCATTGTTGTTTTCAAAGCATGACTGGTTGGTTTGGTGGTAGACTTCATGGCACTTTTTCCCCACCACCTCTTTCTTGGTGTATCCCATCTGCTTTAAAAATGCCTCGTTGACATCCACAATCTCCTGCTCCGGGGTAATGACGAGGATCAGGTCCTGAATGCCGTCGAGGATGGTCTGCATCTCCTTGGATCGTTGTTGAAGCAATTTCTCCCTGGACTTGAACGCCTTCCAGAACAAGTCAAAAGCCTGATGGGAAAGCACTCGCAAATTGTCGGGCTTGGTTTTCAGAATCTGATGCAACAGGCTGGGATCGGGATCGAGCAGGATAAACAGATGCACCTGGCAGACAGGATCATAAAGCTGCCGATAATCGGAAACGATGTTTAGGCCCTTCTCTTGCGCCAGGATCACCCCGGGTGCGGTGCAGTCGGATTCCGCCACGGCAACGATTCTGGAGTTGACCTGATCCTGCAGAAAGTCGACGGTGGTCATCTTCAGAATTTCCCTGCATTTCTCGCCACCGCCGATCAGAGCGATATTGACTACCGAAGAAATCTCACTTGCCATCAGGTACAGCTCCTTTTTACGGTGTTGATTGAAGCAGATCAGAAATCGATCGGCGGGAACACGTTGGCGGAATTTACCATGGTGGCATGCGATGGATCAAGGTGATTTTCAACAGATGGCCGTCGCCATCCCGGACCGTTTGGGTCGCGGTAAAAAAGAACGATAGTCGCCAAAAAATATTTTTCCACTTGATTCGAATCGTATTTTTGGGCATATCTGCACAATTTGATTGGATGAGGCTAAGCGATGCCTGCGAATTGTATTGACAAGACCTTCATGTCCATATAGTTAGAATTGTTAATCAAAACACGCCTAACCTCTTATTTTACTTAATCGTTTAGAAGTTTTGAAGATTCTACATCATGCGTTTGGAGCGCGATCAGGAGAACGAAACAATGACAAAGGATGCAATTGGTTCTGTTCTGGTTGTCGGTGGCGGCATCTCTGGAATGCAGGCTGCGTTAGACCTGGCCGACTCGGGATACCTTGTTCATGTGGTTGAAAAATCCTCGGCCATTGGCGGGGTGATGAGCGAACTAGACAAGACGTTTCCCACCAACGACTGTGCGATGTGAATTATCTCCCCTAAACTGGTCGAGTTCGGCCGGCATCTGAATATCAACCTGATCACATGCGCAGAAATAAAAGAGATTCAGGGAACCGAAGGCAATTTCAGCGTCACCATTGATAAAGGCCCCCGTTACATTGACCTGGCCAAGTGCACCTCCTGCGGTGATTGTACCCAAGTGTGCCCGGTGGCTCTGCCTGACGAATACAACCAGGGTCTCAACGACCGTAAGGCGATCTACAAGCGCTACGCGCAGGCGATTCCCGGCGCGTTTGCCATCCAAAAGACCGACAAAGCGCCCTGTCACCTGGCCTGTCCGGCCGGGCTCAACGTCCAAGGCTACGTGCAGATGGTGGGCCAGGGCAAGTACAAAGAGGCCTTGCAGATCATCATGGAGGATCTGCCCCTGCCCGGTGTGCTGGGACGCATTTGTCCCCACGGCTGTGAAGACGCCTGCCGCCGCTGCGAAGTGGATCAGCCGGTGGCCATCCGCGACTTGAAGCGCCTGGCCGCCGATCAGTTTGATCCCCGTGAAATCGAAATTCCCAAGGCTGCCCAGCGAGATGAACGTGTGGCCATTATCGGTTCGGGGCCGGCGGGTCTGTCCGCCGCCTACCAACTGGCCCGAAAGGGCATCATGTCCACTATTTTCGAGGCCCTGCCCAAAGCCGGCGGCATGCTGCGGGTGGGCATTCCGGATCATCGGCTGCCACCCGACATCCTGGACCTGGAAATCGAAATCATCACCAACATGGGCGTTGAATTGAAGACCAACACCCCGCTGGGCACCGATCTCACCGTGGACGACCTGTTCGAGCAGGGGTTCAAGGCCGTCTACCTGGCCCTGGGCGCCCACAAGGGGATCACCCTGAATGTTCCCGGCGAGCAGGCCGAGGGCGTTCGCCAGGGAGTTGATTTTCTGCGGGAAGTGAACCTTTCCGGCAGCGCTCCGGTGGGTAAGCACGTAGCCATCATCGGCGGCGGCAACGTGGCCATCGACGTAGCCCGCTCGGCCGTTCGCATGGGTGCCGAGAGCGTCCAGATCATCTATCGCCGCACCCGTGCGGAGATGCCCGCCTGGGAAGAGGAGATCCAGGCAGCCGAAACCGAAGCGGTCTCCCTGACCTACCTGTCCGCTCCCCAGGAGATCCTGGTGACCGACGGCAAGGTGACGGGACTGCGATGTATCCGCATGGAACTGGGCGAACCGGATTCCTCCGGACGCCGTCGTCCCGTGCCGATTCCAGGCAGCGAATATGACTTTGACATCGACCAGCTGATTCCAGCCATCGGCCAGCGGCCGGACCTGTCCGCCATCGAAGAAGTCGAAGGGTTGGATTTCACCCGTTGGAGCACCGCCGAGGTGGATCCTATCACCTACGCCACCGGACGGGAAGGGGTCTTTGCCGGCGGGGATCTGCAAACCGGCCCCTGGGTGGCCATCGGCGCCATCGCTGCCGGCAATGAAGCGGCCGAGTCCATGGTGCGCTACCTGGACGGAGTCGACATGGCTGCCGGTCGCGAGCCCATCGAACGTGACGATCCGGTCTACCGCCCGGTTCCCGCCGACGAGCCGGTGGCGGCGCGCGCCAAAATGCGGGAACTGCCACCTGAGGCACGCCAGGGCAACTTCAATGAAGTGGAGTTGGGCCTGGGCGAAGCAGAAGGCCAGGCCGAAGCTAACCGTTGCCTGAACTGCGGTTACTGCTGTGAGTGCTACCAGTGCGTGGAAGCCTGCGGCGCCGGTGCCGTGACCCTTGAGACGCATCAGGAGCATCGCGAACTGCTGGAGCTTAAAGTGGGATCGGTGATCCTTGCTCCCGGCTTTACCCCCTACGACCCCTCCGGTCTGGATTTCTACGGCTACGGCAAGCATCCCAATGTGATCACCTCCATGCAGTTCGAGCGGCTGCTGTCCGCCTCCGGTCCCACCGAAGGGCATGTGGTCCGGCCATCGGACCACATGGATACCAAAAAAATCGCCTGGTTCCAGTGTGTCGGATCCCGTGACCAGAACCGCTGCAACAACGCCTACTGTTCGTCCGTGTGCTGTATGTACGCCATCAAGGAAGCCGTCATCGCCAAGGAACACGCCGGCGATGAATTGGAGTGCGCGGTCTTTTTCATGGATATGCGTACCTATGGAAAGGATTTCGAACGCTACTACGAAGGAGCGAAAGCCCAGGGCATCCGCTTTTTGCGGTCCAAGGTGCATACCATCGATGCCGTGCCGGGCAGCGACGATCTGTCCATCCGCTATGTGACCGAAAGCGGCGAGATGCAAACCGAGGTGTTCGACATGGTGGTTCTGTCGGTGGGGCTGGAAACCTCCCCCGAGGTGGTTGCCATGGCCGAAACCCTGGGCGTGGGTCTGACGCCGGGCAATTTTTGCGACACCACCACATTTTCCCCTGTGACCACCAGCCGTGACGGTATCTTTGTGTGCGGCGCATTTCAGGCCCCCAAAGATATCCCCCAGGCCGTTGTAGATGCCAGTGCCTCGGCAGCAGCCGCGGGCGAACTGCTCAGTTCGGCAAGAAACACCCAGACCCGTACGGCCGAAGTGGTTCCCGAAATCAATGTGGCCGGCGATCGTCCCAGGGTGGGGGTCTTTGTCTGCAATTGCGGCATCAATATCGCCGGGGTGGTGGACGTGCCGGGGGTTCGCGATTATGCGGCGACCCTGCCCTTTGTTGAATATGTTACCGACAATATGTACACCTGCTCCCAGGACACCCAGGACATCATGACCGAGATCATCCGGGAAAAGCGCCTCAATCGGGTGGTGGTGGCGGCCTGTACGCCCAAAACCCACGAGCCGCTGTTCCAGGAAACCCTGATCAATGCGGGCCTGAACAAATACCTGTTCGAGATGGTCAACATCCGCAACCAAGACTCCTGGGTCCACAAAAACAATCCCGACATCGCCACCCAGAAAGCCAAGGACCTGGTCCGCATGGCCATCAACAAGGTGGCGCTGAAAGAGCCGCTGGCCGAAACCGAACTCACCGTCGGCCAGTCCACCCTTGTCATCGGCGGTGGTATCGCCGGCATGACTGCGGCCCTGAGCCTGGCCCGGCAGGGATATGACACCCATCTGGTGGAACGAACCGGCCAGTTGGGCGGACAGGCCAACAGCCTCTACCGGACCTGGAAGGGTGAAAATATTCAGGCCAATCTGGCCAAGCTGGTGGCTCTGGTGAAAGCCGAAAAGCGGCTTCAGGTGCACTTGAACACCCAGTTGGCAAGCGTGGAAGGGTTTGTGGGAAACTTCAAGACCGTCCTTAAAAACAGTGATGGAGATACCGCCATTGAACACGGCGTGGCGGTGGTGGCCACCGGCGCCAAAGAGCTCGAACCCGGTGAGTACCTTTACGGAGAAGATCCGCGGGTGGTGACCAGCCTGGAGCTGGATCGCAAGATGCTGGCCGATGACGCCACGGTCAACGATCTCAACACGGCGGTGTTCATCCAGTGCGTGGGCTCCCGTGAGCCCCAGCGCCCCTATTGTTCGCGAGTCTGCTGTACCCATTCCATTGAAAGTGCCCTTGCCATCAAAGCCCGCAATCCGGAGGCCGATGTATACATCCTTTACCGGGATATCCGAACCTACGGGGAACGGGAAACACTTTACGTAAAAGCCCGCGAAGCCGGTGTGATCTTCATCCGCTACAATCTGGAGAACAAGCCCCAGGTGGTGCGCAACGGGGAACGGCTGGCGGTACGCGTCACCGACCATGTATTGGGTCTGCCTATGGAAATCACCACGGATCTTTTGACTCTGGCCACAGCCATTGTGCCTTACGCCGACGCCCAGCTCTCCCAGTTTTTCAAAATCCCGCTCAACGATGATGGATTTTTCGTTGAGAAACACGCCAAGCTTGGACCGTGCGAATTTGCCACAGACGGCGTTTTCCTCTGCGGGCTGGCCCATTACCCCAAATCCATCGATGAAGCCATCTCCCAGGGCAAGGCGGCGGCATCAAGGGCCGTCACCCTGCTGGCCCAGGAACATATCTTTACCAGTGGTGAAATTGCCTCGGTGGATCCCCTCATGTGCTCCAGCTGCGGCGTGTGCGTATCCATCTGCCCCTACTCCGCCCCGAGCTTCATCGAAGCCGATGCGCGCATGTTCGCCGGCCGGGCAACCATCAACGCAGCCCTGTGCAAGGGATGCGGCCTGTGCGTGGCCTCGTGCCGGTCCGGCGCCATCCATCTCAGCGGATTCGACAACAATCAGATCTTTGCCATGCTCGATGCCATCTAATTGAAAACGGGTCGACGGCGGAAAAGCGGTGGTTGCTTACCGTCGCCGGCCGGGCCTGAATGAAGGAGAAAATACATGTCTGAATGGGAACCGAAAATTGTGGCCTTTCTGTGCAACTGGTGCAGTTACGGCGCAGCGGATCTGGCCGGTGTGAGCCGGATGCAGTATCCGCCCAACATCCGGGTAATCCTGATCCCCTGCACCGGACGCATGAGCCCGAAATTCGCACTGGCTGCGCTACGAAACGGCGCCGACGGGGTGTGGGTTTCCGGCTGACATCCCGGCGACTGCCATTACCTGGAAGGTAATTACTACGCCCGTCGGAAATTTGTTCTGTTTAGCAACCTCATGGAATACATGGGTATCGAACGCGACCGTCTGCACATGTCGTGGGTATCTTCGGCCGAAGCCACCAAGTTCATTGATGTCGTGACCCGGGTGACAGAAGCGGTCCGTGCCCTGGGGCCCAACCAACACTTTGTCAAACAAAAGGCTAAGGTAGCGTGATATGTCTGGATACACCGAAAAAATGAGGGACATCGCCGGTCGCCTCCTCAAGGAATGTGCCGTGGACATGGTCATCGGCTTCCGCAAAGGGACCATGCCGATGATGAACGAACCGTGCTTTGTCACCAAACCGGAAGATGTCCAATCGCTGGTATGGGACAGCAACTGCGGCATCAACCTTGCTAACTACCTGGCCAACCGCAAGGAAAAGATCGCCATTTTCGCCAAAGGCTGCGACTCGCGGAACATCGTCACCCACATCACCGAAAACAAGATCGAGCGCGATCAGCTCCACATCGTCGGCGTCCCCTGCACGGGAATGATCGACAAACGCAAGATCACCGGCATGGTGGCGGGCGAGATCCTGGAGGTCTCCGAAACCGAAAACACCATCAAGGTCAAAACCTCCGATGCGGAGACCCTGTTGGACAAAAAGGACGTACTCCAGCAGAACTGCGCCCTGTGCATCCACCGCAATCCGGTGATCCACGACGAGATGGTGGCCGACCCGGTACAAGAGCAGACGGACATCGACCGCTACGCAGAGATCCACAAGATAGAGGAGATGGAAACCGAGGATAAATGGCGGTTTTTCGATGACCTGCTGTCGCCGTGCATCCGATGCTACGCCTGCCGCAATGCCTGTCCGCTGTGCTACTGCCCCACCTGTTTCGTGGATGAGTCCAAACCCCAGTGGGTGGGCAAAGGCCAAGACCCCATTGACGTGCGAACGTTCCATCTTTTGCGGGCCTACCATTGCGCCGGCCGATGCACTGACTGCGGTGCCTGTGAACGGGCCTGTCCGGTTGGCATCAACATGCGGCTGCTCACCAGAAAGCTGGAAAAGGACTGCCAGGAACAGTTCGGATGGGAAGCCGGGCTCTCCCCGGATCAGCGTCCGGCACTGGATGTCTACAAGGCCAATGATCCCGAGGCCTTCATCAAATAGACGGGGGTTCAGATGGCGGGGAAAGCCGCTTCTCCGTCTGTAAATTCCTTTAAGGCTGTAAAGGTTAACGCTATGACGCTCGTTACAATCGACAAGAAAAGCTGGGCGGCCGGATTGACGACCGCCGCCGACGCCTACGGGCTGTTCGGGCCGGTCAAGGAGAAGGACTACCACCAGTTCAAGGCGCTTGAAAAGGGCGAGATGCCGGATCTGAACATGGTCAATACCCGCCTCTCCCCAAAATCGCTGCTGTTTCCCCAGTCCGAAGAGATGCTCGAATACTCCCTGGACGAGTCCCGGGAGGATCACCACATCATGAAAGAGGTGGCCAGGGACGACTCCCCCCGCGCCATTATCGGCATTCGGCCCTGCGACGCCAAAGCCACGCTGCTGGTGAAGCTGAACTTCGACACGCCGGACGTCAAGGATCCTTACTGGCTCAACGCCTACGAGGCCACCACCTTCATCGGCATGGCCTGCGACACGCCGCTGTCCACCTGCTTTTGCACCACCGCCGGCTGTGGGCCCTACCATGAAGAGGGGCTGGACATGCTGGTGATGGACCAGGGTGAGGCCTATCTGGCCAAGATCCTCACGGAGAAGGGCAAGGCCTTTGCCGATGCGGCCGGCTGGAAGGCGCCATCCGAAGATGCGGCCGCCTTCGACGCCGGAAAGAAAGCCGCCGAAGGCCGGATTGTTTCCTCGGTCAAAACCGACAACCTGGCCGACACCGACCTTCTGGAACTTCATGCCGCACCCTTCTGGGACGACGTTGCATTTGCCTGTCTGAACTGCGGCACCTGCACCTTCTCATGCCCCACCTGCTGGTGTTTCGACATCCAGGACGAGGTTCACGGCAAGGCCGGTGTGCGCATGAAAAACTGGGACAGCTGCATGTTCCCCATCTTCACTGTCCACACCACCGGGCACAACCCCCGGGATACCAAGACCCAGCGGGTCCGCCAGCGTTTCATGCACAAGCTCAAATACTTCGTGGACAAGTACGATGCGGGCATCATGTGTGTGGGCTGCGGCCGGTGCGTACGCCAGTGTCCGGTAAATATCGATATCCGACGGGTCTGTGAGTTGATGAACAGCTTCAAACCCGAAGACACCTGCGCCGTGCAGGGTTGATAGAGGGAGGAACACGTGCAAAATCCATATTTACCCTATCCGGTCCGCATCGATGACATCACCGTCGAGGCCGAAGACAAGAGCCTGAAGACCTTCAAATTCGTCTTCCTTAACGATGGCGATGAAGATAAGTTTGCCTACAAGGCCGGCCAGTTCGCTGAACTGTCCATCCCCGGCAAGGGGGAGATTCCCATCGGCATCGCCTCATCCCCGGTGGAAAGCGGGTTTGTCTCCTTCACCGTGAACCGTGCCGGCGTGGTCACCACCCACCTGCACAACATGAAGGTGGGGGACATCATGGGCCTGCGGGGGCCGTTGGGCAACTGGTACCCCTGGGAACACCTGGAGGGAAAGAATGTCCTCATCGTGGGTGGCGGATTTGCCTTCACCACCTTGCGTTCATCCATCGTCTATATGCTGGACCCGGCCAACCGACCCAAATTCGGCAACATCGACGTGGTCTACGGTGCCCGATCACCGGGCATGCTGCTCTACAAGGATGAACTGGTGACGTGGGAAAAGCGGGATGACATCAACATGCACATCACCGTGGATGCCACCGACGACCCGGATTGGAAGTACAACGTGGGCTTCGTTCCCCCCATCACGGAGCAAAAAGCCCCTCAGGGCGGCGACGACACCTATGCCATCGTGTGCGGCCCCCCCATCATGATCAAGTTTACCCAGCCGGTACTGGAAAAGCTGGGCTACGCCCACGACCATATCATCATGAGCCTGGAAAACCGCATGAAATGCGGATTCGGCATGTGCGGCCGCTGCGGTATCGGCAAGGAACTGGTGTGCAAGGACGGGCCGGTGTTCACCCTGGATCAGATTAACAAAACCCCGAGGGAATATTAGTTCACCACCACCGCCGGCAACGACGATTTAGAGCCATTTGTCACGTTGGAAATTTTTTGATTTCGTATTGACATTGAAGGCTTAATCCGCTAATAAGCATAAATTCCGGAAGAGAACTTAAACGGCAGTGTGCCGGAAATACTAACAAATTTGTAAAGGAGGAGTGAGTAACATGCCGACAGTCGAATTTGGAGGAAAAACATTTACGGTAGATGAAGACGGTTTCATCGATGACTACGCCAACTGGTCTGAAGAGTGGATCCAGTACGTTAAAAAAGAAGAAGGCATCGACGAACTGAACGAAGAGCACACGAAAGTGGTAGAGGTGCTTCGTGAATACTATGAAAAGAACGGTATCGCCCCTATGGTTCGCGTGCTTTCCAAGGTGACCGGCTTTAAACTGAAACACATCTACGAGCTGTTCCCGTCAGGCCCCGGAAAGGGAGCTTGCAAGATGGCGGGTCTTCCGAAACCCACCGGATGTGTCTAATCACACCGAACCCTGTTTTTAAAAAAGGCCCCGCTTGTACAAAGGCGGGGCTTTTTTTGTTAGGGGCTTTAGGCGTTTTCCGAACCACCTTCAGCCTTCAGTCTAAGAACCTTTCCTTTGAGGTCCCTATCCATGCGCCTTTCCGTGAAAACCTATTCACAGACGGAAATGATCGACGTCACCACCCTGGTGCAGCAGCAGGTGACCGAGATCGGGATGGAAAGCGGCCTTTGCTTGGTCTTCGTCCCACACACCACGGCGGCCGTCACCATCAACGAGAGCGCCGATCCGGCCGTGGCCCGGGATATCCTGATGGTGCTCAACAAAATCGTACCGTGGAAAGAAGCCTACCGCCACATGGAAGGCAACTCTCCCGCCCACCTGAAAACCTCAATCATCGGATCATCGGAAACCATTGCCGTGGAAAAGGGCCGGCTGGTGCTGGGCACCTGGCAGGGCATCTTCTTCTGTGAGTTTGACGGGCCCCGGACCCGCAAGCTGGACATCCGGCTGATTCGCGCATGATGAAAGATATCCGCATCGCGGCGGTGGTCTGCCGGTGCCCTGTGGGTCAAGTGAAACACAACCTGGAGCGGACCCGGTACTGGACCCTGCGGGCCAGGAAAAAGGAGGCTGCCCTTGTCTGTTTTCCTGAGATGAACCTCACCGGGTACAGCAACCGGGAAGAGATCGCGGAACATGCCATTTCCGCCCAGGGGTCGGAGATTGACGCGCTGCTCCGTCTGGCCGTTGATCAGAAAATCGCGCTGCTTGTCGGTTTTGCGGAAAAGACCGAAGATGGAACGCTTTATGCCAGCCATATCGCGATCACACCGGAGGGTCGGACCGGTGTCTACCGGAAACTCCACCTGGCCCCACCCGAAGAGGATCATTTCAGCCCCGGCGAAACCCTTCCGGTGTTCCACTGGTCAGGGATCCGGTTTGGCATCCAGCTGTGCTACGATGCCCATTTCCCCGAGCTTTCCACGCGAATGGCAGAGGCCGATGCCGACGTGATCTTCTTTCCCCATGCCTCCCCGCGTGGCCAGGCAGCGGACAAGCACCAGTCGTGGATGCGCCACCTGCCCGCCCGGGCATTCGACAACGGCCTCTTTGTGGTGGCCTGCAACCAGACCGGAGACAACAAAAACGGCCTCGTCTTTCCGGGAAATGCCGTGGTCTTCTCCCCGTCCGGAGAGATCATCGAGACCCGCCTGTCAGGAAACTCGGGAATGCTGGTGGCCGACCTGACGGCCGATCAAATCCACCATGTCCGCAGCCACCGGATGCGGTATTTTTTTCCCAACCGGCGACCCCGGCTTTACAGCCAAAAGCCCATACTAACCGACCTGAATGAATAATGGGACCTGCCCAGGCCATTGGCGGTCAACATTTCCATTGTCATACCAGTCCTGATGCGGTATCCGAATAAAAATCCGGCGCAATCTCAGGTCAATTTATTTTTCCTGCGGCCTAAAAGCGGCTACTGAACGAAGAAAATAATGCTCTCCAATGGTGTGCCGTCTTTGGAAAGCACCTCCACCATCCACTCTCCTGTCCATTCTTGCAGCATGTTTTTCGAGCTCCAGGTCCGCCATTTACTGGCGCGTACCGGCAGCACCACCGACGCCTTCAGGGTGCCCTTGTAGTACCAGTTGTGGGTAATCTCCGTCTCTCCCTGGGCGCCGTCGATCCGGGTAAAGCAAAAAACCCGCTTAGTCCCCGCAGGAATCACGTCGCCGGATCCCACGGGCATCCGATCCACGACCTCCTGGCAGACCACGGTTTGAGTCACAGTGATCTCCTGGGCCATCACACCGGTTAGAGGAATACAAATCAATGTCAGAGAAATAATCAGGGTGAAAAAACGAAGACTGTTCATCTGTCCCTCCTGTTCGATAGCGTTAAGCTGCAAACGGTTGTTTCGGACGTTATGTAGGAGCGGCGTCCAGCCGCGATGCAGTGGTTGAAGATGTTTCGCGATGGATAGGGTTTTTATAGCAGCTTGGATGCTGCAAGGCAAACGGGGAAAGGGCGATTTAGGTTTTCGAAAATGACAGCTGGCGCACCAGTCGATACGTCCCATCCTGTTTCATCAACGCGATATCAAACATCTTGATGGTGTCGACCAGCGGGCGGCCAAAGATAAAATGCATCATTTTTCCATCCATACCCCCCTTTTCCGTTGTCAGCCGGCGGACATGGGCATCATAGCGGATGATCTCCAGTATCGCTTCTTCCTGCCTCAGGCGGCCGTGGCCGGTCCCTTCGCCCACCAGTGATTTCAGTCCATCATAGCTGCAGCGCTGCTCATGGTCTTCAATCAGTTCCCAGAGGCCATCGATGCCCGACAGCAGATCCCGTCGCGTCAGCCGGGCGGTTTCGTATACCCTTTCAATCCGCCGGGTGTCCCGGCAGTCCATCGCCCGGCATTCCAGCGGGCGGTGGTCATAGATGCCGCATTCCCGGGTTTCTTCATCGTAAAACAGACAGGTCCATCTGCCGGCTTGCCCCTTGATTTTGATGATCTCTTCGGTCAGCGGTGCCAGGGTGCCCTTGACGTTGTCCCGGGCCAGTTCCCCCCGCCGGATGGTAAACAGGCACCGGGCCGGGATCCGGCCGTCATCCACCAGAGGTCGGTCCTCCCGGTGCAGAGACGGCCCGCCCTTTTCGCAGCAGGTGCCGCAGCGTTGGCACGAATTGTCTGCAGCGATTTTCATATTGGTTATGTCAATGCTCCAAGTGAATTTGGACTCACCCTATTTCAAAAAGCGCGCGTTGTGTCAAGAAAAGGATGGGCATCATTAAAAACCGGTAGAAACGCCTTTCAGGTCCTGACCTCAGAGGATCTGAATATGTGAAATACCTGCCGCACGTCTTCCACGATCATATAGAGGCTGGGAACCAGAAGCAGCGTGATCAGCGTGGCGAAAAGAATGCCGAAACCCAGGGAAAGGGCCATGGGAATGAGAAAACGCGCCTGGCGGGAAGTCTCGAAAATCATTGGGGCCAGTCCGCCGAAAGTGGTGAGGGTGGTGAGCAGGATGGGCCGAAACCGGTGGATGCCCGCATGGTGGATGGCGTCGTGACATCCTTCACCACCCCGCCGCTTCCGGTTGGCAAAATCAATGAGCACCAGCGAGTCGTTGATCACCACCCCGGATAGGGCCACCACGCCGAACATGCTCATCAGGCTGAGGCTGTAACCCATAATCAGGTGCCCGATCACCGCGCCGACGATGCCGAAAGGAATCGCTATCATGATGATCAGCGGCTGGATAAAGCTGTTGAAGGGAATGGCCAGCATGGCATAGATCACCAGCAGGGCGAACATCAGCCCCTTCACCAGGCTCTGCATGCTTTCGCGCCGGTCCGCCTGCCTGCCCTCGAAGCTGTAGGTCAGCCCCGGGTATCGGGCCTGGAGCGAGGGCAGGGTCTCTTCAGAAAGGGACTTGAGCACCTGACCGGCCTTGCTCCGCGGCCGGGCATCGGCGGTCACGGTGACCACCCGCCGTCCGTTGCGCCGGTCGATGGTGGTGTACGCCCGCCCGCGCCGGATGCTCACCGCCTCCATCAGTGGGATCTCTATACCGGCCGGCGTCCGCAGCACCATATCCTCCAGCTGCTGCTCGGACACCCGCTCACTTTTGGGCAGTCGCACCATCACCCGCACTTCATTGCGCCCCCGCTGCTGGCGCAGGGCTTCGGCCCCGTAGTAGGCGTGGCGCACCTGCCGGGCCACGTCCTGGGATCGGAGCCCCAGGCTGCGGGCTTCGGGGCGGATCTTGAAGTCTATCTGCCGCTTACCCGGCGAGTATCCGTCGTCAATGTCCTTGACGTTGGGGAAATAGCCCAGCGCTTCCGCCACGTCCGAACTGGCCCAGGCAAGGATGTCCACGTTGCGGTGGCTCAACTCCACGGAAATGGCGGCCCCGCGGCCGGGCCCGCCGGCATCGGACTCGAACTTCAACGATTCCAGGCCGGTGATGGTTCCCACGTGTTCCCGCCACAGAGCGGTCAGCTTCGCGGTGGAGATGGGGCGAACACCTGGCGGGGTTAGGTAAACCCTCACGGTTGCCTCGTTGCCGTTGATTCTGGCAAAAATGCCTTCCACCAGTTTATCCCCGCCATTTTCAGCGGTCACCTGCCTGGCGGCTTCAACCAGTTGGCGCTGCACCGCCTCCGTCTTTTGAACCGCCGTGCCGTATGGCAGGGTGGCGGCGACGATGGCATAATCCGATTCCACTTTGGGGAACAGCTCGAAGCCCATTCGCCCGCTCCTGACGAAACTGATGGTGACCAGCAGCAAGGCGATTGCCAGGCTCACGGCAATGTACCGGTTCTTCAGCACCAGATCCAGAAAGGGACCGTATCGGGTCCGCACCATGCGGGCAAACCAGTCGCTGAAGCGGCGCTGCTGCCTGAACAGCCAGCCGAAGAGGCCGGTGGTGGGGGCGCTGCGGCGCTGGTGACCGATGTGGGCCGGCAAGATAAACAGGCTCTCGATCAGGGAGACGGCAAAGACGGCAATCACCACCACCGGGATCTGTTTGAACACTTTGCCCATGAAACCCGATACGAAGAACAGCGGGGCAAAGGCCACAATGTTGGTCAGCACGCTGAAGGTGACCGGCGTGGCGATCTCCCGGGTTCCCGCCACCGCAGCCTGAAACCAGGGCTTTCCCGACTGGCGGTGGTGGTACATGTTTTCGCCGGCCACGATGGCATCATCCACGACGATGCCCAGGGTGATGATGAAGGCAAACATGGAGATGATATTGATGCTCACCCCCGCCATGGGAATGAAGAAGAGGGCGCCGATAATGGAAATGGGGATCCCGAGGCTCACCCAGAAGGCCAGCCGCGGTTCCAGGAAGACGGCCAGCAGAACGAAAACCAGCGCCAGTCCCAGATACCCGTTTTTCAGCATCAGGTCCATGCGCTGCCGATAGATGTCCGACCGGTCGTTCCGGGCATCCAGGAAAAGTCCCGGCGGCAGGTCCGGATTGATCTCGGCCATCTTCTCCCGAACCGCTTCGGACACCGCGATGGGCGTCTGGTCTCCCACCCGGTAGACATTGATAAGAATGGCGGGCAGGCCGTTATAGGTGGCATAGCTGTCCGTGTCTTCGAACCCGTCCGTGATCTGAGCGATATCGGACAGCAGGACATGGGTTCCCTCGTTGCTGGCGATGATGGGGATCCGGCCGAACTCATGGCCGTAATCGCGGCGCTCTTTCATTCGCACCAGCACGTCTCCGCCTTCGGTCTTGATGGACCCACCGGGCAGTTCCACCGCCGCCCTGCGGATGGTCTGGGCGATCTGCTCCAGGGTCAGGCCGTACGCCCGCAGTTGGGACTGGGGCACGGAGATGTCGATCTCGTAATCCCGGACACCGGAAAACTCAACCTGGTTAATTTGCGGGGATTGCAGCAACCGGTCCCTGACCTGCTCCGCCGTCTCGCGCAGCACCTTTTCACCCTGTGAGCCGTAAAGGGCCAGCGAGACCGCATAGCGTTTGCGCTGGGCGATGGTCACTCGCGGATTTTCCGCCTCGTCGGGAAAGGAGGTAATCCGGTCTACCGCACTCTGGATGTCCTGGGCCAGGCGCTGAATGTTCTTTCCTTCGATAATTTCGACGGTGACCGACCCGGACCCTTCGTTGGCGGACGCCGTGATCTCCTTGATGCCGTCTATCCCCTGAACCGCCTCCTCGACCGCCAGGATCAGACCCCGTTCCACCTCCTCCGGGCTGGCACCGGGATAGGGAACTCTGATGGTGACATAATCCAGTTCGAAATCGGGAAAAACCTCTTTTTTGATCTGGCCGGCATAGATCAACCCTCCCACCAGAAAGACGAGCATCATCAGATTGGCGGCAACACTGTGGCCGGCCATCCAGGCGATGGGGCCTTTGGGCACCGGTTCACCCTGATGGGAAATCCGCTTATCCCTATCCATCGTTGCCATCTTCTGTACCGGATGCAGCGTCATCCTTGGACGGGTCGTTGTTTGGTGCCTCCACCTGCATGCCGTCCACCGGTGTGGCCAGGTCCGAAATGATCAAGCGGTCACCCGGGTTTATGCGGTTTTTGATTATGACGATGCGATCATCCCGCCATACGGCATCCACCGGTGTGACCTGCAGCGTGTCATCGGTACCGACCAGCCAGATGGTACTGTTGTCGCGCAGGGCGCTTTGCGGGATTCGGTAGACGTCGGCGAGGTGATCCCCCTGGATCTCCACACGGACATACTCGCCGATCAGCAGCGGCGGACTGTCCGGTTCCGGGTCGTTGAGTCCCAGCGGGTCTTTTACCGACACCAGGATACGGGCCATGCGCCCCTGGGGTTCGAGGTCGCCGAGCAGCCGAATTACTTGGCCGGTGCGTGGGTGATCGCGATAATGAACCGTTGCCAACGCGCCTGTTTCGGACCGGTTTGCCGGGATGCGGATCCATCGAAGGCGATCCACCGGCAGGGACACCTGGATCCAGTATTCGTCGGTACCCACCAGCTGGGCCATTGCATCCTGGGTGGACACCTGGGATCCCACGTCCACGTGGGTGCTTCGGACAATGGCATTGAAGGGCGCGATAATATCGGTTCGAGACAGGCTCAACCTAGCCTGTTCGAGGTCTGCACGGGCCGCCGCAAGATCCGATCTTGCCTTGGCCAGGTGGGGCTTCCGAAGCGCCAGTTCCACGTCCGCCGGGTCTGCCGGTTTGCCGGTGTTCAACAGTGCCCATTCCCGCTGGGCCACTTCCTGATACCCCATCTCCACCTTGAGTTTGTACTGGGCATTGATCAGCTGACTCTCTTTGCGGACAAGGGCCAGCCGGTAGTCCTGGGGGTCTATTTTCAGGATACGTTCACCCTGTCCAATGAATCCCCCGACCATGAACTCGGGATGGATGGATTCGACCTGTCCGGAAACCCTCGATTTTAAGGTCATCTCCCGCGCGGGGACCACCGATCCCATGGCGTTCACCGAAACCTGATGGTCACCGGGGAATAGGGCCAGCGTCTCCACCCGCGGGATGTTTCTCTCGGGAACCCGCTTTTGCGCCTTGGGTGAAGTTTTTTTAATGTACTCGGCCAGGCCCAGGCCGACACCGATTATGACCAGGCAGAGCAAAAAGGTCGCCGCCCATCGCCATCGGTTCCGACGGTTAGCCCCAACAGCGGTTTCATTCGATTGCGTCATTATTCCATTATTCCTGAGTGATTGCTCCGGCCGTCACTTCCGGGTGCCCGGCATCGGCCAGCCATCCGCCGCCCAGCGCCCGGTGAAGTCCCACCCGATAAAGGATCAACAGCTCCTGCTGGCTGATCAGATTACGTTCCAGGTCCTGAACGGCCAGCAACTGCGTAAGTACCGGAAGATAGTCGCTGAGCCCGTTTCGATATCGCCAGATGGCCTCTTCGAGTCCTTTCCGGGCAGCCGCCTTCACGGCTTCCAGCCCCTTGATGTGCTCACGCTGGCGGGTTTCACTTTCTATGGCATCTTCCACCTCTTTAACTGCCGTCAGCACCGTCCGGCGGTATGCCCAGAGGTTTTCATCCGCCTGCGCCCGGGTATGGTCCACCTCTGCCGCCCGCCGGCCGCCGTCAAAAATAGGTGCTGTCAGGTTGGCCGCCAGGCTCAGCAGCCAGGTATCGAAGAGCAGATCCAAATCGCTGCGGCCGTATTGGGCGCCGGCGGTGAACTGAAGCGCCGGAAGGCGGTTGGCCCGGGCGGCGGCCACCTGCCATTCGGCAGCCTTTAACCGCATGCCGGCCGCCCTCACGTCGGGTCGGTTGGCCAGAAGATCGGCCGGCAGGCCTACCGCCGGCAGCCGGCCGATGACCGGCATTTCTGTCTGAGTCAAACCGAGATCCGCCCGGGGGGGCCGTCCCAGGAGCATGGCCAGTTCGTGCATCAACAATTGTGTTTCGGCTTCCACCAGGGGAATTTTCGCCAGGACGTTTTCCACCACCTGCTTCTGCTGGTAAACGTCCAAGGCGGAAACCATGGCCTTCCTGAACCGCAGTTCGATGAGTTCCAGAAAGGTCAAATTATTCTCCAGCTGCTTTTCCAGCAACTGCTTCTGAAGCCGCTGGGATATAATCCGCACCCAGCGATCGGCCACCTCTGCAGCCACCGTAACAGTGGCCGTGTGCAAATCCGCCTGGGAAGCGCCCACATCCAACAACGCTGCCTCCCGCTGGCTTCTAACCCTGCCCCACAGGTCGATCTCATAGCTGCTGACCAGCCCTACGGCATAGTTCTCGCCCCCTGCAGAACCGCCGGATGTGGTTTTTGATCTGCGCCGAGCATATTCGACGGAACCGGTCGCTGCCAGATCCGGATAAAGCGCTGCACCGGCCTGAATGGCCAGCGATCTGGCCTGTTGCAGTCGGGCCCAGGCCTCTTTCAGCGTAAAACTGTCAGATCGTGCGGTATTGATCAAACGGCTGAGTTCGGGTGAACCCACGGATTCCCACCATGGCGATGACGCGTCCGGTTCACCGCTGTAAAGTGAGTATGCGTCAGGGAGTTCCCCCGACGCATCAGTCATGGCCGCCGGCTTGAAGGGACTGCACGAGATCAGCATCGAGATGCCCACAAACAAAAGGAGGTGGTATCGGTAACGGTCCTTCATGGGCTGACGTGATATACCTCAATGGAATCCGGTTACAGTCCGTTTTTTCTTCGTTTGGCTCTTGCTACAAAAAAATCGCTGTTTATCCCATCACAAGGGACAATGAATTAATTTATCACCCTGGATTGCGGGAAACAAGCGCAAACCACCTGGTATCGGCCAATCCATCCACCGAAACGGATAAACTGACCGGCTGATTTTCGGTCGTTAGTCTGGTCTGGAGACGGATCTTGTTCGGCAATGGCATTTAAAAACCACTTGTTTTAATTACGTGGTATTTACGAAATTTTTTAGTATTGTGATTTGCTTTAACATCTATATAATTTATTTGGTTGCATATTATTCTTTGATTCAACAGGACAAATCGACTGAACACCCGCGTTGCATCGCAAACGGATATCTTTGCCTTATTGAAAAGGTGTGAGCAATCAACTGAACGCAACTGCGAGCTCAACTGGAAGGGAGAATACGATGAAAGAATTAGTCACCTATATCGCACGGGCATTGGTGGATAAGCCCGAGCAGGTTACCGTAGCGGAAGTGGAAGGAAACCAAACCACCGTTTTGGAACTCATGGTGGCAAAAGAAGATTTGGGAAAGGTCATCGGCAAGCAAGGCAGGACGGCCCAGGCCATGCGGACCATTCTGAGTGCCGTCTCCTCAAAGGTCAAAAAACGCACGGTTCTTGAAATCATCGAATAGCAGCATTTATCAGTCCGTCTACTTCAAACATGAATACACACGTAAAATCACTGGTTGCAGGCTTCGCTTTTCGTGATCGCATCTAAAATCACGATATCCAGCAGCCCGATCTCATCCTTTCCGATTGTAAAAACATTTGCCCTTTCCTCTTCCAGGGAAAAGGGCTTTTGTTTTTTCAATCGGGGGTGGTCCCTATTGACCATGGCCATCATCTTGTTTATCATTTGCCGTCACCCCGTTCTCGCCATGTCTCGTTAGCGCCTGCCTGCGGCAGTTCCACCAACATTTTATACGCAGAATAAAGAGCAACTTGCATACCATAATTCAGAGTCCTCCTAATATATTGTTTTTTATATAATATTCATATCGCTTCGGTACGAATCACACCGCCAAATAGTTGGCGACTGCGCATTTTTCGAGCGTTTCCCACCGAACAAACTTCAATTTGCACAGACATGGTTAAGGGTGGAGGGATACTGGCTTTTTTATTTTTTCCGCGGCCCTTTCATCCGATGATGGAGAGATATCGGTTAAGGGACCTTCCGGCCCATCGCTTTAGAAAATTGATACACCGACCGATACTAAAAATATACAAGTTTTAGTGATCCAATCGTATCACGCAGGCGGCACCATGACCGCTAATTTCTGCAACAAAACGCTAACGGAGACCTGTGGATGAAACAATTCTGCCAGTACCACCCCACCAAACCTGCCCACTGGTATTGCGACAAATGCAATACGGCGTTATGCCCGGAATGTGTGGAGGTCAGGGACATGGGTGGCTACCATCAGGGCGAAAAGCTCCACATGTGCCCAAATTGCAATATTCCAGTCCAGTGGCTCGGAGTCGAGAACATCATCGATCCTTTCTGGAAACGAATGCCGCAGTTTTTTCTCTATCCATTTTCCATTCGTCCGCTACTGCTGATGATAGTGCTGTCACTGGCCGCCGCACTATTAACGCGGCCAGGAATCATCGGGATATTGGCCTCGATTACGGTGTGGGGTCTCGCCTTTAAATATGCCTATGCCATACTGCAATCCACGGCCAGCGGCGACCTGACCACACCCAAACTCGATGCCAAAACCCTATCAGAAAACCTCGGACCGGTAGTCAAACAGATCGGCATATACGTGGCCATTTTCATGGCCGCAGGGTTTGTATTTGCAAACTTGGGGATGGCCGGAGGCGTTCTTTTTCTTATCCTTGCCACCTTGTTTTTACCGGCAATGATTATCCTCCTGGTAACCACCGAATCTCTGATTCAGGCCATCAACCCAATGATGTTCGTCACACTGGCCATAAGAATCGGCTGGGGCTACCTGCTCATGTACTTCTTCTACTCCATCCTCGGCGGGGCCCCCACACTGCTGGCTCACCATGTCATTCAATACCTTCCCGGCAGCCTTCAACTATTTCTCTTCACCCTGGCCAAAATCTACTATACCTTCATCTCCTATCATCTCATGGGCTATGTGATCCTGCAATACCACCAGGATATCGGGTACCGGGTGGACTTCGAGGATTTCAAGGATCAGGAGACCGAAGAAAATAGTGCGATGGCAGAAGCGAACGATCCGGAAACCCGCCTGTTGAAACGGGTCAACCAACTGATCAAAGACGGCAACCATGAAGGTGCGCTTGGGGTCATCGAGAGTGAAACAAAAGAGCAGGGTATTTCCCACCTGTTGCTTTCAGAGCGATATTTCACTTTGCTGAAGATGACCAACGCAACTGACCGTATGCTGGATCACGGGCGCAGTCACCTTGACCTTTTGGTACATGCTGACAAAAAAAAAGAGGCCGTGGATGTTTACATTGAGTGCATGTCTAAAGGCCCGAATTTTTCACCGACACCGGGCGCTCTTTTCAAACTGGCAGGATGGCTCGAAGAAACCGGAAAAAACAAGGAAGCCATCAGTGCGTTCAGCCAACTGACCAAGGCTTATCCCCAAGATCCTCTGGTGCCGAAGTCCTATTTCCGGGCTGCGCAGATATTCAACAACCGCCTGTTGAACCCTGAGAAGGCTAAAAAGATTCTCACTGGCCTGGTTAAAAAATACCCCGACCACGACATCATCCCTTTCGTGGAGCGCTATCTGGGTCAGATGGGGTGATTTATTTTTTCCGCGGCTCTTAAGATGATGGCGGCCTCCACGGAATCCGGATACCGTTTGCAGACCAAGCCTCGGTATCGTTTCCACCGATCCATTTGACCGTTTTTATGGAATGCTTGGGAAATCTTCATCAGACTCGAAGGCAGCCCGGGTGTTTCCGGTTTTTTCTTCAAAATGGCCAGCACGATTTTCTCTGCCCCGTCGATCCTTCCCGCCGTTGCCATGATCCCGGCAAGTTGAAGATATATAGGAATCGACAAGGCCGGGCGGCGGGCAAGGCTTGAATACGTCTCGTAACAGGCCAAGGCGGCCTGATGATCCTCGTTATTTGTGAGCAGTACGCGCAACAGCCTTTTGGCAGCGTCGTGGAAGGCCTTGGATTCTGGATTCAGCTTGTGGATATTGAACAGGTGTGTCAGGGCGTCATGATTATTCGGTGACAACTCCAGCACCTCTTCAAACAAGACCTGGGCTTGACGCATTTCCAGGTTGCCCATATGTTCCAGGGCCTGATGCATCAGCGGACTCACCTTGTCTTCCGAGGCTTCTTCAAAGCTGTCCCGGTCAACGGTGCCCACAAACCGTTCCCCGGCAAAGGCCAGTACGGCACCACCGGCAAGCCCACCGATATGAGCCACATAGGCAACGTGGCTGACGCCACTGAAAAACAGTTGGTAGCACTCATTGGCCAACCAGACAGGCAAAAGGACGATTGCCGGAATTTTGGCCGTGTTGAAGTAAAACCCCAAAGAATAGAAGACATTGACCTTTTTTCTGCCGTACAGCACCGTATAGGCACCCATGAGCCCCGCAATGGCTCCGGATGCGCCCACCAAGGGGATAGTGCTCAACGGGTAGATCACATAAAAAAGTCCGGCAGACAAAAACCCGCTCACCAGATAAATGACGACAAACAGCTTCCGGCCGGACCCAATTTCCAGCATGCATCCCAGGATCCACAAGAACACCATATTGCCCACAAGATGCCCAACGCCACCATGCAGGAACATGTAAGTAAAGAAGGTGGACGCCCGAGGGTAAGCCGGGCGAAGCCCGTAGGCAAAAGCGATGCTTTTGTTCCGTTTCTCCTCATAGGAACGGCGGAGCATTTCCCACTGTATGTAATCAGAATCCTGAGGCGTGATGATCCGGTCATCCATCAGGTGCCTGAGAAAATCAGCATCGGCTTCCATCTCGAAATGAATTTTCATGAGTGCATCCGCATCCATGTCACCGTTTTTTCGATGTTTCTCAGTGGTCTTTCCCGCCGCCTCCAGATAGCTGATATAGCGGGGCACCTCGATTTCAACCAGGCCGGAAGTCAAGTAGAACTGCTCCGCGGCCATCCTGGATTCGTCATCATTGACCTGGAACAGGAAAAAGACCAGGCAATTGATCACCAACAGCGCCAACGTCACGACCGGTGGATTTTTCCATCCGATTTTACCGGAGATAGGAATGATGAGCATAATCTCTACTTTTGAAGGTCACGAATGAAATTTCCCAGCGCGGCTATACCCTGGTCTTCTACCAGCCGCAACGCCTGTGTGCCGATGACGGCAATATCGGCCTTTCCCCTGAGAAACTCAATATCAGATTTGTCTTTTACGCCAAACCCCAGCGCCAGGGGCAAATGAGTGGCCGTCCTGCAGCGGGTCAGGTAGTCGCCGATCTGCTGGGAGAACTCCGTCTGATCGCCGGTGACCCCTTTGCGGGCCACACAGTAGACAAAACCGTCAGCCACCTGGGCAATGGTTTTCATGCGTGCGTCGGAGGTGGTGGGCGAATAGATGAAAATGGGGGAAAGCGCATGCGTTTTCATGGCAGCGAGATAACCGGCGGCCTCTTCCGGAGGCAGATCCGGTACGATGGCGCCCTGCATGTCCGCAGCCTTCATATGATCGACAAACCGCTCCACACCGTATTTGAACAAAATATTGTAGTAGGTCATATATAAAAAAGGAATGGGAAGTTGCCGGGCCACCTCCCGGCCGAAATCCAGACACTGGTCTACCGTCACCCCGTTGGCCAGGGCTTGCTGGTTGGCTTTTACAATCACCGGACCGTCGGCGATGGGCTCGGAAAAGGGAATCTGAAGTTCCATCAGGTCCACCCCGGCCGCCGCCATGGTGCGGACGATCTCCCTGGAGGCCTCCAGGGAAGGATAGCCGATGACGATATGGGTCATCAACAGGATCTTCTTCTCGTTGAGCCGTGAACCAATATAAGATTCAAGCATGGTATTGTTTCGCCTTTTCAATGATGAATTGTTTCCATTTGGGATCGTCGAAGGCATCGGCGATGGTGAAGATGTCCTTGTCTCCCCGACCGGACTGGTTGATGAGGATGATGTCGTCGGCTGACATCTTCGGCGCCTCCTTGAAGGCCCGGGCAAAGGCATGGGCCGACTCCAGAGCCGGGATCACCCCCTCCTTTTTCATGGTCAGAGATAACGCGTCGATCACCTCGCTGTCCGTGGCCCCCTCGAAGCGCACCCGGCCCTTTTCCTTCAGGTCCGACAAAATCGGTGATACGCCAACGTAATCCAAGCCGGCGGCAATGGAGTGGGTCTCCCTCATCTGCCCGTCGTTATCTTGGAGAAAATAGGTCTTGTAGCCCTGGGCCACGCCGATGCTGGCGTCACTTGAGCAAAGCCGGGAGGCATGCTCGCCGGAATCCAGGCCCCGGCCGGCGGCCTCCACGCCCACCAGCTCGACGTCGTCATCGAAAAAACCGCTGAACACGCCCATGGCGTTGGACCCGCCGCCCACGCAGGCAAACACCCGAGATGGCAGCCGCCCTTCCCGGTCCAAAAACTGCCGCCGGGCTTCTTTGCCGATAATGGACTGAAACCAGGAGACCATTTCCGGAAAGGGATGGGGGCCGCAGGCGGTACCCAGCACGTAATGGGTGGTATCCATGTGGGTCACCCAGTCCCGAAAGGCCTCGTTAATGGCGTCCTTCAAGATCCGCGTGCCGTCGGTCACCGGCACCACGGTGGCACCCAGCTGTTCCATCCAGAAGACATTGGGCCGCTGGCGCTCGACGTCCACCTCACCCATGTAGATGGTGCAGTCGAATCCGAAACGGGCGGCCATGGTGGCCGTGGCCACACCATGCTGTCCGGCCCCGGTTTCGGCGATTACCCGGGTCTTGCCCATGCGCCTGACTAGCAGGCCCTGCCCCATCACGTTGTTGGCCTTGTGGGCACCGGTATGGTTGAGGTCCTCACGTTTGATGAAAATTCTGGCCCCGCCGAAAAGGCGGGTCAGATTCTCCGCATAGGTGAGTGGTGTGGGTCGGCAGGAGTAGTTGGACATCAGCTGTTCGTAGTCATGCCAGAAGATGGGGTCGTTCTTGGCGTCGTTGAAAACCCCTTCCAGTTCATCGAAGGTGGCAACCAGGATCTCGGGAAGAAACGCCCCCCCGAAGTTGCCGTAATAGCCCCGCTTAATCATGGTTCAGGCCTCCAATCTGCTGAGAGAAAACAAAGGATTCGGTTTTGCAGTAAAGTACCGAGAAAACGGCATTGTCAGCTTGCTTAAAATTCAGGAACCGGTGGACCACCAATACCGGTGTGTTGGCGTTCACATCCATGAGAGCCGCTTCTTTGGGGTCAAGATAGCCAATGCGAAAGGTCTGCCGCCCCCCCACCGGTCGCATGTAGAAAAGCACCGGCGACCCGTCCACCCGGTTCAGTCGGGACAGTAAAAAGGCCGTCCCCCCGGCAAAAGGGTTCTCCGCATCATCCCCTACTTTGACCCGCTTGGTTTTTTGAAGCAGTTGAACGTCTACGGCGATCCCTTTTTTGTGAAATGCCGAACTGGTACCGGCAAGGGAGAAAAGGTCGACTTCCTGTTCCTGCGTTCGAACGTATGTCCCCGATCCCCGCCGCCGCGACAGCAGGCGCTTGCGCACCAGCACATCAATGGCCTGGCGCACCGTGGGCCGGCCGATGCCGTACGCCTTGGCCAGCTGAGGCTCCGACGGAATCCTGGAGTCGGACGGATAATCACCGGACCGGATGCCCTCCATGAGGATGTCAGCCAGTTGGTGGTATAAGGGGATCGGCGATTGGAGATTGAGCATGTTTAAAAATCCTTGCCTCTCATTTTTCGACCCGATAGTCGATTTACAGGATGCCACCAACCTGTAAAGTTGTCAATACAAATTTACCGAGGCCATGGTTCTCCACCCACTATCGTCGCAAAAAGGGTTGGGGTTGATCTTAGGAAACCGTGCTGAATCCTTGACGGCTCAGCATGGATTGCCTATGATGATCGCCGGTTGCAGATCCTGTCCCACACCGCCCGGTGTCACGAGAAGGGTAACCAGCACTCGATTTTCCAGATCAACGAAAGTAGACCGCCATGACAACCGCCGACCAATGGCCCGTTCTGATCATCGATGATGAAAAAGATATCCGCGACGTCACCGCCCTGACCCTCATGGATGCCGGTTACGCGGTCGAAACCGCGGCCGACGGCGCCGAGGGACTTGCCCTCTGTGAACAGTTCTCCCCCCGGATTGTCATCACCGATATCCGCATGCCCCGCATGGACGGCATCCAGGTACTGGAGACGATCAAGCAACGGTTTCCGGACACCGAGGTCATCGTCGCCACCGCCTTCGGGGAGATGACAATCGCCATCCGCGCCCTTCAGTTGGACGCCTCGGACTTCATCACCAAGCCCATTCACACCGAGGCCATGATGGTGGCCCTGGAGCGGGCCCGCCACCGCTACCGCACCCGCAAGCAGCTAAAGGACTACACACGACATCTGGAAAAAGGGCTGTCCCGCACGACCCGGCAGTTGGAGGATACCGTCGCCTATCAGGAACGGCTCATCGAAAGCTCCATGGACGGCATCCTAGGCTGTGACGGCAGCGGCAAGGTGGTCACCTTCAACCGAAGCATGGAGCAGATGCTGGGGCTCGATCGCGCCGGTGTGCTGCATCGGGCCACACTGGAATACTTCTTCAGCAAAACGGAATACCGCCGGTTCCAGGATGATCTGGCCGCTCCTGGCCACGGCAGCACCAATCAGCTGATACTCTATGAGACCTGCCTGCTGGATCACCATCAAAAACCGGTGCCAGTGCAGCTGTCGGCAACGGTGCTGATGGAAGAAGAAAAATCCGCCGGTCTGGTCTGCTTTTTCCGGGACCTGCGGAGAATCCATCGCCTGGAACAGGAGATGGCCGACCAGGCGCGCCTGCTGCACCAAGACAAGATGATGTCCATGGGCCGGCTGGCCGCCAGCGTGGCCCATGAGATCAACAACCCGCTTGCCGGCATTCTCAACTACATCCGGCTGATGCTGCGCACCTTCAATAAAGGCCCCCTGCCGGCAGACAAACATGCGCAGTTCGCCCGCTACCTGGCGCTAGTGGAAACCGAGACCGACCGCTGCTCGAAAATCGTTTCCAGCCTGCTCACCTTTTCCCGCAAATCACCGGTTTCTGTTGGACCGGTGTCCATCAATGAGATATTGGACCGCAGCATTGTGCTGGCCCGGCACAGGCTGGAACTGGGCAATGTCACCCTGGCCACCCGGATCTCGGACGATCTGCCAGACATCAGCGGTGATGCCAACCAGCTCCAGCAATGCCTCCTCAACCTGATTTTCAATGCTCTGGACGCCATGATCGACGGTGGCACGCTTACGCTTTCCGCATCATCGGAAGAAAGCCCCAAGACCGTGGTCGTAAGAGTGACGGATACCGGCCATGGCATCCGTGAAGAAGATATGGCACACATCTTCGAACCGTTCTACACGACCAAGCAGGAAGGCCACGGCATTGGCCTGGGGCTGTCCACCACCTACGGTATCATCGACCGGCACGGCGGCACCCTGTCGGCCGGCAGCCAACAGGGCAGGGGAACCACATTCGAAATCAGGCTGCCTGTCCAGGCATCCATTTTACATCACCCCGGGGGTGCGGCATGAAAACGGCCAGGCGACCGTCCCACCACCGGCTGGGCATCCGGTGCGACCATTGGCTGGACTTCATGGACGAGTTGAACATCGGCGCATTCGTGGCCGACAGCCGTCGGCGGATCACGGCTATCAATCTCAGCGCTCAGGCGCTGCTGGGGCTGCGGGAGCCGGAGGTAATCAACCAGGACTGCCGTGAGGTGTTCACCGGGGTTCCCTGCACAGTTTCCTGTGTGATCCACCATCCGGACACCGCCGGTGGCCAAGCCCCGGACCTGGAGGTCACCGATGAGGAAAACCAGCGGCACTTGATCACGCGCATGGCCACCCCCATCTACAACAGCCAGGGTGATATTTCCGGATGCATGACCATCCTGCAGGACCACTCCCCCATCACTCAGCTCATCGATCGGCTGCATTACGAAGAGAGAAGCCTCAAGATTATCCTGAATAATCTGGATGTGGGCATCTTTACCGTGAACCGGGGTGGATTGATCAATTTTTTCAACCGGGCAGCGGAAACCATCTCCGGCTACGACCGGCATCAGGTCCTGGGGCAGTCCTGCGCCATGATATTTTCCGGCGAGCGGTCACCGGATGTCTGCCTGCTGAAAGAATCCATTGCATCGGGAGAGACCCGCAGCAGCCGTCAGGGCCGAATGACCGACAAGGACGGCGTCACCATTCCCATCCGTGCCAACTACATGGCCCTGAAAAATGAGAAAAACGTCATCGTTGGCGGCCTGGCCACCTTTCACGACATGACCCTGGCCCATCAGCTGAACCGGGCCATCAGCGACCGCTATACCTTCCAGGACATGATCGGCAAAGACCCGGCCATGCGCAAAATTTTCGAGATGGTATCGGTGGTGGCCCCCAGCGATGCCACCGTGCTGGTGGAAGGGGCCACGGGCACCGGCAAGGACCTATTGGCCAAAGTGATCCATTCGTCCAGCCCACGGGCAACTAAACCGTTGGTGAAGGTCAACTGCGCCGCCATTCCGGAAAATCTCATCGAGTCGGAGATCTTCGGCTACGTCAAAGGGGCTTTTACCGGGGCGGAACGGGACAAGCCGGGACGTTTCTCCGATGCCGAAGGCGGCACCATTTTTCTGGACGAAATCGGCGACCTGCCGCTCCCCCTCCAGGCCAAGCTGCTCCGGGTGTTGGAGGACAGGGAGTTTTATCCATTGGGGTCCCGCCGCACCCGCAAGGTGGATGTGCGCATCATTTCGGCCACCAACCGGCAGCTCAAGGATCTGGTGGACCGGCGGCTGTTCAGGGAAGACCTGTTTTACCGACTCAACGTCGTGCGCATCGAGCTGCCCCTTTTAAGGGAGCGCCGGGGCGACCTGCCTCTGCTCATCCGCCACATTGCCCGCAGCCTGTGCGCCGCCAAGGCGGTGACGCCGCCGGCCATTTCCGAAACCGCCATGCAGATCCTGCTCAACTACAACTATCCGGGAAACGTCCGTGAGCTGGAAAACATCTTAGAGCATGCCCTGATTATCTGCCGCGAAGCCATCATCCAGCCGGACCACCTTCCGGACTATGTCAGACATGTTCAAAAAAACGGTGGCTCGCCCAAACCAGCGGCCACTCCGGCAGAGCCGCACAGCCGCGAGTGCCAGCGAATACTGGCGGCATTGGAAAAAACCGGTGGCCATCGCCACAAAGCGGCGCAGGAACTGGGAGTGGAGCGGACCACCTTGTGGCGGAAGATGAAAAAATATGGCATTCTCTGAAGATAGGCGGACCGCAGGTTGTAATCGTGGTGATGATGCTGATGCCCGTAATCATTGTGCCCATCGTGTCCGGGGTCAGGGTCGTGATGGTGTTCATCCTTGTAACCCAGGATGAACATGGACAGGCCGTTGACCACCAGGCCAATCACTGCCACGAAGATAGCCTGGTTGAATGCGATCTCCACGGGATTGACCAGCCGGGCCATGCTCTCCACCGCCATCATCACGGCAAACACCGCCAGGAGCACCGCACCGGAAAATCCGCCCAATGCATTCACCTTGCCGGTGGCATATTACTGGAGCCAACTGCCTAAGCAGATAAATATAAAAAAACCGGGCCCCGCTGAATGGGGTCCGGCCTTTTTCTCCGGAGCGCCGGGGCAAGGGACATCTTTGGGAGATGACTTTAGGAACCCGGCAAAAATAAAACACACAATCTTACTTGTCTTTTTGCCGTGCCCCTTATTCCAAACGGCTGATGATGGAGTCGGTGAGTGAATCATCATCCTTTTTGAAAAAAGGAATCAACTCGGCCGCCACGTCTTTTAGCGACTTGATCTTCTTTTCTTTCATCACGCCCTGAATGGTTTCCACGCCCTCTTCGATCATCCTCAGACCTTCGGCAATCCTGACGACATCCTGTTTTTCCATGTTTAACTCCTCCAATATCTTTATGGCAGCAGGCCCATACCGTATCCAGAAAAGATTAGTTTAAACGCTTTGCAACGGGGTGACAAGCTCTTTTTATAGTTCGATCCGGTTGCGGCCGGCCGCCTTGGCCGCCAGGAGTTTCTCATCGGCCCGGTGGATGAGGGTCTTGACGTCCGCCTCCACCTCCCGTCCCACATGGCCGTGGGCAATGCCGATGCTGACCGTGACGTCTGTGCTCCTGTCGGGCATATTCTCGATGGCCCGCCGGATCTTTTCTCCCACCTCCCCCAGAGAAACCGGCTCCACGCTGGATAAGAATACCAGAAATTCCTCGCCGCCGTATCGCCCCAGAACGTCCGACGCACGGATGCCCTCCCGGATGCAGACAGCCACCCGACGCAGCATGTCGTCGCCGAACTGGTGGCCGAAATTGTCGTTGACGGCCTTGAAATGGTCGATGTCAATCATCAGCACGCCCACGGTGTTTTCGTTGCGCTGGGCCAGGTGGGCCAGGTGGGTGATGGCATTGAACAGCCCACGACGGTTAAATATACCGGTCAGTTCATCGTAATTGCTCAAAAAGGCCATCCGCCGGTTCTCCTTCCACAGGCGATGGATGACCTCGCCCACCAGTTCCAGTTCCAGGGTGCCCAACTCATTTTGCTGGAGTGCGTCGAAAAGCCGGCTTACAAAACGCTCGTAGGAAAAATCCGATCCGGCATCCCCGTTAAAAGTAGCCACGTACTGGGAAAGGGTCTCGAAGGCCGGGTGCAGCAGGTAAAATTCCAGTTTGAAGGCCATGGTGAAGGCCTTTTCCTTACGGCGCACCTTCACGCAGCTGTCGGCCAGGTTGTGAACTTTTTCCTGCAGCCCCGTTAACTCGTCCTGCGTCTTTTCCGGGTCATCGAACAGGTTGTTGAGCATCCCTTTTTCGGCCCAGTTGAGCAGCTGATTCCAGTAGAGCAGGTGCTGCTTGTTTTTATCTGCAATCTCCTGCCAGAACCCTTTCAGATCCTGGCTGCCGGCATGGCGGGCCAGGCTGGAGTAGAGCTGGGTGGCATGGCTGTCCAGCCGGAGGCATTGTTCGACAATCCGGATCATCGTAGTGGCGTTCATGTTCAGTTTCCTTTGCACAAATTCAGGTCAGATTGAGTGGTTCCATTAGGGCCGCGGAAAAAAGGCAGGATGTCGCCAAGCGACTGGTTTACCGAATTATGGTACTTCAGGCCGTTTGTAGTTGGCAACATAATAATCACCGATGAGCTGCCGCTTTTTCAGATCCTCGCCGACAGCTCTGGCTTCTTCCTTGGTCTTGAAATGGGAAATGCGCACCTGATACCAGGTTCTGCTTGAGCCGGACGCCCGGGTCCAGTAGGCGTCCAGCCCTTGGCCTTTCAGCTGGTTCACATAGCTCCGGGCATCGGTCTCTTTCAGATAGGCGGCCACTTGCAGGGTGAAGGGATCGGTGACCGGGGAAACCACCGGCACCGGCGCTTTTTCCACTGTTTTGAAAGTAGCGGCCAGATGCATGGCGGTATTGATTACCAGCCACCCCACACCGATTGTGAACAGCCCCATGGCCGCCCATTTCACCGCCGATTTTGCCCGTCTGGAGGACAAAATTCCCCGGGCTTTTCGCAATTGACTGGAAACACCGGCGGCACACCCGGAGGCCGATCTCCCCAATCCGGCCAACGCCTCCTGGATCATCGGGCCGATGGCCAGCCGCATAATCCGCCGCCGCCTGACGGGTCGCCGTGGGCCGGTATCAGTCAGCTCAGGCAGAAAGCCTGCCGCCATTTTACTACGCTGGGATGCGTCGATACCGTCCAGTACCCCATCGGCCCTTCCCAGCAGCTGCAGGGTCAGCGGGCTGGGATGAATCATCCGGCAGCAGGTGGCGATGCCGGGAAGCAGGCGCTTGTCACGGCCGCCACGTTCGTAAACGTCCAGGTAAACCTTAAGGGCCAGGCTATCCGCGCGCTGCTGGGCCAGGAAGAGATCAGTGATGTCGCTGAACAAGGCGTCCGGCAGGAGTTCACCGGCATCCATCAATTGCCGGTAGGTCTGCAGAGCAGCAAAGTCACACCGCCTTTCGGCGAGATAAAACTGGGCCAGCATCCGCTGGATGGCCACGTCTTCGGGATGAACAGCTCCGATCCTGGCGGCGATGTCATGGGATTTTTGGGTCACTGCCCTTCCGGCCAACACCCCATCCAGCCATTTGATGGCGGCGTTCCGGTCTCGGGGGAAATCTTGCAGATAAGCCCCGATAATGGCATCGGATGACGAGTCGGGCGCTGTCTGGGCCAGCTGGAACCGGGCCATTTTGGCCAGCAGCCGACCGGCCGGGGCTCTTCGGGAAAGTGGCGAGAAGAAGAAGCTGTCCACCGTGGCCGCAGCCCGGGCAAGCGCCTGACGGGCCTCCCGAGGCATGCCTGCCCGCTCCCAGACGGTAGCCTCACCAAGGAGGCGCTCCAGTCGGCGGCAACCCATGGCGGCGAATGCCACTCCCGTAAACCAGTAGGCGGCAGCAAGGAGGCAAAGGCCCGGCACGATCATCCACCCGGATCCCACGGCGCCGGCAAAGGGCGGCAGCACCACCAGGGCGACCAGGCTGCCGATTACCAGGGCCGCCCACAGCCGGACGGCCAGATGTTTAAACAAGTATCCCATATTCCCGATCAGTTGAGCCGGTTTCAAAATGTTGCAGTTCGTTCAAGATCAAGGCGGACGATCATTTCAACCGGAGGCATACATAGGGTATGTCGAGGATTGAAATGTGAGTCCAACGCCGATGTTGGGCGAAATGGGGCATTTTGAAATTGGCTCAAGAACCTCCTTTTCGAAGGGCCACCGACACCGGATTGCGCGTCCAGAACCCGGCCATCGACCCGGTTTTGGGATTCACTTTCTTGAAATAGATGTCCGGTGGTGCCAAAAAGGCCCTCGGCGGCTCCCCTTGCGTGGCCTGTTTCATGAACTGCGCCCAGATGGGCGCCGCACCGCGCGCCCCCGTGATACCTGCGCCGTTTTTATCCCGCATGCCCTGGCCCCGGTCAAACCCCACCCAGACCGAGGTGCTCAGGTTGGAGGTAAAGCCGGTAAACCAGGCGTCGTTGTAATCGTTGGTGGTACCGGTTTTGCCGGCCGCCGGCAGGGAAAATCCCATTCGCCGGACCACATTGCCCGTCCCTTCGTCGATAACCCCGGCCATCATGTCCACCAGCTGATAGGTGATGGATTCATTGAGCACTCGCTCGCCGGTGATGATGTGCTCCTCCAGCACCCGGCCGCTCACATCCTCTACCCGGCGGATCCAGTAGGGCGAATGGCGCACACCCCCTGAAGCAAAGGTGGCGTAGGCGGCGGCCATCTCCAGGGGGCTGACCCCGAAGGTGCCCAATGCCACGGAATAGACCGATCCCAGAGGGCTGGTAATGCCGCAGCGCCGGGCTGTGTGGATCACCGCATCGGGACCGACGGACCTCACCAGCTGAGCCGCCACGGTGTTCACCGATTCCGTGAAGGCTTTTTTAATCACCATGGGGCCACTGTAAGTGCGTTTGAAATTGCGGGGCTTCCAGAGCGGTTTGCCGGCCACGGGAATGGCAACCGGCTTATCCACCATCACATCGGCCGGCGTCTTGTCCAGACTTTCCAGCACCCCGTAGTAGAGGAACGGTTTAAAACCGGAGCCCGGCTGCCGGTTGTTCTGCAGTGCCCGGTTGTAGGGGGTCTGGAAATAATCCCGTCCCCCCACCAGGGCCTTCACCGCCCCGGTATTGACCCCCACAGCGACCAGCGCCCCCTGCAGCCCGTTGTCATCTTCCTTCAATGTATCCTTGGCATCGTTGGTCATATCCATCTGGGATTCCAGCTGGGCAATGCCCTGTTGCAGGGCCGCTTCAGCCTGCTGCTGCTCACCGCGTCCAGAAAATAGCTGTCCACCCGCAGCGAACGGCCCTGGGCACGCAGGTCAACCGGCGCGGTACCGGCGTCCGTGGCCTCCTCGCGGCTGATCATGCCGGTGGTCACCATGCGCTGCAGCACCACTTGCTGCCGGGCACGGGCACGGTCCGGGTAACGAAACGGGTTGTACCGGGTGGGAGATTTGGGCAGGCCGGCCAACAGGGACGCTTCGACCAGGGTCAGTTCACCGGCCGATTTGCCAAAGAAGGTACGCGCCGCCTCACCGATGCCGTAAGCACCGACACCGAAGGGAATCTGGTTAATGTAGGCCTCCAGGATCTCCTGCTTGGAAAACTGGGCTTCGATCTGAAGGGCCACCAGCAGTTCCCGAAACTTTCGGATATAGGTGCGCTCGAAACTGAAAAACAGATTTTTGGCCAGCTGCTGGGTAATGGTGGACGCTCCCTGAACTTTTCCCGATTCAAACAAGGTGATCCACAGAGCCTTGACGGTACGCAGCTTGTTGATTCCCCGGTGTTCCCAGAACCGGTGGTCTTCGGTGGCCAAAATGGCCTGGATGAAGGCGTAGGAGACGTCATCCAGGGCAACGGTTTCCCGTCCCCCGATGAGCAGGATGCGCCGGCCGTCGGCACTGAAAATTTCGGTGCCCGGCGTATCGTTGATTCGGCCGATGGGTTCGGGAACCTGGGGTAAATCTTTGACCGCCACGAGAAACAGGCAAAACAGGCCCATCGCCACCAGCGCACCGACGGTCACTATCAGGTAGATCAGGGCAGTGGCTGCCCGGAACAAGCGGAGGGACACGGTCATGGTTCCCCCCGGCGAATGGGCCAGCGCTTCTTGCTGGATGACGGTTTGGAAAGCCGGGGCTCCAGCAGCATGCGGACCTGCCAGACGGCCCACTCCTGTCCCATGGCCAACAGAATCTGCCGCCCCTGTGGGGTATCCATCTCGACGCCGATACGAATCATATCGGCATTCACTTCATCGCTGATACCCACACGCACTGGAGTCCCTTCTACGGCCAGCAGGGTGCCGGGTTGGGAGAGCACGCCCCGCTGGGTCTCCGGTGAAAGGGTGTCCAGGGCCATGAAAAACCGGTCTGCCGGATAGATGCGGCCGGCAAACTCCGGCTGCTCGTCCAAGACTCCTGTCAGGACGGGCGGTTCTGTGCCGGTGGATCTGAGCTGCTGATCGGTCAGGGTGGTGTAGCTGAGCACATTGTTGCTGCGATCCAGCAGGTAGATGCCCACCTGGCCGTTTTCCCGCTCCATATACACCCGATCCCAGCTCTTTTCGGCGCTGATGCGCAGCATGAGAATGGGTGAAAACAAGGTCCGAGCAACGGCTTCGGGGATCTGACTGTATAGGGTTCTAAACTGCACCGCTGAAATCATGGTCCCCTGGGACGCGGAAAGGCCTTCGATGAGTTGGGCCAGGGAGGTGGCCTCGCGGGCCTCACGCTGGGCGGTGAGCTGCCGGGTCGCCATCTGCTCCAGGGTCTGGGTGGCCACCTGCTTCAAGCGTCCCTGCTCCCACACGCTGCCCGATTCCGGCCGGTGGATGTTGGTGACCACCAGATAGCGACCCACCAGGACCTCCACCCAGCTAAAACGCACTTCGGAAATTAGGATGGCCAAAACGGCAAGAAACAGCACCGTGCCCCGGAAGCTCAATCCCCGCACCATCCATGTCTTCAGATCCTGTGGCTCTGACCAGGCCGGCATATGACTCCTTTACCGTCATCCCAGGCCGCCGCAATCTGGCGATCATGGGTCTGCTTCGTGATGCCCCGCCTTTTACTACATTCGGATCAAATGATAAAGAGGGGGGAAATGAAAAGTCTGGACACCTTCAGCGGTCTGCTATCGCATGAAAATGCCGGTTGGCAGCGCACCTCACCAGCACATCCCTGGAATGACAAAAGAAGGATTTTTGCCTATTTAAGGGTCAGGGTGGCCGCCGATGATTATATGGTGGGAGGGATGCTTCTGAAATCTCAGGCTCTCAAGGCTTGGTTTCGATGATCTCTTTGAGAACACCCTGCTCGTAGAGCGATCGGAAGGTATCTATGACGCTGGCATCGAACTGGGTGCCGGCGCCGCCATACATGATCTGGAGGATCTTGGTCTCCTCCATCTTCTTGCGGTAGGCACGATCGGAGGCAATGGCATCGTATACGTCGGCAACGGAGAGGATCCGAGCCAGCATGGGGATCTCTTCGCCGGCTATGCCGTCGGGGTATCCTTTGCCGTCGAAGCGTTCGTGGTGGCATCTGATGATGTTCTTTTCCCGGTCCCACAGGCCCATGCGCTCTACGATATTGGCGCCGATTACCGGGTGCTCCTTGATGCTGCGGAACTCCTCCTCGGTCAAGCGGCCGGGCTTGAGCAGAATGTCATCCCGGATGCCGATTTTCCCGATGTCGTGGAGCTGGCCTGCAACGTTTAGAATATCCTGCTCCTCCTGACTGCCGCCCATGGCCTGGCACAGGGCGATGGCAATCCGGGTCACCCGGTTGGAATGCTGCTCGGTGTATGGATCGCGCGCTTCAATGGCTCCTACAAAGGCGTATAAGGTGGCAAAGAGGTTCTCGTAGATGTTTTCGTACAGCGCAATATTTTCGATGGCATAGGCCGCCTTGTTGGTCATGAATGCCATGTAGTACAGGTCTTTTTCCGAAAATCGGATATCCCCGTTCAGAACCGATACGGCCAATACACCAAACACTTTTTTGCGGATATTCAACGGAACCAGCATCAGGGACCGAATGGCTTCGGGCAGTCCCCGCACATTACTGTTTTCATGGACCAGCAATGGCTTGTCCTCTTCGCAATTGTCCAGGATCAACTGGCTGATATTCATGGTACCGGAACAATGCACATCACCTGCCGCAGTTGAACTGTCCGCCAGCATTTGCTGGTTGCCGTTGCCGCCGGCAACGGACCGGGCCACTTGCACCGGCCGTTGAACCGCCTCGTTGATAACGTAAAAACACGCCTCGTCAGCGTGGGTCAGTTCGGTGGACAGGTCCACCACCCGCTTGAACAGGTCGAAGCTGGAGCCGATCGTGGTAAAGTCGGTCATGATGCGGTTGAGGGTGTTGAGCTCGTCGACTTTGTACGTCAACTCCCTGTTGAGATTTTCAATCCGCTGCTTACCCTCCACCTCTTTGGTCAGAAAGATGTTTTTAATAAACAGCTGCCGCTCCCGCAGCACCCTCTTGACGCAGATTTCCAGCTGATTCAGGTTCACCGGCTTGATGAGAAAGTCCACCACACCGTTTTTCAGGGTGCGGATGGTGTTGTCCAGGGAAGGATAACCGGTCATGATGATGACCGGAATGGTGTTGTCCACCATGCGGATGTGTTCGGCCAGTTCAAGCCCGTCCATTTCGGGCATGTTGATGTCCGTGAAGCAGCAGTCGATTTTTTCTTTTGCGATGATGTCGGTAGCGATGCGACCATTTTCAGCGGTCAGGATGTTGTACCCTTTTCCCTTGAAATATTCCGAGGCCACCTCCAAAATACTTTCTTCGTCATCCACAAACAAAAGGGTTTCTTTGGGTGCGTCTGTCATTAGCGTCTTAATTTGTCTATTTTATTGGAATCGGTGTGAACCCGGGTTAATGTCACCACGAAAAGGCGTCCTGTAAAACCACCTGTCATGTACAATGATATCGGCAGATCAATTTCAAACTAAAGACATTCTGTTAAAAAAGGGCGGGGGGGTTCAGCCAGGCTTAAATAGACGCGGGCGGGGGCTGGAAGGCCGTCACCCGGTGCATCCGGCCAGGGAAGGATTTTCGGAAAAACGCCTCCATTTCGCCTGAAACAGCGCCCACCCGACGATAGTCCACACCGGTATGAATCCCCAGGGTTTCCAGCAGGTGGGCCGTATCTTCGGTGCCGATATTACCGGCAGCACCGGGAACAAAGGGGCATCCGCCCATGCCGGCCAGGGCGGTGTCGAAAATCGAGACGCCGCAATTTAATGCCGCCATCAGGTTCACCAACCCCAGGCCGCGGGTGTCGTGAAGGTGCAGCGCCAGGGGCAACCGGCCGGACAGGGGAAGAACCGCATCCAGAATCCCTTTGACCACCGGCGGCGATCCCATGCCGGTGGTGTCCGCCAGGGCCAGTACATGGGCGCCATGATCGGCAAACCTACGGATAATGTCCACGATGCGAGCCGTGGGGATCTGACCTTCATAGACGCAACCAAAAGCGCACTGGAGGCTGGCGCGGATGTGAAGACCGGCGGACACCGCCTGGTCGATCATGCGCAGCCCCTGGTCCAGTGCTTCACCATGGGCCATGCCGGCGTTTTTACGGCTGTGGGTATCGCTGGCGGAAAGAGAGATCTCCAGTGCCCTGATGCCGGACGCCATGGCCCGGTCCAGGCCCCGCTGGTTGAGCACCAATGCCGTGTAAACCACACCGTCGTCACGGGGAAGCTGCCGAATCAATTGATCGGCGTCGGCCATCTGGGGCACCTTAACCGGATGGACGAAGGAAGCTATCTGAATATGTTTCAGCCCTGCTGCAACCAACTGGGCAATGACGGACAGTTTGCGGTTGGTTGGAACCACCGCCTTTTCGAACTGGAATCCGTCGCGCGGCCCCACTTCCACCAGCGTCACTGCATCGGGCAGCACATTGTCCACGGGTCCTCCTGAAGATGTTTCACCTGAAGATGCCTCAATAGATGGTAGCGATGGGTCATCCGCCATGCAACCACCGCTGTCTTTGATCTGTCACCATATACCTTCAGAGAATTGCGGGCAATGCACTTTTCCACTTCGTATCGATTCTGAGCCAATGTATGAAAGTGCTTGACGTTGAACGCAGCCGGGCTGTATGGAATTTTATTTTACCAATTGAGAAGGACTACCTGTTTAATACTCATGAATAGCAGCCTCGATCGTCCCCTTAACATCTGTCTGCTGAGCTACCGGAGCAATCCCCACTGCGGCGGCCAGGGTGTCTACCTGAAAAACCTGAGCCGGGCATTGAAAGATATCGGCCACCATGTCGAAGTGGTTTCCGGCCCGCCGGACCCCATGCTGGACTCGGACATCCCCATCCACCGGCTGGCCTGCCTGGACCTGTACAATCCAGAGAACCTGTTCCGGGTTCCCACCATGAAGGAGCTGTCAAACCCCGTCAATATCATGGAGTGGGTGGGCGTTTCCACCATGGGGTTTCCCGAACCCTTTACCTTCGGCATACGCGCTCAGCAATTTTTGCGAACCCGGATGCACCGCTATGACATCGTTCACGACAATCAGAGCCTCTCTTACGGCATCTGGTCCATCGCCAAGAAAATTCCAACCGTGGCCACCATCCACCACCCCATCACAGTGGATCGGGACATCGCCGTGCGCTCGGTGCGCCCTTTTTGGAAAAAACTCAAGCACCTGCGCTGGTTCTCCTTCATCGGCATGCAAAAACGGGTGTCGCGCACCCTGCGCCGGATCATCACCGTCTCCGAATGCGCCCGGGAGGACATTGCCCGGGATTTCAGAATTCCCCTGGAGCACTTCTCCGTGGTGCCCAACGGCATCAACACCAGCCTTTTCTATCCCATTCCCGACATCCGGCGTGAGACTGGCCGCATCATCGTTACCAACAGTTCGGACGTCCCGTTAAAGGGGCTCTATTACCTGCTCCAGGCAGTGTCGGAAATATCAAAAAAAAGGACCATACGGCTGGTGGTGGTGGGGACGCCGAAGAAAAACGGCGGCCATGGCGGTGGTCTCATCCGTTTACGAGGGGTTCGGCCTGCCGGCAGGCGAGGCTATGGCCTGTGGCGTACCGGTAATCAGCACCACGGGCGGCGCCCTGCCCGAGGTGGTGGGCGATGCCGGCATCCTGGTTCCCCCGAAAGATCATATGGCCCTGGCCCGGGCCATTATCGACATGCTGGACCACCCGGAGCGTGCCAATGAACTGGGTCGCCTGGGATACCAGCGGGTGCAGCAGCACTTTACCTGGCGACGGGCGGCGGAAAAGACCGTGGATGCCTATCGTGAGGTGATCCATGATTACCGTTGATTTTTCCCGGCTGACGGTCAACTCCGGCGATCGCATCTTGGACATCGGCTGCGGCTCCGGCCGCCACACCTGCGCAGCCTACCGGCTGAAGGGGGTGCGGGTGACCGGGGCAGACCTGAACCTGAAAAATCTGAAGGAAGCTCGGGAGCGGCTGAACTTCCATGACCAGCTGAGCGAACATGGCGGCGGCACCTGGAACCTTTCCGCGGCTGACGTCATCCGCCTTCCCTTCCCCGACGCCTGCTTCGATCTGGTGATCTGCAGCGAAGTGCTGGAGCACATCCCGGATCATGAAAGCGCCATGTGCGAGATCATCCGGGTGCTCAAGCATGGAAAACCGCTGGTGGTAAGCGTTCCCCGCTACCTGCCCGAGCGCATCTGCTGGGCCCTGTCCGACGAGTATTTCAACGCCAACCAGGGCCATGTGCGCATCTACCGAAAAAGAGAACTGATCGACCGGCTGGAACGGACGGGCACCCAGTTTCTCGGACATCACTACGCCCACAGCATCCACTCCCCTTACTGGTGGCTCAAGTGCTTCGTAGGTCCCACCCGAACTGATTCGGCAGCGGTCAACCTGTACCACCGCGTTCTCACCTGGGACATCATGAAAAAACCATGGATTACCCGGTTTCTGGACCGGCTGCTCAACCCGGTGCTGGGCAAAAGTGTGGTGGTGTACCTGAAAAAGCATCTAAAATGATCTGATTCCGTTTTGCATTCAAACGGATTCCAGCCTTGGAAAACGCAGATGGATCGTTGTAAAACTGGGCTGGCAGCGGACAACACCGGAGCTATAAAAGGGCTTGACATTCAAAGCATGGTCGACTATTTAGGACGCTTCTTTGGCCGGCACCACGGCAAAAGAAACCTTTTGATCCCCAGTAGCTCAGTCGGCAGAGCGAGTGGCTGTTAACCACTAAGTCCGCGGTTCGAGTCCGTGCTGGGGAGCCAAA
>JABZFO010000150.1 GCA_014237405.1 Desulfosarcina sp. | reverse complement strand
TTTATGGGCATATATCCATATAAAATTAAATCTAATGCCGAATCTACTTCTCACGGAAGTACTACCTTTTTTTTGTTTTGCGGGGAGCACCTAAATCAACTGTTTCTGGATGGACACTAGTTATAAAACAGGTATCACGAATATGACATGACTCGAATATCACATTTGAGGAGGTGTGTTGTGAAAAAAACAGTCTGTAGACTCATTTTTGTTTTTTTTCTGGGGATCTGTCTCTTTTGCCCATCTAAGGTTGTTGCCTGTGGCGGAGGAGGCGGTGGCGGCGGCGAAGTAAGGGCTGCGAGTAGTACCAGCAGCAGTGGCGCCTGGGGTGTCAGCTGGGGAACCAATCCCAATGGAGCTGATGTGTTTGGGTCCTCCATATGGGCTGGGCGGCCTGAAAATATCCAGGATGGACCGTATCAGCCGGACACGGCTGTTGAGGATGCCGAGGCTGATCTGATTTCAGGGTACCAGTCCGGAAACTACACCGCAGAAGAAGTCAAAGAGCAGCTGGAATGGGCCCAGAGAGTGAGAATAAAGATTTCCAAGGAGGCTCAGGCTATCCTTGATCAGATCAACAAGCCAGCATCCACATCAACATCAACATCCACATCCACATCAACATCCACGTCTTCCTCTTTGACCGATAAACAGATGGATAAAGTGGCCCTTGGACTGAATATTGCGGGGGCAGTTAGTAAACTGCTGAGAGAGAATAAAAAGAATAACAAAAAAACCACGGTAAATGGTATTAAATTTACGGCTGGAATGGAGGTCGCTAAAGACAAACTCAAAAAATTATTTGGTGGGAAATAATAGATTCGATACCGATCAGGTTTTTACAAGGAGTAAGCCATGAAAAACACTCTGAAAGTTCTATGTTTATGTATGGGGCTGCTATTGGTCAGCAGCTGCGTGAAAATGGATTCACTGGTTTCCCCGGTTGCAGGTCCTGAGAAACACCAGCCCGCTACCACATTCATGACCAAGCACCCGTCTGATCTGGAGGCTGTTTCAAAGCTTGCCATTGAATTGACCCAGATGGTTAAAAAGGGTGTTCTTCCTGTGGCACCCTACATGAATTTAAATCCTTCAGGGGTTGATCTTGAAAATATTGCCGGGTATCGTAATTTTTTCATTCAGAATATAATGATTCTGGATGCAGGTCTTGATTCTGAAGGGCTCTTTTCACAGCGCATGGTTTTTGAAGCACTAGACCGGATGGGCCGTATAGACATCCGGGATGATCGGATCGCATTCAAAGTAAGAGATCCCAATCCTGAAGAGGCATCCAAAATCGCCAACGATATTCATAAAGGTCTTTCAAAAGCCAAATTAAAGCAATTGTCAAAAGCTGAGAAAGCTGCTTTTAAAGAGGGCATCAAGGCATATCAGCAAGACAACGGCTTAAAACCGGACGGAATATTTGGGGAAAATACTGCCGAGTACATGGGAAAACAGGCAACGGTGATTGATGTTCAGGAAATCACGAGCAGGATTGTATATCCTTCGACACCAAGACATGCTGCCTATATTATACCCTTGGCCGTTGTCGAGCAGAATCCGGATCAATTTTATAATGGATTTGACAGCCTTGAGATGGTGAAACAAAATTCAATCGGACCTGAAAGCTTTGCCGGTCTGGCAAAAAAAGGAGCCTGTTTTGTCGCATTTGTGTATTTCTTTGACCGTGTCGATCCTCAAAGACCTTTGTCGATAAGACTTTCCAAGTATAAACAAAAGGCCAAAGGGTCTGTTGGCCAAAAGTGGCATGCTGCTCCCGGGAAATGGCCGGTTGTGGTTGAAACATTTACGCTGGACAAGGTTCCCGGAGCATCATTGAAGAACCTGTTTTTGAACGTTTTTATCGAGGATGGTAAATCCAGTCGGTGTATTTCAAGCCATCAGATTCAATAAGCGGCAGAACAGTGCGAAAGCTTAAAGGGTTGTTCTTTTGTCCCGGTTCAGTTCGGATACACGTGCTTGTCTGGTGCCGGAATTTATAAACACTCGTCATGGCAATTTCTCGCAATTTGAAATTCATGATCTTGCTTCACAAAAAACAGAAGGTAGCCCTGAGGACTGATCGTGTATGATGTGGTGGTGATTGGTGCAGAGCCGGCCGGGTGATGGTGAGCAGATTGCCGGTGGCATCGTAGGTGTACTCGGTGACCCGCTCGGCGGCCGCCTCCAACTTGTGCGGATCAGGTTGCCCGTACCGTCGTAGGTGTTTTGGGTGGCGTTGCCGTTTTCGCCGGCGATCAGCGCATCCCGGTTGTCCTTCTTACCAAATTAATGCGCTAATCAATGTGTGTCCCCAGCCCCTCAGATCTTTCTTCCCTTCATTTTGTCAAATGTGGAGCCCTGACCCCGTTGCTACGGACCGCTTTTTTTGGCACACAGTTAACCACCCCGACGCACTGCCGGTTTTGTTGATGGAAGACAGTCCATTTCACCGTTGGGGTCAGTCCGCCATTCAATGACCCTTAAATAGCGGTAAAATGAACGCCACCGGGATTATAGGTCAATCATTATGGAGCGCCCGGACGGGTCATGCCGTGAATGAGCTTCTTGGCCTTGTCCGGGGTCACCTCTATCATCTGCTGCCCGCAGCAGGTCAGATCTCCTTCGCCACCGGTGATGATGGCAACGATGCAGCCGCAGTTCTTGCACTTGTGGACATCTGATTCTTTTGTCATGACGCATCTCCTTTCAAATGGGTTGATCCATTCGGCAGGGGCATCGTTCATGAACTGTTTTTACGGCTGTCTATGTTGCTGTCAGATCTGCAAAAGATGCGCGAACGGTATGCGGTAACGGTGTATATCGCGAGAGAGACGGTATCATGAAAGGGAGGTCAAGCATCGTAGCTCGGTCAATTAATAGCTCCTGCCTATATCCTATAACTATTCTAGGCATCCAGCGGGCAGGTGTCAATTGGTTATCTTCGAGCAATCAGCCAGACAATCTCCTTGACGTAAAAAAGGCTTGTGTTATTCTTTGTATAGGCATCTGACACGCTGATGGCTCCCCCGTATTTTCATTTCTGTCACGCGATGCGTTGGGCAACACCAGTCGATTCTTGAACATGTGACCATTGACTGTATGCCAGTCGCCTGAATTGCCTGCCTTCTCCTGTATTAATCGTTGTGTTCCAGCATACGAACGAAAAAGATGCTTCATAAATGACACAATAGGGGTGACCTATGGAATGGAAGAAAATGCTGGTATCAGCGGACGCCGTTCTCGAACGGATACGACCCGGTATGAGTGTGTTTCTTTCCACCGGTGCGGCGGAACCCCGCACGTTGGTCAAGCATCTTATGGCCACCCACAGCGCAAAACTTCAGGATCTCGAGTTGATCCAGATTGTAAGCTTTGCCGATGCCATCTCCTTAAAAAACCTGCAAAGCCAAAAATTCAGGCTGAAAACCTTTTTCTCTGGCTGGGTGGCCGATGAAGCGATTACCGCCGGCCATGTGGACTTGATCCCATGCTACCTGTCACGTATTCCCGAACTTCTGGAAAAGCGGAAGATCCGGGTGGACACGGTTTTTGTGCAGATCACCCCACCGGACAAGGATGGCTACAGCAGTTTAGGGGTGTCCGTGGACGTTGCCCGGCTGGCTATGGAGCAGGCCGACCTTGTGGTGGGAGAAATAAACACCCGGGTGCCACGCACGTTGGGGGATACCTTTGTTCATATTTCCGATTTCGATATGCTGGTGCAATCGGACGAACCGCCGGTGTACTTTGAGCGGTGGCGCGCTGCGCCGGTCTTCAATCTGATCGCCGCCAACATCGAGCCGTTGATTGAAGATCAAAGCTGCATTGCCTTTTCCATGGGCCCTTTGTTTGAAGCGGTCAGTCGAACACTGACCCGGAAACAGCATCTGGGCATCCACTCACCGTTTTTCAGCGACGCACTCATGGATCTGGTGAAAAGCGGTGCTGTCACCAATCGCTACAAAGAGCTGTTCAAAAGAAAATCCATCACTTCTTATGCGTTCGGTACGGAGGAACTGCTTCAATGGCTGGACCAGAACCCAGGGGTCGAATTCCAGCCTGTGGACAAGGTTTTCGACCCGTTGAGTATTGGCCGAAACCCACGTTTTGCAGCCATTATTTCCGCCAGGAGAGTGGACATCACCGGAAGAATTGCGCTGCATGCGGGCCTTGGCAACGTGGCGTCCGGACCGGCTGAGGTGCTCGCCTTTTTGAACGGTGCCCAGATCTCGGAAGGGGGGTACACAATATTCGGGCTTCCAAGCCGAAACCACCGGGGTGCCGCCAACATCACCACCTCCATTGAGGGGTTGAAAAACCGGGTCGATTTCAGAGAGGCCGTGGATTATGTGGTGACGGAATTCGGAGTGGCCAGCCTCAAGGGCCTCACGCTCCGGGAGCGGGCACAGGCATTGATTGAAATCGCCCATCCTGACGATCGCGTCGAATTGATTTCCGCTGCAAAGAAGGAGAACATACTCTATCGGGACCAGATCTACCTGGAAGAAAGCGCCTTCCGTTATCCTTCGCACATCAATGAGTGTCACCAGTTCAAGGGAGGTGTGGAGATCCGGTTCAGGCCCATCAGGCCTTCGGACGAAGAAGAGATGCGGCGGCTCTTTTACCGGTTTTCTGACGAGGCGGTCTACTACCGATATTTTTCCTCTCTTAAGGCGATGCCGCACACCCGGATGCAAACCTATGTCAACGTAGACTGGAACAATGTCATGTCCATCGTCGGTGTTGCCGGTAAACCCGGGCGAGGATCTATCGTCTCCGAAGCGCGATACCTCGTGGATGCAGAAGGTGAGTGGGCCAGACTCGCCAAGGAAAGGGGAATAAAGGGGTTTTGGGCTGACGTGCTCCTGTCCAACATCGCCATAATGAAGGTTTTTTATAAGAGCGGCCTGCCGGTCCTGACGGAAAAGGAGAGCGGTGTCTACCATGTAACCATACCGTTTGACCAGCCTTAGGTGTGGTTTGAAGACACCGGATCGCTCTCCCGGTAAAGGCGCAGGCAGATGAAAAAACGGATCATATTCAAAGCAACGACAGTCACAATTCATTATGAAGGACCAGGATAAGCAAAAAAACGATAATTTAGATAGGTTGGAAGAGATGCGCCAAAGAATCAGCGATTTGGAAGTTGAGAAAATGTTTCTTGAAAAGGCGCTTATCCATGAAAAAGATGAAAAAAAGATCATACTCGACAACCTGCGAGAATATGTCGTTTACCTTGACATGGAAATGAGAGTGCTATGGGCCAATCGGGCTGCTTGCGAATCGGTGGATATGACGGTCGAAAATTTAGTAGGTAGACACTGCTATGAAATATGGGCCAAACGCTCCGATCAATGTGAAGACTGCCCGATAAAGGTATCTCGCGAAATCGGGCAGCCACACGCATTGGAAAAAATGACCCGGGATGGGCGGTTTTGGTATATTAAATGTATCCCCACAATGGACTCCAAGGGCGAGATCACCGGCATGATTGAGCTCACCTTGGAGATTACTGAACAGAAACTGGCAGAAAAAGCGCTGAAACAAAGCAGGATGAGATATCGAAAGCTTGCCGAAGCAAGTCCCCATGGAATTCAGGAAATAGATACAACCGGTACGATAACCTCAGCAAACTCTGCCCATAACAGGATCTTTGGATATACCGGGGATACAATGATAGGGCAATCAATATTGGACCTGCAGGTTTCCGATTCCGCGCGCACTGAACTGGCTGACTATATGGCGACATTGGTAAAAAAGCAGCCGCTGCCAGTTCCATATATTACTAAAATCCGAACAAAAGAAGGAAGTGTTATAGACGTACAGGTGGACTGGGATTACAAAAAAGACTCTCAAAACCGCGTTACCGGGTTTATATCAGTTGTTACGAACATTACGGAAAAAATACAGGCGGAAGCTGCGTTGCGGCAAGCCTTGGACACGCTCGAGTTGCATGTCCAAGAACGTACGACGCAATTGCTGAAAACAAACGAGCAGTTAAAGCAGGAAATAGAAGAACGTAAACAAGCTGAGGCGAAGCTAGGGGAACAGAAGGATTTTTTAAATACGCTGCTTGAGACGATCCCCAATCCGGTATTCTATAAAGATGCACGTGGCAGGTATTTAGGTTGTAACAGGGCTTTTGAGGATTTTACCGGTAAATCGCGTTCAGATATCGTCGGTAAGACAATCTACGAATTTGGGCCTAAAGAAATCGCCGACAAGTACTACGAGATGGACTTGGCACTTTTCGAAAAACCAGGCAAGCAACACTACGAGTGGCAATTAAAAAGAACCGACGGGGCGCTTCGAGATGTTATTTTTGACAAGGCTACCATAAAAAATTCTTTCGAAAATGTTGTGGGCTTAATCGGGGTTATCTCGGACATAACCGAGCGCAAACAATCAGAGCAGGCCCTGCGAAAGAGTGAGTCCACCTTGAAGGCGATTCTTGCCGCTTCTCCGATTGGAATCTGTTTGGTTCGTAACCGAATTGTGGGGTGGGCCAACCAGGCCATGTACCGCATATTGGGCTATGAAGCGGATTCTCTGTTGGGTCGGAGTGTCCGAATGTTCTATTCAGATATCGAGGAATACGAGCGTGTAGGTCGTAACTTATACACCGCAATTGAACAGAATGGTGTCGGAACAATAGAGACACAGTGGGTGACCAAGAACGGGGGAAAGATTCACAGCTATCTTCAGGGGTGCCGACTCGATCCCTCAGATTCCACGAAAGGTATTATTTTTGCCGCAGTGGATATCACCGAACGCAAACGTATCGAGGACCTTGTTCGAAATCTTTCGCATATGCTGATAGAAGCCCAGGAAAATGAAAGGCAAATGATATCTTACGAGTTACATGATGGTATCGCCCAGAACCTTTCCTATTTGAAGATTAGCTGTGACACCTTTTTTGACAATCGATCTGAAATTCCACCTGAATTAGCAGAAAAGATGGACAAACAGTCTAAACTTATCAAACAGACGATTAATGCTGTACGAGAGCTTTCATACGGTTTACACCCCCCGAGCCTTGAGCAGCTCGGTATTACACAAACTATTTTTCAACTTTGCGAAGAGTTTTCCGATTTTACCGGGCTTAGTGTTGATTTTATTCCCACGGGGATAGAAGTTTTGAGGCATGATTCATCGGTGGAGATCAACATTTACCGGTTGATTCAAGAAGGGCTCAACAATATTCGAAAACATGCAGATGCCAATCATGTGAAGATTGTCTTGGTCGCATCATACCCAAACATAATCCTGCGCATTGAAGATGATGGAAAAGGTTTTGATGTGAAGGCCAGAGAGGCTGAATTAGATAGAACAAAACGGATGGGTCTGCGAAGTATGGTAGAAAGGGTCAATCTGCTGCAAGGCCTTATAAAGATAAAATCTAGTTCCAAACAGGGCACTAAAATTTTTATAAAAATTCCTTTCATGAAAGGAAAAAGAAATGGTGGTTCAGAAGAAACGCATTATAATTATCGACGACCATCCTCTTTTCCGTGAGGGCATCAAAACGATTTTAAATCGAAAGCCCAAGTATGAAGTGGTTGGGGAAACAGGCACCGGGCGTGAAGGCCTTCAGATGGTTAAAGACCTCAAACCTGATTTGGTCTTGCTGGACTTATCCTTGCCCGACATAGGAGGGCTTAACCTGATTGGTGACATATTACAATCTTCCGTTAAAACCGGAATATTGATAGTCAGCATGCATTCCAAAATAGACTATATCGTCAAATCATTTCAATACGGGGCAATGGGCTACATTGTTAAAGAGTCGGCTGCAGACACGCTATTAAATGCGATAGCGCATATATTAAATGGTGACTATTATATGGACACCTCGGTCTCTCAGAAGATGGTGAAAAAGCTGGCCACATTGCCTGCAAAGAAATCGATTTCAGCAAAACCCGGTTATGAGGCCCTGACACCCAGAGAGCAAGAGGTCATGGCTATGGTGGCCGAAGGAATGAACGCAGTTCAAGTTGCCGACAAGCTATTCATCAGTCCTAAAACGGCTGAAAACCACCGCTCCAATATTATGCGAAAGCTGGGTTTGCAAAACACTATCGAGCTTGTACGCTATGCTGCAAAGATCGGCCTTATCGACATAGATCTCTGGAAAGAGTAAACGACCTCCCGAAACGCAAGAAATTATCACTCTCCAATTGGTAGGGGAAACTCCCTTCAGGGAGTTTCCCCCAGGCAAATTAAGGCCTCCCCCTATGGACAAAATGAAGGAAATCAGTTTATTTTTTCCGCGGCCCTAACCCGATTCATCAGAAGTATTCAGCAAACGGAGGTAAGAAATGGCTATTCGCAAAAAGTCTTTGAAAAGCAAACCCGTGTGCAAGGTCACTTTTAAAATTCCGGAGAAGGTGGGAAATGCAGCGAAGCAGGCGCATGTGGTGGGCGGTCATACCAGTTCCGCTATCTGTTGGGACAATCCCACTGGGAAAACGATCCCGATGCCGACGACTATCTACCGACCCCTTTTGGAGACAGTCATAATTCGGTGATCAGCCTGTAGCATCTCCTTTCAGGTCTTCCTTCGCTGCCTGTGGCTGTTCAAAAGCCATCTGTCGCATTCTTCACGATTGGGTCGACAAACTCAGCAAGGGTGCTGCGCAGACATGAAAGTGCGGATGATACCGTCGGATCACATGGTGAAAAATGGAAGACACAATGGAGAAAAAAGTTATAAAGCGGTTTGTACCGCGAAATCCCACTGAGGCAGCAATCACATGCCGGCCATACGCCAGCAGTTGGGCTCTCCGTGCGTCAGATGGCGTCATGCGCAATTTTTCGAGCGGAGGGTCCTATATCGAGACGTCCTATAAATATAAGTCAGGAACCATTCTCATCGTGAGGATGGTCAGCTACCCGACAATGCCGTCATCCATTGCCGACGAAGAGCGGCCGCGATCCATCTGCCTGGCGGAAGTCAAATGGTGGAGGGAACTGACTGACGAAAACGCCATTCGTTTTGGCATGGGGCTGAGATATCTCAACTAAACAAGGCGTCAAGGTGATCAGCCTGAAGACAGAAGTTTGCAATGGATACCCGAAAGCCACATCCATCTGGCCCATGAATTCAATCATCAGAGTTTAGGGTTTATTTAGGGGCACCCATTAAAGGGCTGGTCAAGTAAAAAGACACCTCTGCCTGTAAAATAGTAAACTTTTTTCGCTTGATCTTTAAATTTTCCATTCGGCACGGCTGTCGCTTTTGCCTGCTGTTTGCACCCGCTATTTCTTCTTTGCTGGTTACGGCCAGCCAATCACTGATCCGCACCGGTCAAATCTCCGTTTAACATTTCTGCCTGAATAGAATAAATCAGACGGTATATTTCGAGGAAACAGCAATTAAAACCACCAATGCCTTTACCCAAAATGTCATCCTCATATAGATGGGGAACCGAAGGGACAGATATTTTTTGCGGATGAATATCAGGCTATTGGTTTGTACTCCAGGGCATTTTAGGGTAGAATCAATTTTTCTAAAGATTTTATCACCCATCACCAGGGCCTTGCAGCAGGCCGGTAACCAGATCGGAGCAAGACAATCATGAGTGACGACAGAGTGAATAAATTCGTGGTCGTTCTGCTGGTCGTATTTATTTCGGCCATATTTCTCTCGATGATACGGTCCTTTTTAATGGCTATTTTTCTGGCCGCCATCTTTTCGGCACTTGCCGTTGTCCTGCTGCCCCTGGCCGTGCTCACGGGGGTCGTGACCGGCCAGGCCATCAAGGTCGGCCAGTCTGCCACACCATGGGTAAAGGCGCAGATCAGCCAGCCGGGTGCGTTTTCCGAATTTCTGGCGACAATCCCGTATTATGACAAAATTGCCCCCCACAGCCAGCTCATCCTGCGCAAGGCCGGTGAAATGGTCGGCAGCATCAGCCAGTTTTTGATCAACAACCTTTCATCGGCAACGATGGGTGCCGTTAGCTTTCTTTTCATGCTCTTTACGTGGCTCTATACCATGTATTTCTTTTTGATTGACGGGGAGAAATTGCTGGAAAAAATTCTATATTACCTGCCGCTTCAGGACCATGACGAACAGCAGATGCTGGAAAGGTTCACTTCGGTCACCCGCGCTACATTGAAAGGTACCGCGGTCATCGGCATCCTCCAGGGCGGGCTGGCCGGTGTGGCCTTCTGGGTGGTAGGCATTCCCAGCGCTGCGTTCTGGGGCACGATTATGGTGGTGCTGTCAATCATCCCCAGCGTGGGAACCGCCGTTATCTGGCTGCCGGCGGCGGTCATATTGGGATTAGGCGGCGCCATCGGCAAGGCCGTGGGGCTGTTCGTTTTCTGCGGGCTCGTGGTCGGTAGTGTGGACAACCTGCTTCGGCCGATTCTCGTGGGCAAAGATACGCAGATGCATGAGCTGATGATATTTTTCGGCACCCTGGGCGGCATCTTTATGTTCGGCATAGTGGGGGTGGTCATCGGCCCCATCGTCGCCGCCCTTTTTGTTACCATCTGGGAAATATACGGGCAGGCATTCCAGGATATGCTGCCGGACACCGGTTATGTCTTGAATATGAAACAACAGGAGGAAGCGCTGCCTGATGATGATGGTGCTGAATGAAGCGGCGTAAGGTGGAATTGTTCTATACTCACAAATGCTTATACCAAACCGTCATGCTCCGGATGCTACCGCAGATCTGAGAGTTGTTGTTTAGAAGACCCGCGTATTGGTATCCCTTCCTTTTGAAGACCCGGTTCATTCCGTGGGAATCAGCCCGTGCAATCGTGTAGGCCGTCTTCATGCCATGTTTACGCGCTTCATCATCCAATCGACCCAATAGTTTTCTCGCGAGTCCTTTTCCCCTGTGTTCGGGCAAGGTGGCAAAATCGGTCATTTCACAGGTCATGCTGGCGGAATCGGTTTCTGCCGCTGCAACTGCGGCGATCTTCTTTTTGACGTGGATGCAAAAGTAGAACGCATTTTTTCCCATCATTCGTTTGAGATACTCAGGCTGATGGATCGGGAAGGGATAGGATTCGAAAACCTGGCGATAGAGGTTGCCCATCTCCTCGGCATCCGATGGCGTGCACGCGATAATCGGCGGTGTGATGCGCTTAGTCCGAGGGTAGCCATTGGAATTGCTTTCCATCTGGTCAACACATGTCTGGTTTCTTGTCTTCTGCCTTTCCGCTGAAAAATATTTGGCGACAAAGATGCCGTCGGTTTTTCCCTTGAAGAATTTCGAGACGACCGCTTCTTTGGTGTAGCCGGCAGATTTAAAGGCCTTCCAGCGTGTGGCGGGGATTTTGGCAAAAATTTTTCCGTAGCCATTCTCAATTGCCATCCTGTCGAGCTTTGAAATCAGGCTCCCGGTATCTTCCGTATTCAGATGCATGACATAAATGCGGCTGTTGTGATGGCCGTGCTGGATGACAGACCCTGCAATCTTTTCGTTAGGGCCTCGGAAAAAATAAAATACACAGAGATGACGCCGGATTTTTGTTTGTGGTCAAGGCGCGTCGATGGTTTCATACTGGTTGTATGTGGCCATCGACGCAACGCAGAACACGGGCAAAAAGACAAGTAAGATCGTGGATTTAATTATTTCCGAGGTCCTGAAATAAGGGATTTCAGCTTTTTCAGCCGCTTGCCGGTTTCAGTGAGAATCTCCTCAGATCGTGAAAAGTGCAGCCGGATCAAGTGGTTCACCGGTTCGTGGAAAAAGCTTGAGCCGGGCACGGCGGCCACGCCCACCTCTCTGGCCATCCAGCGGCAGAATTCGTTGTCGTCGGTCACGCCAAAGGCCGTGCAGTCCACCATTACGTAGTAGGCCCCCTGAGGTTTGGTATAGGAGAGTCCAGCTTCATCCAGATAGCCCAGAAACAGATCTCTTTTACGCGTGTAATCCGCTGTCAACTGCTCATAGTAGCTCAAGGGCAGTTCCAGTGCGGTGACGGCGGCCTCCTGCAGGGGGGCCGCTGCACCAACGGTGAGAAAATCGTGCACTTTTCGGGCGCCGGCAATGACCGATTCAGGCCCGATGACATAGCCGAGCCGCCACCCGGTCATGTTATAGGTCTTGGACAGGGAACTGCACGAAATGGTCCGGTCGAACATCTCCGGCAGGGAGGCCATATAGTGGTGATGGTGGGGACTGTAGACGATATGCTCATAGACTTCGTCGGTGATCACGAAGGCATCAAACTCCTTTGCAAGGTCGGCGATGGTTTCAAGTTCCTCCAGCGAGAAGACTTTTCCCGATGGGTTTGCCGGGTTGCACAACACCACCGCCTTTGGCCTCTGCATAAATGCCGCCCTCAGTTCATCCGGATCAAAATTGAAATCCGGGGGTTGCAGGGGAACGTAAATAGGCCGGGCGCCGCTGAGAATGGTGTCTGCCCCGTAGTTTTCATAATAGGGGGAAAAAATAATAACCTTATCCCCGGGGTTGCAGGCGGTCATCATGGCGGTCATCATCGCTTCGGTGCTGCCGCAGGTCACCACCACATGGGCCTCGGGATCCAGGTCCAACCCCATCCAGTGGCGCTGTTTTTTCACGAGCGCTTCCCGAAACCGTGGTGCACCCCAGGTGATGGCGTATTGATGCGGGCCTTCGGCCATGGCCCTTTTGCCGGCGGCCAGAACCTCCGGCGGCGGGTCGGCATCGGGAAACCCCTGGGAGAGGTTGACGGCACCGTATTGATTGGATACACGGGTCATCTCGCGAATGACCGACTCGGTGAAAAAGGTCAGGCGGTCTGCAGTATTGGGCATGTTTTCTCCTAAAATTGACGGACTCGTAAAAAGTCCGATATCTGCGTTACGCTTCATCCTTCGTCACTGCGGAGTACACTAAGTACACTGCCTACGGCACCCGCGATAGCGGTATTCTCAGGATTCGCAAGCCTTGATTTCGGACTTTTTACGAGTCCGTCTGAAATGGGACTTTTTACGAGTGTATCAAAAACGCCGGTGCACGATCCGGCCGTCAAACAGGGTCATGTCAACTTGAACCTGGGGCATCCGGGATGACGGTGATGTTAAAATATTCTCGCTGAGTACTGCCAGATCCGCCTTTTTGCCCGGTGCGATTATGCCCAGATCAAGGGCATTGTGGACGGCCGCCGGGGCGGCAGTGTAGGCTTGAATTGCTTCGGCCACCGTTATGCAGTTTTCCGAATGCCAGCCGCCTTCCGGTGTGCCGTCGGCCCGTTGTCGTGTCACCGCGGCATGAATCCCCGCCAGGGGGTCGGGATCACACACCGGGCAGTCGGAACTGAACATGACCGGCGCACCGGTGTCCATCAGCCGGCGAAAGGCATAGGTCCACTTACCCTTTTCCCCCACCGCCGAATCGATGAGATTCATGTCCAGGAC
>JABZFO010000142.1 GCA_014237405.1 Desulfosarcina sp. | reverse complement strand
GTCAACTCCTCATTTTCTGGAGGAAAAAACGGGGTCATTTGATCGATTCGCGCATACATTGCCGGTTTTTTTGCCGATTTTGATATTTTCTATTTTTTTTACTTTCAGGTATTTATCTACCTTCCTGGCTTTTTGTCAAGCCTAATCTTGCCGATTTTTAGAGGGGCAAGTGGTTTTAATCGGATGCACGCGATGCTCTGTTAAAGGCGATTTTAGATTGATCGTTCCGCCCCTATGCTTTCCTTACGGCTGACCGGCCTCTACCATGTGGGCCAGTGATCTGGCCATGTTCTCGAGGAAGGCCTCATCGGGGAGTGAAATGGTCATTTGAAGGCTGCCATCCTCTGTTTTTTCCAGGCATTCGCCGAGTTTCTCCTTAAAGGCCCCAGTCAGCCGGGCAACCTTGTCGGATTCTTCATTTGTGGAGAACATCTCCCCGATAAAAGCGAAGGCCGCCCCCACGAGCTGCCCGCCGGCAGCAGCGACCTTTTGCTTTTTCGCCAGTTGCCGTGCTTCCTGTTCGACTTGGGTCTTCATGCTTTCATCTTCGGCGGCATCGGGCTTGGTTCCCAGCAGAATTTCCATTCGCCGTTTCAACTCTTCCATACCGGCCGCCAGGTTGACTTGCGTTGCTTCGGATTCCGGGTCCAGCACCGCCAGGGAAAGCTCATGTTTGGCAGAGAGCGTTGCCAGGAGATTTTCTTCCAGTGTGTCTTTGGTCACCAGTAGAAAAACCTGGACTGGCCGTTTCTGGCCCATGCGGTGGGCCCGGCCGATACGCTGTTCCAGCACGGCCGGATTCCAGGGAAGATCCACATTGATAACGGTGTCGGCGGCCTGGAGGTTCAATCCCGTTGAGCCGGCATTAGTGGTGATAAACAGCTTGCAGGCAGGGTCGTTCTGGAACTGGTGCATGAGCCCCTGCCGCTTTTTCTGGGGAACCGAGCCGTCCAGACGCACATAGTCCAGTTTGTGTTTTTCCAGCAGGGGTTCGATCAGGTTCAACATGGTGGTCCACTCCGAGAAGAGTACGATCTTGCGCCCTGCTTCTCCCATGAGCTGTTCCAGTAACAGATCCAGTTCTTCCAGCTTGCTGGAGTATCCCGGCGGCTGTTTGTCCACCAGAAAGGTGCTGTTGGCGCTCATGCGACACATGAGCAGCGCTTTTTGAAGCCTGATCAGATCCATCTCCGTAAGGTATTTTTTACTGATAATGGTCTGCACAATGCGCGCATGGGTGTTATTCAACTCCAGCTGTTCTTCCGTCGGTGGGATCCGTAACACCTCGGTGGAGCGCGGGGGCAGGTCCTTCATCACTTCCTGACGTGTGCGGCGCAGCAGCAGCGGTTTTAACCTTTCTCTCAGCTGATCCAGGTTCTTGTAACCCAACAGCTTGCCTTTTTCATCAACCACCTTGTGGCGGTTGAAGAATCGAAAGGCCGGTCCCAGGCGACGGTCGTCGATAAATTCAACTACCGAAAAGAGATCGTCGATGCGATTTTCAAGGGGGGTTCCGGTAAGCACCAGGGCAAAGGGGGATTTCAGGGCCTTGATCACGCGGCTGGTTTTGGCCTCCCAGTTCTTTATGCGCTGTCCCTCGTCAAGGATGATCAAGTCCCACCGAACACGTTCAATGGAGAGAACATCACGCAATACCTGCTCATAATTGCAGACGCAAAAAAAATCGTCGCCGCCATACTGTTGCGCGCGCTGCTCGGCGGTGCCCAATACCAGGTTGCAGCTACGATTGCTGAACCGCTGGATTTCAAGGCGCCACTGGGATTTCAAAGACGCGGGGCAAACCACCAGCACCTTCGTGACCGGTGCGTGACATGACAGCAGTTCGGCCACGCCGATTCCCTGGATGGTTTTGCCGAGACCCATGTCGTCCGCCAAAATAGCCCGGCCGACGCCCACGGCAAAAGCGATGCCATCCAGTTGGTAGGGAAGCAGTTCGGTCTTTAAGAGGGACTTGCGAAAGGGATGACTGCCGGGATCTTTACGAATTTCAGCGACACTTTGGGCCACACGCGCTTGAAACAGCTTCTGGTTCATGTACTCTTCGGCATCGGGATAGATGGTCACCTGAATCCCAAGGTTTTCCACCTGGCCGATAGTGCGCAGCAGCGCCTTTACATCGCCGATGAATCCGTCCTTAAACGGCAGCAGGTGCTGCGCCGCTTCCGGGACAAGATTTTGCGGGATCAGCATGTGGAGTCCAAGCTGCCGGCCGTATTGCAGGTATACACAGACGTCTTTGATTTCAGCCGGTGTCTCCCTGACGGCCTTCCTGAATTTCTTCTTTACCTTGTCGATGGCATGCAGGATGTGCTTGCAGGTACCCAGCGTATTTTTACGAAAATCGGGGCACGAACAGTACGACTGGCCCGGCTCCCAACCCCTTAAGGCAATCCGGTAGCTTTTTCCGGAAACCTGGCTGGTGACGATGTAGTCGGCCCAGAGCTGACCCGGATCCAGGGATTCCAAGCGCATTTTTTCCGTTTGGGCACGTTTATACCGGTCGTTGACGGCCTGTTTGACCAAGGCCTTTTCATCTAGACTTTCCATGGGCACCCTTTCGGGAGGCGGTGCCGCTAGGCCCAGGGACAATTTCTCCTCGAGAATCAGCGCAAGCGCTGCTCCCTGATGTTCACAACTTTGCGGACAACGGCTGCATTGGATATTCAAACGCCGGGGTTTCATGGGGTCCAGTGCAATCTCGACCCTGACGTCACCAAGATCGAGCCTGAAGCGTTGGCTGTTGAGGGTTACCTGTTCGAACAGGTCGATATCCCATTTCCCGCCTGCCAGGATGAGCTTTTTGCCTTCGGGCCCCAGCAGTTTACAGGCCTGAACATAGGAAAGATGCGATAGTTTGTCCATCAATGCGACCATGGTCAATGTCCCTTGTTTCACGGTTTCTGCAAAAATATCAAAAAGCCTATATCGGGCCAAGCATGTTGGAAACCAATACGCCAAATGGGGAAACTTGGCAACCTTTAGCCGGTTGTTGGAGCATAGTTGAACTAGATCGCGAGCGCATTCCCCACGGCTTGTTGCGGGGAGGCTTCAATACACTTTCACGCTCCTTTTGGAAAGCGACATGAATTTGGGCGTCACCGGATTGGGACTATTGGGGGACATTCTATATCCCTTATGTCAACAAAAAGTTAAAAGCATATAAAACAATGATTTTAATATATAACGCTCGTGCAGAACGTGTATTATTTAGGCTATCCGCAACCCACCAAAATAGAAAGGCTGCAACCCAAAGGGATTACAGCCTTTTTTTCATGTATGGTGCCGAAGGGGAGATTCAATTTAAATACGTAACCAGTTGATTTTATTAATAGTGAACGGTCAACAGGTTACTAAATTTTGCCCTATTTTGCACCCTATACGCACCCAATTTCCGCATTTTGCAAAGTCATTGCAAAATATCCTTTGTGCCTGCATATTGACCAATTCGCTTCGATCCGATAACTGCCATTTGGTCCGCTAAGAAAAATATGGTCTCAGATTGGATAACCAAGCGTTGGGAGGTATTAAAATATTTCGGAAGATTATTTTCTTATGCCTATGAAGTATGAATCCTTGAATATCTCTTTTAGGACTTCGAATGATTTTTCGGATACTGTATGATCATCGCCGATACCAACGTTAACACTATCCCATATCACAGCTGCCTTAATATATGGCCTCTTTTTGATGTACCTAAAAGCATTCTTAAACCATCTTGGTTGAACTGAATCTTTTGTACAACCCATTTCAGATATAATCAGTGGTTTATCTTTATGACTACGATGTAGATTGTGAATAGAGGGTCCTCCTAAATGATTAAAACTTTTGTCAACAGCTCGACTTCCTCCACGTCTATAGACAGAAAGACCTATCCAATCCACTACATCATCTCCAGGATAGTACAGGTTTGGAGGATTTACGTCTCTCATAATGAGCGGGAATGTCGCATATGGTTCCCAGACCCAAGTGGCATATTCATTCGCTCCATTATCCTCGAATATCTTATGCATTGCTCTCCATGTCTTTTTGAAATTATTAGAATCCATGCTCCATGGCCACCAAGGACCATTCATTTCCCACATTGTTGTGAAAAAAATAGGTCGTTTAATTTTTGTGATATTCTTTGCATAGATCTCTATCTTTTCTCTAAACGGTTTATCATCAGCTAGCTGTGAGAAATTTATTCCTGTTAAATCATATGTTATGTCCCTAAATAAAAATGTATGTGCCACATCATGCATGATCAACTTTTCTGGCACATTCACTTCACTCTTAAAAGTTCTATGTTGTCGAACTACTGCTGGTGACATCTCGCGATAAGGTGGCATCATTATCCTTGGCCCCATTCCAATCATCATCTCTAACCAACTGTATCCGCCACGAGCACGATCATTTATATCATCAACCATAAATCCGATCATACAACCTTCACCATAAGGCTGGATTTTTTTGCCGGGTAATTTTGGGTATACATGTCTGCTCTTCTCTGAACTAATCTCTGGGGATGTTGCACATCCAACAAGAGCTTCAAGAGCACTTAATCCTGCCCCTATCCTTACAGGAGGAGATGCGGCGAGACCCCCACCAAAGATAGCGATCTTCTTCAACATGTTTCGTCGACTGATCTTTGTTTCCATATAAGCCTCTTAAACACTTGATTTATTGAATAATGGAATCAACCCCAAATTTAGCGAAGACTAAGGGGCTTGGAAATAAATAAACCCACCAATTGAATGACTGGTTTTTAATATAATATCAAATAGCTGAACAAAGCAGTTTTCATTTCGTATGATCAACATGGAACCTAATAGCATAGGAGGCCCCATGATTGATCATCGAAATTTGTTAAATTCTGAAAACATTAATAACCTGACCCCCGAGATGCTGTAGATCCCCGCAAATAAAGGAGCGGCAGTCTGCAGGATTTTCATAATCATTGACAAACGGGAAGAAATTTTCAAATTAGATGAGCCTCCGGCAAGGAGGCTTTTTTTATGCAAAAAA
>JABZFO010000056.1 GCA_014237405.1 Desulfosarcina sp. | reverse complement strand
TGGTGCCTTTTCTAAAAATAGATGGTAACATGCCTAAATCACGTGCATATTTTGGATAATGAACTTTCTTCAGATAGGACTATTGTTTAGCGTACTTTCACAACGCGAAAATCGGTGTTAAAAAGAACTGTTGCCATTGTTTTTATCATTTCTTGGCGAGCTTGGCGGAGAAAAGACGGTTGGGCATTGAATGTCCAACTTCCAAAACCGGACAATAGCCCAGCTTTTTAATCGGTCATGGGGCCGGAGAATGGTCCACGGAAGTAGGACAGCGGGTCGATGACCGAAATTTTACCGCTACTGTAAGGTTTTTTCAGGTTGGCTACGATCTGGGTAGTTTTGGGGGGTCGAAGCCGTTCGGCATAATATCGAAGCGAACGGGATACATTTTCCTCTGTATACTTTACCTCGATCAATTCCTGGATTTCTCCGTTTTTAAGGACGACGAAATCGATCTCCCGTCCTTCCTTGTCACGAAGGTATCGCAACTCCCAGCGGTGTCCCTCATGATCTTCGAAATAGTGGATTCTTTTGAGCAAATGCGTTGCTACCAGATTTTCAAATTTGGCGCCTTCATCACCAATCACATCGGCGTTGTCGAAAAAATAGACCTTTGGCGGTTTTAAAATAGCCCTTGGCAGGGAGCGGGTATAGGGTCGAACGGCAAAAACGAGGTACATCCGTTCAAGCAATTCAAGCCAGGCTTTGGCGGTTTTCGGTGATACCTGTATTTCTCCAGCCAGATTTGAAAGCGTGACCAGCCCGCCCACGCGATGGCGAAGCGCATCCAGAAATAGCCCCAAGAGCTGAATATTGCGGATTGGTTCAAGATCGCGGATATCCTCTCGCAGGACGCGATCGAAGCGTTCCCTGCGCCAACGCCGTGCTTCCCTTTCATCCCCATCCAGAAACGGTTCCGGAAATCCGCCTACGGCCATCAGGCGGCGGTACGCATCTATTGGCGCAATTCCTGCCGGGCACTCATCCAGGGTAAACGGGTGCAGCCGCCAGTAGTGATAGCGCCCCATCAGGGAATCGCCCCCACGCCGGTAGACATCCAGCCGGGCGGATCCTGTCACCAGGAAGGAATGATGCCGGTGGGATACATCGTAGATTCCTTTCAGCCAGTTTTTCCATCGCGGGTATTTATGCAACTCATCGAATACCAGCAGGGTGTCCCTGTCATGCCATCTCTTGCTGATAATATCGCGGCGATCTTCGTCATAATCCCAGTTGAAATAGCGCCCCCCTTCCGGTGACGAATCCAGGATCGCTCTCGCCAAGGTGGTCTTGCCGACCTGACGTGGGCCGCCGACGAAGACCATCTTTTTTTTCAAATCGCTGCATATAGGGGGCATGATATAACGCATGTGGCCATTTTATCCTCTACTCCAAAATAGTCAAGTCTATTTTGGAGTAGAGGATAAAATGGCCTGGCAAAGAAGGCCAATTTTGCTCGCAACTTCGGCTTGATGGGACAAATTCAGGCTTCAGCAGATTCATCCATACGTGGTTTCATCCCGCCAGGGGCGGGACTGGCCTACAAGCAAGACTGTGGATTTATTTATTTCCGAGGCCCTAAGCTTCGGATTAGATGTGTGTTGAACTGTTACAGGCGATATAGCTCCGCCTTTTGGATTACGACCAGTAGATTGTTTATCCGTTTGTAATGTCTATGTTTTTATGAAGATAGAATCGATTTTGATTGTGCTTTTCGGGAAAAAGTTTTCGTTTGAGTTTATTTCAATTTTCTCTATACAAAGGGACTGCAGGAATGTCCAGAATTTTTTGGATTAGGTTGATTTTACAATCTGAACGTACGCAGTAATTCACTTGAATCCGAGAATCCTTGACCCCTTGACCCCTCTGGATCAAGCCAACTATATTGGTAAAGATCCACTTATATTTACTTCAATTTTGATGAACTCGTAAAAAGTCTGATTTAGACGGTTTTGTAAAAAGTTCAAATTCAAGGCGTGCAAATTTTGTAATCATGAGGCGTACTTGTCGTACGTTGAATGATTACGAAATGCAGCACAACGCAGAAGTTGGACTTTTTACGAGACCGTCAATTTTTACTATACAAACGGTCTGCAGGAATGTCCAGAACTTTTCCTGATACCTGACCACCGCATCCCAAAAAGACGTTGAAAACCAGCCGTCGATTCGATAGATTGACCACTCGATCTGGATTTTCGGTGCCTATTCCCACCGTGCGTTTCCGAGGCGCTGTTCGGATGAATGAAGACGATAGAGGTCAAACCCGATGAAAAAAGGGGCTTTGTTTAAAACCGTTCGTGTTGCCGTTGTTTTGCTGGTTTCAGTGGCCATCGCTTTCGTACTGGTGCAGATGCGGCCACGGGCCGAGAAACAGGAGCGCACGTCCGATGGACGGCTGGTGGAAGTCGTCCGTACCCGTTCGCAGAACCTTCCCATGATTGTCGAGGCATACGGAACGGTTCAGCCCCGGGAATCCTTAAAGCTGGTGGCAGAGGTGCGCGGGCAGGTGGTGGCCATGCATCCGGCCTTCATCGAAGGCGGGTTCGTGAAATCCGGTGAGGTGGTGTTGACCATCGATCCGAGAGACTACGAACTGGCGGTACGGCGGGCAAAGGTGGGCATCCGCCAGGCGCAGGCCGAACTGGATCGTCTGGAGCAGGACGTTCTCAATCTCAATGCCAGCCTCAAACTGGCGAGATTGGATGTGGATCTGGCCCTGGCTGAGGTCTATCGGTTAAAGAAACTGGCCGGAAAGGACATGACATCCCAGAGTGTTCTGGACAAAGCGGATCGCCAGCATCTCACCAGCCGGGAACGGGTGCAGTCCCTGGAGAATCAGCTGGCTATCACCGGTCCCAACCGGATTCGGCTGGAGAGCCAGCTGGAGATGGCCAAAGTGGCCATGGAACAGGCAATCTTGAACCTGGAGCGCTGTCAGATCGACACGCCATTCGATGCCTGGGTAACGGAAAAGGCGGTGGAAACCGGTCAACATCTTGCGGTTGGTCAACCTGTGGGGAGCGTATACCGGGCCGGTGCCTTTGACATCGAAGTGAAGATCCCGGTAGGGGATCTGGCCTGGTTCCCCGACGATATCGATTCAGGAGAGGGATTGCCGGTAGAAGTGCTGTTCACGGAAACGGTGCGTCCGAAACTGTGGAATGGCCGCGTGGCCCGGGTGAAAGCCGCCCTGGACCCGACCACGCGGACCCTGCCCGTGGTCATCGAAGTGGACGAGCCGGTCACATTCGATTCCATTGCTCATGCGGCCGACCGCATGAAGCCGGGTATGTTTGTCACGGTGAGAATCAAGGGCCGGCAAGTGGAAAATGTCCACCGGCTGCCCCGGCACCTGATCCATGATGGGGATACGGTTTATCTCGCCGCCGATGACCGGCTCAACATACAGCCGGTGACCATTCTGCGCCGTTTTAAAAAATCCGTGCTGATCAGCGATGGCCTTGCCGACGGCGACCTGGTGATCACCACCCCGCTTTCCGGCGCGGTGTCGGGGATGGGGCGGAGGGCGGATTGGCTGGGAAAATCAAAATGGCTATCAAAAAGATCACTGATTTGGAGGTTTATCGGTTGGCGTATTCGCTGGCAATGGAGATTTCCAGGTGCTCAATTCGTTTTCCCAAAGAAGAGGTCTATTCGCTGACCGATCAGATCAGACGATCTTCAAGATCGGTGGCCATCAATATCCGCGAAGGATATGCCAAACGAAAATATGAGAATGTGTTTTTCAGGCATCTCAACGATGCGCTCGGATCGTCTGAAGAGACCCGGGGTTGGCTGCGGTTTGCCCAGGATTGTGGCTATTTGGAAAAGGATGAATGTGTTCGTTTGGACAAGAAATACGATCACGTCAACGCCATGCTATACCGGCTGACGAAAAACTGGAAAAGTGTGATTAACCAATAATTGGGGATCGGGGTCACACGGATGATTGATTTTTCATTATGGATTCATGCTGACATCCAGCTTCCGACTTCCGACCTCCGTCCTCGGACATCCGATCCCTTATGAAACGCCTCGCCCAATGGTCCGTTAACAATCGCGTCACGGTGAACCTGGTCATGATGTTTGTCATCGTGGCAGGGCTGCCCGGCGGAGGTGGAGGAGGGGATCTGCATCAAGATCGAGGAGAAGATCAAGGGTATCGAGGGCATTACCCGCACCTACTCCTCATCCCGTGAGGGCCTCGGATCGGTGACCGTTGAGTTGGACAAGGGCTCCGATGTCCAGAAAATTATGGACGACATCAAGAACGAGATCGACCTCATCGAAACCTTTCCCGATGAGGCCGAGGACCCCATCATTACCGAGATCATCAACCGCAACCCGGCCATTACCGTGGCGGTATACGGGGATGTGCCCGAGAAGCTTCTTCGCCGGACGGCGGACCGCATTCGGGACGACCTGGTGGACACCGGCCCCATCTCCCTGGCCACCCTGGTGGGGGTGCGGGACTACGAGATCGCGGTGGAGGTGTCCGAGGAGAACCTCCGCCGCTACGGTCTGAGTTTTGACCAGGTGGTCCGGGCCCTGAGGACCGGAAGCCTTGATCTCCCCGGGGGAACCATCAAGACCGACCATGGTGAAATTCTCGTTCGCTCCAAGGGACAGCTTTACACCGGCAGGGAGTTCGAGGACCTGCCGCTGATTACCGATACAAGCGGCACCGTGGTGCGGCTGGGGCAGGTGGCCACGGTAATCGACGGGTTCGAGGATACGGACATCAAGGCCCGATTCAACGGCAAACCCGCAGCACTGGTTCAGGTCAACCGCACCAGCCAGGAGGATGTGATCGCCATTTCAGACACGGTGCGGCAATATGTGGCAGACAGCCGGAGCCGCATGCCTGCCGGTATCCAGCTGGCCACCTGGTTCGACCTGTCCACCATGGTGCGGGACCGCATCGACCTGCTGCTGCGCAACGGGTTCCAGGGAATTATTCTCGTCTTCATCGTCCTGGCCCTGTTTCTCAACCTGAGGCTGGCTTTCTGGGTGTCCGTGGGTATTCCGGTGTCATTTATGGGGGCGTTTATGGTGCTGGATTATAACGGGGAGACCATCAACATGATCTCCCTGTTTGCCTTCATCATGACCCTGGGCATCCTTGTGGACGATGCCATTATCGTCGGCGAGAACATCTTTACCCATTACGGCCAGGGGAAATCGTCGGACCGGGCCGTGGTGGACGGCATGGGAGAAGTCGGCGCCCCGGTGCTCATGGCCGTGATCACGACGATGGTGGCCTTCACCCCGCTGATGTTCATTTCCGGCATCATGGGCAAATTTATCAGTGTCATGCCCCGGGCGGTGATTGCCATCCTGATCGTTTCACTGGGAGAGGCCCTGATTATCCTTCCGGCGCACCTGGAGGGGGCCCTACTCAAGAGTCGGCGTGCCGGTAAGAAGATCGGCCAGGCGATTCATGAAAGAGTAAGGGGACGCATCGAAGAGGGCCTCCAATTCGCCATTGATCGTATCTACACGCCGACCTTGCGCTACGTGGTGAAAAACCGGTATTTCACCTTTTCCATCGGCCTGGGTGTGTTGATCATCAGCCTGGGCATTCTTCGCGGCGGCTATGTGCCGTTTGTCTTCATGCCCAAGGGTGACAGCGACTGGGTGATTGCCGAAGTCAATTACCCCTTGGGAACCCCGGTGGAGACCACGGCGCAAACCATCGCTTTTTTGGAACAGCAGGCCGTTAAACTCAACAAAGCGTTCGAAAGGCAGTTGGACAAGGGTAAATTCTTGATCACCAATACCTACTCGTTGACCGGCTTTATTCCCCGGCGGGACTGGAAGCCGGCGCAGATCGGCGGCCACTGCGGCGAGGTGTGGATTGAAATGATCTCATCGGCCGAGCGACCCAGACTGTCGGTCAACACGGTAATCAACCAGTGGCGTAACCTTGCCGGAGAAATTCCCGGGCTGGACCGGCTTTCTTTCTTCACCATCGAGGGTGGACCAGCGGGCAGTCCCATCGAAATCCAGCTCATCGGCGATGACTTCAGACAAATAGAGCTGGCCGCGGCGGAACTCAAGGACGAGTTGGCCAAGTACCCGGGAACATACGACATCGCCGATGATTTTAAACCCGGCAAACCGGAGCGGCGCTTCAAGATCAAGGACGGTGCCCAGAGCCTCGGCGTGACCATGAGCGATATTGCCCGACAGCTGCGTCAGGGATTTTACGGCGAAGAGGCCCTTCGCATCCAGCGCGGCAAAGATGATGTGAAAGTGCAGGTCCGCTACGCGGACAAGGACAGACGCTCCCTCTACGCCGTCGAGCAGGCCCGCGTCCGCACACCAGACGGCCGACAGATTCCTCTTACCGAGATAGCCGATGTGACCCGCTCGCGGGCCTATTCCCTGATCCGGCGGGTGGACCGGAAGCGGGTGATTACGGTGAGCAGCGACATCGATGAGGACATCGGTAACGCCAGCCAGATTGTCACCGACCTCAAGGCGGAATTTCTCCCCCGGCTGATGAAGCACAATCCGGGCCTGCGCTACGACCTGGAGGGGCAGGAAAAGCGGACCCAGGAGTCCCTGGAAAGCTTGAAGAAAGGGTTCACCCTGGCCCTCATGGCCATCTTTCTCCTGCTGGCCACCCAGTTCCGGTCCTACGTCCAGCCGGTGATCATCATGATGGCCATCCCCTTCGGGCTCATCGGTGCCATTGGCGGACACCTGGTGATGGGTCTGGCTTTTACCATCATCAGCATTTTCGGTATCGTGGCCCTGTCCGGCATCGTGGTCAACGATTCCTTGATCCTCATCGATTTCATCAACCGGGCTCATCGCGGCGGAATGGCGGTGGTCGAGGCGGTCATTGCATCGGGGCGATCACGCTTCCGGCCGGTTTTGCTAACCTCGATAACCACCATTGCCGGTCTTTTCCCATTGCTTCTGGAACGGAGCTTTCAGGCCCAGTTTCTCATCCCCATGGCGGTGAGCATCAGTTTTGGCCTGGTGGCCGCCACGCTGCTGACCTTGCTCTATGTACCGGCACTCTATCTGATCGTGGATGATGTCATCCGTGCTGTGAAAAGACGGTTGGGTATTGGTCGTGTGGAAGATGTGGCGGACAAGGACCTGGAGCCCTCGTGAATCGATACCAGACCTCGAACTTTCGATTATAGTTCTCAAGGGCAAACACCATGACACAGAACCAAAAAAAGAAAAAATCAGCCATCCCGTTAATCAAGAAATCAAGCTTTATCTTAATCAGCCTTTTTATACTTTACGTGATTACTGGCTTTTGGGTCGTCCCGCCCCTGCTTAAACCCAGACTGGAAAATGAATTGTCCAGTCAAATTGGCCGCAAAGTCACTATAGAAGCGATTAAACTCAATCCCCTCGCCCTATCCTCCACCACAACCAATCTAACCATCTACGAAATTGACGGAGACCCATTTGCAGGATTTGAGGAGCTATTTGTTGATGCCCAGCTCTCTTCCATCGTGAAGTGGGCCGTAACGTTCAAAGAAATCCGGTTGCTGGCACCTTTCGGAGTGCTGAAGCTATTGCCCGACAAAAAGCTGAACATTGACGATATACTTACAAAATTCAGCCGGCCCAAACCAACGCCTGATCAAAAAACTGAATTACCTCCCGCCGTCATTGCAAAGCTTCAGGTTAAAGACGGAAAATTTACCGTTGAGGATTTGATTGGAACAGAACCGATCCATGAGACGGTTTCCCCCATTACGTTCAATTTGGAGAACCTGAGCACCTTGAAGGAACGCCAAGGTGCCTACAAGTTTGTTGGTGTGGGCTCCAGCGGGGATCAATATCAGCTGGATGGGCAGCTCTCTGTCAATCCTGTCCGGGTTCAGGGGAGTTTTTCCACGACGGGCAATAATCTAAGCCAATTTTGGAAGCATTTAAAAGACCAAGTATCTTTCCAAATTATAAAAGGAACAACCAGAGCGTCCGGAAATTATACGTTGGAATTCATCGATGACACACTTGACGTTAAACTACACAATGGCAAATTTGAACTTAAAGATTTTCAGCTGACTGAAAAAGGTAAAGATAAGATACTTATTTCTTTACCGTCCTTTTCTGTGCAAGGGATCAGTGCGGATTTAAGGACCCGGGAAATCACGGTAAAAATGGTTAACACCGCTGATGCCCGGATAGAATCATGGCTTGCACCTGACGGAACCTTTCACCTGCAGCGTTTATTGCTACCGGATCTGCAAAAATTATTGGAGCTGAAAAACACCAGCTCCACTGAGCCGGAAACGACTGCAAGCCGGCCCTGGTATGCGGCTATCAATAAAATTGAGGTGACCAACTGGGGCGCTGCCATTGAAGATAGAACACTGCCCAAACCAGCCCGTTTCACCTTTAACGACATCAAGGTTACGGTAGACAATCTGGGTAACAAGAAAAATGTAAAGGCCACAGTCGGCATTGCACTGCAAATAAACCAGGCGGGAACGGTCAAGGTGGATGGGTCCGCCGGCATTGACCCTCCGATGGCGGATTTAAAAGTATTTTGTGACAAGATAGCTTTAAAACCCTTCCAGCCATATGTCGACACGGCGGCAAACGCCCAAATCGCAACGGGCAGCATTCGTTCCAAAGGGCGCATTATATACCAAGGCAAGGAAGGCCAACCACAAATTCGCTATCAAGGAGAGTTGCGTCTTGATGGCCTTGAGATTAAAGATCGCCTCCAAACGAAAGATTTTATAAAACTAGCGCAATTCAAAACCAGCGGCATTGTTATAGACCTTCTTCCCAACCGATTGCATGCGGCTAAAGTTTTAATCAATAAACCGCAGGCCAGAGTAACCATCGACCAAGACGGCACGGTCAATGTCGTTCATGCCTTTGCGCCCGTTCAAAAAAAGGATCAAGAAGGGAAGAAAAATCTGCTGCAACGATTGATCAACTTTATAATTTTGCAAATCAAAGGACCCTACACCACCCACTTGGAAATTACCAAAGGAACGGTTAAGGGGTTATCCTCAGATCCTTCAATTCGGGCTGATTTCAAGATAGAAGGCAACATCGACCAATCTGCCATTATCGAAAGTGCCGGTCAGATGAATCCTATGAATGCGCTGCAATACACCAAAGTTGATTTTTCTTTAAAGGATTTTGACCTCATACCTGTTTCCCCGTATTCCGGCAATTATGTCGGATACAAAATCGCACAGGGCAAACTACATCTGAAGCTGAAGTATCGTGTTGATGATGATAGGGTTGATGGTGACAATAGCATTTATATCGATCAACTAACCCTGGGTGAGAAGGTAGACAGCCCTGATGCCCTTAAGTTGCCGGTGGCGCTCGGGGTTGCGCTGCTGAAAGACGACAATGGTCGCATCACGCTTCAGGTGCCTGTAAACGGGAATATTAAAGACCCGAAATGTGATATCGGCAAGGCTATTATAAGTGCTCTCACAGGAAAAATTGATGATGCTGGCAACTCACCGTTTTCAACCATCACAGAAATCGATGGCTTCAAGGGCGAAGAACTTCGTTTTATTGAGTTTGAATCTGGCCTTTCAGAGCTGAATGAGCGTGCGACAAAAAAACTGAATGCGCTGGCCAAATTCCTAAATGAAAGAACCGTTTTAACACTTGGTATCGAGGGAACTGCCGACCGACAGATGGACTGGACCAGTATGTCAGGAGAACAAGCTAAAAAAGAAAAGCCAGGCAACAGGCAGGAGGCTGCCAGGGCAGAGCAGAAAGATCTTACCAACAGTCAAGCTATCGATGACAAGCAATTGGAACAGCTCGCCCAAACGCGTGCCGGGCAAGTGAAAGCATACTTAACCCAACGAGGCAATGTCGATGAACAGCGTGTTCAATTAAAACCCGTTCAAATTAAATACGCACCCAATGGAGATTATGGCCGTGTGGAATTGTTCCTGTCTGCACGATAGATATCCGTATTGACCAGGGCCTTGAACCGACCTGCAGGGTTGGAGGCCCCATGGTCTTTCCAGGAAACAGGGGTTTCAATCTGACTTTGATTTTCCTGCTTGACAAGCCAACGTTTTAGTATATTCTTTAAATACGATTTGGAGGTTATATGAAAGAATTCATCAGGGTCATTAAGGCGCTTTCCGATCCCACCCGGGTCAAAATACTAAAGATTCTGGAAAAACGCGTGATGTGCGTCTGCGAACTGCAGACTGCACTTGGCGCAGCCCAGTCAACAACCAGCAAACATTTAAAAATTTTGGAAGACGCGGGGTTGGTTGCTTCTCATAAGGATGGTTTGTGGGTGAACTACACGCTGGCCGACGGCCAGCAGAGCCCCTACGCCGCATCGCTGCTGGGCAATCTGCGGCATTGGCTGAACGAAGAATCCGACATTTCCGGACTGATGGGAACCATCAATCAGATCAACCGATTCGAGATTCTGAACAAGAACTGATTTTTTTTAACCCTTCTATATGAATAGATTGCGATATAAAGGAATAAGAACGATCTTTGATCGGATTTCATAACACCCGCTACGGGTGGATACATAAGAGGCAGGATCCATGAACGAAACGATTCCCATGGCCAAACCCAACAATATGCTTGATGTCTCTCCCGCCGAAGAAGCGCAGCCGGAGCCCAGTCAAATCGACTGGAAAAGCATCTGGAAGCCTTTGAGCCTGATCACCGGCGGGTTTCTAATTTTTTTCTTCCTTCCCATGGAGAGCGCCCGATTTACCCAATCGATTACCGAGTCCCTGGCTCTGGCCAAATGGTATGCCCAGGAGCATGTATTGCTCTGCCTGGTCCCGGCCTTTTTCATTGCCGGTGCCGTGGCGGTATTCGTTTCCCAGGGGGCAGTGATGAAATACCTGGGCGCCGGAGCGAATAAGGTCCTCTCCTATGGCGTGGCCAGCGTGTCCGGCTCCGTCCTGGCGGTATGCTCCTGCACGGTGCTGCCCCTGTTTGCAGGCATCTGGAAACGGGGTGCGGGGCTGGGACCGGCCATCGCCTTTCTCTATTCGGGACCGGCCATCAACGTGTTGGCCATCATCCTCACCGCCCGCATACTGGGACCGGAGATCGGTGCGGCACGTGCCGTCGGGGCCGTTGTGTTCAGCGTCGTCATCGGTCTGTTTATGCACCTGATGTTTCGCAAGGAAGAAGAAGCCAAGGTCGCTGCCGCAATGCACATGCCGGAACCGGAAGTCGAGCGGCCACTGTGGCAGACCAGCCTCCTGTTTGCCGTCATGGTGGGGCTGCTGGTATCCGGCACGTGGGGAAGGCCGGAGCAGGCCGGTGGTTTCTGGTCGGCTGTGTTTGAGGTGAAATGGCTGCTGTCCGGTGGGTTTGCGGCCCTTCTGGGCTTCATGATGGTCCGCTGGATGGGTGTGAAACTTTATAAACTGATCATTGCCGGCATTGTTGTCCTCATTCTGGCCCTGGTATTTCCCCATCAACCCCTCATCGCCTTTTCCGCAGGGCTCATCGCCTTTATAACCCTTTTGACAACCACCCGGGGAGAGACCGAATCCTGGTTTATTGCCTCCTGGGACTTTACCAAACAGATCATACCGCTGCTGCTGGCCGGTGTGCTGGTGGCCGGTCTGCTGCTGGGACAGCCCGGTTCCGAGGGGCTGATTCCTTCGCAGTGGATCAGCGGCCTGGTGGGCGGCAACTCATTATGGGCCAACCTCTTTGCCTCGGTGGTGGGCGCGTTTATGTACTTTGCCACCCTCACCGAAGTGCCCATCCTCCAGGGGCTCATCGGTGCCGGCATGGGAAAGGGACCGGCCCTGGCACTGCTGCTGGCCGGACCGGCCTTGAGCCTGCCCAACATGCTGGTGATCCGCAGCGTCATGGGGACGAAAAAAACAATCGCTTTCGTCGCCCTGGTTGTCATCATGGCCACCATCAGCGGCCTGATTTTCGGGCACTTTTTTTAAACGGTTGAAACCATTTCCAAGCAACCTTCAACCTTCAGTCTAACCACCTGATCATTAAGGAGTATAAAGCATCAATTGAGAAGATCACCGACACCATGGAGATTGCCGAGTACGGGGTATTCGGTACGCCTGCGGTGGTCGTAGATGGCCAGGTCAAATCCGTCGGTAAGATCCCCAAGAAGGAAGAGGTCCTGAATTGGATAAAAATAGTGCGCAGCTGATGAACGATCGTTTGAAAATTCTGTTCCTTTGCACCGGCAATTCCTGCCGCAGCCAGATGGCCGAGGGGTGGGTGAATCACCTGAAGGCCGACGTGATCGAGGCCAGATCGGCCGGCATCGAAACCCACGGACTCAACCCGCTGGCAGTCAAGGCTATGGCAGAGGCGGGCGTGGATATCTCACACCACCAGTCCAAACTGGCCCGTGGTTTTTTAAGCGAGCCGTGGGATGTCGTGGTGACCGTCTGTGGTCACGCTCACGAAACCTGCCCTTATTTTCCAGGTCACGTAAAGATCGTTCACGTGGGGTTCGACGATCCGCCGTCACTGGCAAAAGACGAACCCATCGAGGAAAAGGCAATGGTTCACTACCGCCGGGTGCGTGACGAAATCCGTTCATTCGTTGAATCCCTGCCGGATGGTCTGAAAAAACCATCGTAACTATTGCCCATCCAGAAACGGTCTTTTCGCCCAATCTCTGCGTTATACTCAAAATTTTATCCTCGGAATATCAACTATATGCCTGTGGTAAAATTTTTCGCAGGCCTTCCGTCTTCGCAAAGGCTTCGCCGGGACACGTGATCTTGAACGAAAATCCTCGTTTCTGGGCGGACACTAACTATGAGCGAATAAGCCAATAAACAGTGACACGGCCAATTAAAACGGATACGCTGTCTGACGGGACCTGAGCCTGACTGTCAGATTGCGTTGACGGTTTAATTCAGTTCAAAAGGAGAAAGAATGAAACGGATCATTGTGATCGGGGTAGGCGCCCAGGGAAGCACCATTGCCAAACGGATGAACGAACATCCAGGGGTGTCTGAAATCATCTGTGCAGATTACGACCGCAAAGCTGCAGAGACGCTGAGCAGTACATTGAGCAAGGCCACGGCCCTTCAACTGGATGCCGGTGACGTCAACAATGTCATCCAGGCGGCCAACGGGTGCGATCTGATTGTCAATGGCCTGCCGCTGGATTTCAACCTGCGTGTCATGGAAGCGGCCCTGGCGGTCAATGCCTCCTATTTTGACATGGCGGGCCCCATGGAAGATATCGGTTTTGTGGAAAGCTACAGACTGCTTTTTTCCGAATGGCATGAAAAATTCAAGGCCAAAGGACTGACTGCCCTTGTCGGCGCCGGGTCATCGCCCGGCCTGGCCAACATCATGACAAGAGAAGCCACCGAAAAAATGGACCGGTGCGAAACCATCAGTATTTTTGTTTACGAGAATGTTCTGACCAAACGATTTACCCCCTTCTGGTGGTCACCGGAAGTGGCTTTCTGGGATATGGCCTACAAGACCTTTCGCTATGAAAATGGAAAACACCTCACGGACAAGCCCTTCAGCCGTCCCATCAGAATGAAACTGAGGGGTATCGATCGGGAAGTGCGCATGGTGGACCACGAACACGATGAGCCGGTCACCATGGGGCTGCTGGCCGACAAGGCGCTCAGGGGCGTTAAAAATGTGGAATTCAAGTACGGTGGATTCGGTGTGAAGCTCTCCGAGCTGCTATACAAAATGGGCCTGCTTTCCGACGAGCCGGTGGATGTCAACGGCACGAAAATCGTTCCCATGGACCTGATCCTCAAGCTGTGCCCCCCGGCACCCAAATATCCGGATGAGATCAAAGCCATCATTGATGACGGGGTCGTAGCGGAAGAAGGGGCGTTCCTGGTCCGGGTGGAAGGCTACAAGAATGAAAATCCCATACGGATAGACAGTTATGCTGTCGGCCCGGGGTTGGTAGAAGCCTTTGAAACCTCAGGCCTTAGCCATGAAGCCTATCTGACCGGGCAGTGCGCGTCGGTCTTCGTTAAAATGATGGTGGATGATGCCTTCACGGAAAAGGGTGTTTTCGTTCCTGAACAACTTGATGCGAATGCGCGGGAGTACTGCTTCCGGAACCTGGCCGAACTGGGGATCACGATCGATGAAACCCTGCAGCAAAAAAGCGTGTACCCCCGCACTTTAACCGGCGGGCCGGCTTTAGGGCCGTGGAAAAGACCTTTGACTTTTGACGGCAATGCTCGTACAGCTTACCGTAAAGCTATTACGTTCACACAATCATTCTAATTGCATTTAATTAAACCTCGGGCTATGCCCGAGCGACCCTAAAAGGTTTTACCGTTCCGGCGAGAATAAATATACTCAATAGCGGCAGCGTAAAGCATTTTTTGAACGTCCGACATCGAACATCGAACATCGAACGTTGAACATCGAATGATGAACTCGCTTCGCTCCGCCAGTTTATAAAAATAGGCAGAATACCTTATTCAAAATTCGACGTTGGATGTTCGACGTTTATAGCCTTTTCGCTTTGACGGCTTCACCCCCTGACGCCTCGGTTCTGAAGTTCTTCGACTTTTGCAACGTCAGGGCTTAGATGGATAGCTCACCCGGATCTTCCAGGATATGAACCAGAACCAGAATTTCACGACTGACAAAGGCCTCACTGCAAAACATATCTGTAAATATTTCGGAGAGGTTAAAGCCCTCGACGACGTCACCTTGAACGTGGCGCCGGGGGAGTTTTTTACCTTGCTGGGCCCGTCGGGGTGCGGCAAAACAACGCTCCTGCGGATCATTGCCGGGCTCGAACTGGCCGATTCGGGCCAGATCTTCACCGGCGGGAAGGATATCACCCGGCTGCCGGCGATTAAACGCCAGGTGAACACGGTGTTCCAGAGTTATGCCCTGTTTCCTCACCTGACCGTCTATGAAAATGTTGCCTTCGGGCTGCGTTCCCGAAAGTTTCACGATGCCGAAATCAAAAAGCGTGTGAACCGACGGCTGGAGATGTTGGATTTAAGTTCCATGGCCCAGCGCCATCCCCATCAGCTGTCCGGCGGCCAGAAGCAGCGGGTGGCCCTGGCACGTGCACTGGTGAACGAACCCGACGTGCTGCTGCTGGACGAGCCCATGAGTGCCCTGGATGCACGCCTGCGCGCCCAGGTGCAGGAAGATTTGCGACGCCTGCAGCGGAAGCTGGGACGGACCTTCATCCTGGTCACCCACGATCAAGCCGAAGCCCTCGTTTGCAGTGACCGCCTGGCCGTTATGCGCCAGGGCCGCATCGTCCAATGCGGTACGCCTGAAGAGGTATACGACGACCCCCGGGACAGCTTCGTCGCCAAATTCCTGGGGGCCGCCAACCTGATTCCCTGCACAAAGGCACCGGGCGGCGTCCAGACGGCCTTTGGCTTCCTGGCCCTGGAGAAAGATCCCTCCTGGCAGGAGGGAACCGTGGCGATCCGTCCGGAGTGGATCGGTATCGGCGATAAGGAACCCGAACGTAACGGCATCCGCGCACGGGTAACTGAAATCGTTTACCGGGGGTCAAATTTCGATCTGTGGCTGGAACCGGGCCCACTGCGTGTGCGGACCAGCTCCTACCGGCGAATTGACCCCGGCCGGGAAGTCTGGCTGGAACTGGCTCCCAAGGAATTGGTGATTCTTGAAGATGAAGCGCGTTGACCCCAACGTTGCAAAAGCCTGAGCGCTTCAGAGCCGCGGCGGCAAAGGTGAAGCCGTAGCACTTTACTGCGAACCCTTGGCAACAAAGGCTATGGGGCGCTCAGGCTTTCCCGGAGGGTAAAAAAACAGTGAGAAATTCTGGAGACATTATTGAATCAGCCCGTGGCAAATTACGGATAAAGACGGTGAAGAATATTTTTATTGTTTGATATCAAGTTGTAAACGCTATTTGTTATGCTTTTTATGCAACGATGGGGTTGATTCTATGATTACCTGGTACGGTGAATTGACCACCCGGAAGCGGCTGCTCAAACGCGGGTCGCTGCTTCTTCTGCCCGGCATGCTCTGGCTGATGCTGTTTCTCGTGCTGCCCGGCCTGGTGCTGGTGGTCGTGAGTGTGATCACCCGTGGGGCCTATGGGCAGCTGGAGTGGGTCTTCACCCTGGAAAATTACAAGCGGCTGGCCGGTTTTACCCTCTTCGGATGGACCCCGGATTACCTGATGATCCTCTGGCGGTCGGTGGTGGTGGCCTTTGTCACCACACTGGTATCCGTCATCCTCTCCTATCCGCTCTGTTTTTTCATTGCCGCGCGTCCCGAGCGCAGCCGCTATATGTGGCTGACCCTGGTCATCATCCCTTTTTGGACCAACATGGTCATCCGGGCCTACGCATGGTTCCTGATTTTGGCACCGGAGATGCCTTTTGCCAGGTTGGCGGCGGTTTTGGGCTTTATTCCGGACGGCGCCCCGTTGTACCCCAATGCCTTTGCGGTATATCTGGGGATGGTCTCCATGTTTCTGCCCTTTGTCACCCTGCCGCTTTACGCCAGTGTCGAGCGGCTGGACTGGTCGTTGGTGGAAGCGGCCCAGGATCTGTATGCCTCGCGAATCCGGGTCCTTACCCAGGCCATCCTGCCCCAGACCATGCCGGGCCTGTCGGTGGGGATCATCCTGACCTTTGTCCCTGCCATGGGTATGTTCGTGGTTCCCGATCTGCTTGGCGGGGCCAAATACATGCTGGTGGGCAATCTCATCCAGCAGCAGTTCGGCACCAGTCGGGACTGGCCCTTCGGGGCTGCGATCAGCATGGGATTGATGGTGCTCACCATGATCGGACTTCAGATTTACCGTCGTAAAGGCAAGGAGATCGAGGTCGTATGAGGCGCAATCATCCTGTCATCATCGCGATTTCCTATCTGACCATAGCCTTTCTTTACCTGCCGCTGGCAGGCGTGGCGGTATTCTCCGTCAATGCCGCCCGTCGAGGACTCGTGTGGAAAGGATTCAGCCTGAAGTGGTATCTCAAGCTGTTCGAAAACGAATGGATTCTCGAGGCCGCTTGGAATACCCTGTTGCTGGCGGTGATATCCACCATCATCGCCACCATCCTCGGTACGATCCTGGCCATCGCCATGGACCGCTTTCCATGGCGTTCCAGAACCAGCAATTTTCTGGATATCATCCTGCACATTCCCGTGGTCATTCCGGACATTATTCTTGCCGCGTCCCTGGTGGTGGCATTCGGCTTGCTGCGACTGGCATCATCTCTTTTCGAGCCCGGTCTCCTGAACATGATAATCGGTCACATTACCTTTCAGATCGCATTTGTCGCCCTGGTGGTGCGCAGCCGCCTGGTGGCCATCGGCAGGGAGGTGGAGGAAGCGGCCCGGGATCTGTTTGCCACGAACTGGTACCTGCTCAGAAAGGTGATACTGCCGCTTTTGATGCCGGGCATTATCGCCGGCGCCATGCTGGCCTTCACCCTTTCTCTGGATGATTTCGTGATCAGTTTTTTCACGGCCGGTCCCGAGTCTCAAACGCTGCCGCTGTTTATTTTTGCGGCCGTCCGAAGGGGGGTCACCCCGCAAATTCATGCCCTGTCGACGCTGATAATGCTGGTAACGGTTGTTCTGGTCGTTTTGACGGAACGGTTGACGCGCCATCGGTAAAAGCGGGTTCTACGTTTCAAGTTTCAAAGATATTGAACCCAGAACCCAGAAATCAGAACTCAAAGAGGAGAAAAAAGATGGAGTATATGGATGAGGAAAAGATGCCGGCCGACTTCGAAGAAAAGTTCGGCATCAAGGTCCGGCTTGCCATTTACGAGAACAACGAAGAGATGGTGGCCAAACTGCAGGCCGGCGGGGCAAGCCAGTATGACATCATCGTCCCCTCTGACTACATCATGCCGGTGTTGATCAACCAGAGATTGATCCAGCCCCTCGACCATGCCAAGCTTCCCAATCTGAAAAACCTCAAGCCCCTTTTCCGGGAAACCAGCTATGACCCTGGCAATAAATATTCCGTTGCCTATCAGTGGGGTACGGTGGGGTTGATGTACCGCAAGGATAAGGTCAGTGATGCAGCGGTCCAGTCCTGGTCGGTTCTTTTAGATGCCGACAAACAGCCCGGAGCCTTCTGGCTCATCGATTCCGTGCGGGAGATGATGGGCATTGCACTGGTCTACCAGGGAAAGGATTTTAACAGCACCAACCCCAAGGACCTCAAAGCCGCCGCCGACCTGCTGGTGGCCACCAAGCGGACGAAAAACTGCATGGGCTTTAAGCCGGGTGTGGGCGGCAAGAACGATGTGGTCGCAGGTATTGCGGTAGCCGCCATCGTATATAACGGGGATGCCATTCAGTCGGTGACCGAAGATCCGGACAAACTGGGTTTCGTCATCCCCAACGAGGGCAGCGAGATCTGGTTTGACTCCATGTGTATTCCCAGTAAAGCGCCCCACCCGGATGCCGCGCACAAGTGGATCAACTGGATTCTGGAGCCCGAAGTCGGCGCCGAGCTTTCCAACTACAACCAGTATGCGACCCCCAATGCGGCAGCCGAGGCCTTCATCACGCCCGAAGACCTGAAAAATCCTGGAATTTACCCAACACCCGAGATCATGAAGAAACTTCATTTTACCAAGGACCTGGGCAAGGAAAACCGGATTATGGATGAGGCCTGGACGCGCACCAAATCCCATTGATGACCGTTCTGCACCCATCCAGGTGCAAAAAAAACAGAGAAAACAGCCTGATTTACCGGCAAGCGCCATGCGGCCCGGTAAGTCAGGCTGTTTTTTATTTAAGATCGGGCAAGGCGCGTCGATGGTTTCATACGGGTTGGTTGGGGCCATTGGCGCAACGTAAATAGCCGGACCAAAAGACAAGTGTAGATCCCCCCAAACAGCTGATCCGAGAGAGTAAAACCTGAACCAAATCCGAGCGCCAATTCTGCGAAGTTATTTTTGCGAGAACCCTTAGCGTAATGCCTCAAGTGCCTCCCCGACTGGCGGGGCCAGCTCGATGAACGCCTCTAGTTTTTTGCATTTATATTCACTGCATGTTGCGCAATGAGCATTGGATTTTTCTATATTGCATTTTCTGATTTCGCACATGCTTTCAGTAAAAAAGAATTTAATGCCATCAGATTTGCAACCATTAC
>JABZFO010000180.1 GCA_014237405.1 Desulfosarcina sp. | reverse complement strand
TTGGTTTCCACACCGTAAAGTTCCGCCAAGTCTCTATCCAGCATCATTTTTAGGCTGCGTATCAGATAAATTTTGTTTGCGATATGTTCAAGCGGTACCAGCGATGTCATTGAAAAGTGACTTTCCTTCTATGGTTCAGTACGCATGGCAAATAGTATGGAGCATGTTTCAGCTTGTTCAACCGGTCACAATTTGTGCCCCCTTTCATTTTTGCTTTGTGGGTTATTCGTTGAACCTCCAAAGTTCTACATAAATCTTTTTTCCAACAAATCGTTCAGCACAGCCAGTGGCGCATCCAAACCATCTCTGGGCATGAGGGTAAATTTGTTGATCCGCAAAAACGCATAACCGTAACTCTCCAGTTCAAGCTGGCGCCGGGCATCATATTCCAGGTATTCCTGATCAAAATTGTGGCGTGTGACAATATCCGGATTTTTCGTATGAAACTCGATACCGTCATATTCGATGATCAGCGACTTTTCTTTTCCTGCATCGGATAGGGTCAGCAGGAAATCGACCCGGTACTTGGGAATATACCGGTGGTACTCTTCCCGGATATATTTCCCGATCTCGAACTGGGCGACGAGCCGCAGTCGTTCGCGATTTTTCTGAAAAAAATCGGTTTGGAAAATGAACTACCCCGCAGCAAAGCTGCGAGGTATCAAACTGAAATAAAGGTCGCAGACGGCTCCAAGGTCGATACCATAGGGAATCCACTATCGGAAACATGGGCCGTGCCATTTATGTATTCGAAGTCCAGGATCAACTGCTGGTTGGAGAAATGAGCAGATGAAACAGTCCGCTAAAAGCATTTGATACTATAGTGTTGATCTGTTTGAAATTGTTGGTGTAAAGTGTTGAGCATCTTTTCGATATCGGTATCACCCATGACGTCATCTTCAGCCCGATGGTCGTCGGTTCGGACGAGTGGAAAAGCAGAGAATTCAGAGGGTTTCCGGTTTTCCATGAGGTTCAGCAGGACGGAGCATTGGTTGCATGAGCGAAAAGGCGATCATCGATTACTGGATGGGTTCAAACCGTTTTCAGTAATGACTTTCAGGCCATGGTCCATTCCTGGATTCCGCCCCTGACTGACCGGGATCTGCGTATCATCTTCAGCGGGCTGGTGGGGGGAAGAGATTGAGGAATTGGGAATTAAGGGCAGAGGACCAAGCTTTGGGTTGCCCCTGGAAAGGGCTGTTTTCAACTGGTTGCAATATGCAAAATAGAAAGTTCAGCTTTTCAAACTTTTGGGCTAATCTTTCACCGGCAGCACGTGGATCGCCTTGATGACCAGTTCGATGTCGTCGCCGGGTTTGAGATGGAGGTACTCGGCGGATTCCGTGGTGAGTACGGATGACATTTCGTGTGGGTCGATGACGTCGAATTTGACCAGTGACATGACATCGCCGTTCTTGATGCTCTTCACTCTTGCCTTGATCCGGTTGCGGGCGCCATATTTCATCGGTTGACCTCCTTTCGAAGAATAAAGATTCACTACAAGTTGATCACCTTGTCGGCCAACTGCATGGCCGTAACGATGTCCAGCATGTTGGTCGTCACGCCGACCTGCTTTCTCTCCAACAAATCGAAATGGGTCAGGCAGGTGCCGCACACCAGGATCGTAAGTCCCGATTAATACCAAGCGCCACAGCTCGCCACCCATTTCCATCAGCGTGCGCAGGAAATTGATCATCAGCTTCAGGCCCAACGCGTCGTCGCCGAAACCAATTCGATCGGTGGCGCACATGACCATGATTTTCTTGGCATCAACCTGAGGCTCGGAGACAACGTGCGGATACACTTCGGGCGATGAACCACATTTCCCGATGATTAGGTAATCGCCACCGTCCTGTTCCAGCACCGTCTGAAATCCCTGAGATTCCAGAAACCGCTGAACGTTTTGCTGAGCGGCCGCATTGTCCAACACCACTTTCACGTTGTTGGGCATTTCCGCTTCAAGCGTGGCCTTTGTTTGCAGAACCGGCGCCGGACAGGAAAGGCCGCGGGCATCGATTTCCTTCATCATCTGATTTCCTTTTTAACCATCTGGATATTCCGAGTTTTCGCAACGCGGCCGGACGGGATGCATCGGCGTCCAAAATGTGAAGTTATTTTTTAGTGAACCCTTAGGCAAGATTAATTAGATTGAGATAACTGATTAGTCAAACAGTTAATATCTATGTGAACGCCATGAAGCATTGATATTATAAATTTGACGTTTCATCGATAGCCAAAAAAGAAAACCGGGCTAAGGCGAATGGGTGCCTTAAGCCCGGTTTTTTTTGCCATCCTGTCTATTCATGGGAATGATCGTGGGGCTCCTTGACGTGGCCTGGATGGTCATGATCGTGTGGTCCGTGATCACCGGAATGGTCGTGGCTGTGGTCCTCCTTCCCGCCCTCATGGCTGTGGGGGTGAGTATGTTCGTGCCCGTGTTCGTGGTCATGAGCATGCTCGTGGGCATGGCTGTGGGTTTTGTCTCCATGAGCATGGGTAAAAAAGCAATTAACCTACGCTTCGAACAGAATCCGGTGGTCCACCAGGTTCATCCGCTTGATTCTTCCCTTCACGGTGATCTGATCCCCGAAAATGCCCACCAGGCGGAACGTGCCGTCCGCTTCGGGCTCCACCAGGTCGACGGATTCCATGAGCAGGGTTTCCTCACCGTCTTTGACAATATAGGCATTGGCTTCACACATGATCGAGTACCTCCTTTAAACGCTTTTCCACCAGGATTTGAACCAAGTGGGGCAGGGGTTCGGATACCACCCCGATGATTTCCGCATTTTCCTGATACAGGGGAAGCAGCAGCTTGAATGCCGGGCTGGAAGTGACTGCTTCCGCCATTTTGGGCGTCACCTCCCCGAGCATGGCATTGGCCCATGTGATGGTCACCGGGCCGACGATGCAGTGGGCCCGGGCCGCTGTGTGGCAGATGGCGTTCTCGCCGGAAGCACACTTGTTGGCGCCGGCCCGCAGCATCTGGGATGCGGCGATGGCATTGGTGCCCAGGGCGATCAGTTCGATCTGTTCACCATGGGCAGCCTTCAGGTATTTGATCAACGTTGATCCAATGCCGCCCCCCTGACCGTCAATTACACAAATTCGTTTCCTCACTGGATCCTTCTCTTTAGGGACTCGGCAAGAACAAAAAAAGCCACGAAACCGACACGGGGAATTGCCCTGTGCGTTGCCTTCGTGGCCTGATAACAAGTTTCATTTAGTGGTTTACGGCGCCTTCGTGGCGCTTCAGTCAACTCTTTGAATCAATACCTCATTCCTGCCGATTAAGTCAAGACAATTTGGCAGGACACACAACTCTCGGCAATCGACCTCAATCCCCTCTGATCGGGTCACCCATTTGGGCTGCTACCCGATATTTTTCTAATTTTACTGCGAAACTTTAGTATTGACAAAGAATACCCGGGTGTATAGATATATTGGGTAAATACCCAATATATCGCTTTAGTAATATTTGTTTGATTGGCTTGCATTCCGGGATGTCAGCATGGAGGTGTGTGTGAAACTGACGGTGCTGGTCGACAACAACACCCTGATCGATCACTATTTTCTCGCCGAACCGGGTGTCTCCTACTACATTGAAATCGAAGAAAAGAAGGTATTGTTCGATACCGGCTACTCGGACGTTTTCATGAAAAATGCCGCCAAGATGGGCATCGATTTGCTCGATACCGATACGGTGGTACTATCCCACGCCCACCTGGATCACACCTGGGGGCTGCAGCATCTGATCCAGGCCTATGCCGAGCGGCAGTTCGAAAACCGGCCGACCAAACGCCCCACCCTGATCGCTCACCCGTCGGTGTTCGACCGGCGCTTTATCCCCGGCCTGGGCAATATCGGTTGCCTGATATCGGAAGAAACGGCCAGCCAGTACTTTGACCTACAATTGACCCGTCAGCCGCAGTGGCTGCACCCGAACCTGGTTTTTCTTGGAGAGATCGAAAGAGAAAACGACTTCGAGGCGTGCTATCCCATCGGCCGCATCCGGCATGACGATACCGAGACCGATGACTTCCTGTTAGATGATTCATCACTGGCATACAAGTCTTCACAGGGGTTGGTGATCGTCGCCGGTTGTGCCCATGCAGGCATCTGCAACACGGTGACCCAGGCCATGCGGGTCTGCGATGACAGCCGTCTCGTAGACATCATCGGCGGATTTCATCTGTTGGAACCTACGGAACGGCAGTTGCGCAACACCGTCGAGCATATGGCAAAGTGGCGTCCACTGGCCCTTCACGCCTGCCATTGTACGGATTTGAAGTCCCGATTGGCATTGTCAAAGGTGGCTGACCTGCAGGAGGTCGGGGTGGGGCTTGAACTGATTTACGAAGGCTGAAAAATAAGATGGTATCGCAAAAAGTCAGAATTCAGCGCCGCCGCTGACCGCCGAGGCGATCAGTTTAATCGGGAAAGAAACTACGCCATTCTGGCGTAGTTTCATACAAGGTATGTTGATATCAGCTCACCCTGCTCGCCGACGACGAGGGAAACACCAGTATTTAAAAGGGCCAGAAACCGCTGTCGTTCCAGATTCGCTCTTTGAGTTCGGCATCGATGGCGGCAAGGAATTCCAGGTGTTCTTTTTCCCAGTCGGCCAGCCATTGGTACAGTTTTTTCTCTTCCGGGTCCTGCGCCTCATTTCCCCGGCTGGCGTACAGGGCAATGGCCCGCTCCTCCATGAGCATGGCCGCCGAGATGGCCGCGGCCTCGAAATCTGCGGCGGCAATGCGTGCCTTAACCTCGGACGTCAATACATTCTTCGAGATGGTACCCGTTTCCGATGTGTCAGGTGCCTTGAATTTACCGGATTCCTCGAAGGCCTTGAACTGATCGGAAAGGATTTTGATGTGCTGGACCTCCTCTGCGGCCATGGTTTCAAAAAACGCCTTCACATCACTGTTCGTGGATTGATTTGCCGCTGTCCGGTAAAAGGCCTCTCCCCGTTTTTCCAGCAAGATCGCATTTTTTAAGATATCCAGCGTACTATTTTCCGTCATCGGTTCCTCCTCGTTAAGTTAATGGCATGGTTGACCCTTTAACACAACAAACTACTATCGATAGTCCTTATTTTTTTAGGAGCGCCAAAATCATCTTGACACTTTTTCGCAGACCCGTGTACTATTCGGCGGTGATTGAATACCACCGTTGACGGACCTTTCGCCACGGCAATGACAGCGAGACCCGCTTCTTCTCGCAACCAAACCTTTAGCAAGCCTAAGTAATATCATGCAGAAAAGCAAACGACTGAGCGCTAACATGGAAGATTATCTGGAGACGATATACCATATTGTTTCCGAAAAAAAGGCCGCGCGGGCAAAGGATATTGCCGTTCGCATGGCGGTCAACAGCGCATCGGTCACCGGCGCCCTGCGGCTGCTGGCGGAAAAAGGCCACATCAACTACGCCCCTTACGACGTGATCACCCTTACCCCCGGCGGTGAAATCCTGGCCAGGGACATTGTACGCCGCCATGAAATCCTTAAGGATTTTTTAACCAAAGTGCTGGATGTGGATGAGCAGGAGGCGGACGACAACGCCTGCAAGATGGAACATGCCGTTTCGCCGGTCATCATCGACCGGCTGGTGCGTTTTGTGGAATTTATTCAGATCTGCCCCCGGGGTGGGGAGGAATGGATCGGGGGATTCCGCCAGTTCTGCGAGAAGGACGATACCCTGTCCGGATGCGAGAACGCCATCTCAAAATGCCTGGATGATTTAAAAAAACGTCAAAAGCAGTTTCAGGAGGCCAAGCGGGAGATTATAACCCTGGAAAGCCTCAAGTCCGGACAGGTCGCCCGGCTGATCCGCGTAAAAGGCAAAGGCACCATCGTGGACCGACTCAGGGAACTGAGCATCACCCCGGGCAGCATCATCGAACTGGAGGATGTGGAGACATCCAACGACAGGATCAACATCAAGGTGCGCGGCTACCACCTGTCCCTTCGCAAAGACGACTTCTCCAAAATCGAGCTGGAAGTGATCCCATCAAAATAGCCAACGTAATAACAAGCGCAACCGGGACAGACTTCGCACGTGCTGTGGAACCTCTATTTCCCGTTCACCCGCTCCCGCAAACGCCCCGAGCACTTGAATGTCACCACCCGCCTTGCCGGCAGCATAGCCGTTTCCCCTGTTGCCGGGTTGCGGCCTTTGCGCGCGTGTTTTTCTTTCACACAAAATTTTCCGAACCCGCTGACCAGAACGTCATCCCCTGATTCCAGGGAACTTTTAATGCTCTCCAGCAATGCCTCGATGATCTGGAACGATTTGGCTTTGGGGAACCCCATTTCCATATAGAGTTGCTCTACAATATCCGCTTTAGTCAGTGCCATGTATTCCTTCCACAAAATGTATCCGAATTGACACGCCTGCGCGAACGACAGCCAGATATCATGCAAATGGTACGGGCCGCTACCCCGATTACCACTCGCTGTGCAGTTGGCGCTCAACTTCCGGCCAGCGGGCCTTCAGGTTGGAAATGGCGTCCAAGGCAATATCCAAATGAGTGCCCATGTGCTCATGGTAAATTTCATCGTGCAGTTTCTTGTCCTTGATACCGCGTCGCTGCAAAGGCATGTCTGACACCAGCATGATCGAACCGATAGGCACCTCATACCGGTAAGCCACGGAGAAGAGCGTGGCCAGTTCCATCT
>JABZFO010000171.1 GCA_014237405.1 Desulfosarcina sp. | reverse complement strand
ATGGGCAACAGGCCACTTAGGGTTTTGACCTCCTGAAGGGCTTTTTGCAGTTGGGCGATCAGTGATTCCCGCTCTTTGGCTGCTTCGTGCTTGACCACGGCGATTTCAATGGCGGACCGCAGTTCATTGATGTCGTAGGGTTTGACGATAAAGCCGTACGGGTTGGTTTGGATTGCACGATCGAATACCTTCTGGTCGGAAAGGCAGGTCATGTAGATGACGGGCACATCAGACCGCTCGGCAATTTTGGTGGCAGCGTCGATCCCGGTCATTTCCCCTTTGAGCAGGATATCCATGGTGACCAGGTCCGGGTGGTGCCGGTAAACTCCGCTGATGGCCTCGAATCCCGTTTCTGCGGTGCCGCATACCCGGTAGCCCAGGCTTTCCAGTCGGGCGGTGAGCACGGTGGATACGTTGGGGTCATCTTCTACCACGAGGATGTTGATCTGTCGATGCATGATGCACCTCGCATTGGCTATGGGTAACCGATGCTGCAATTCTTGCGCGTGGGGTTACCTTTTGTGCACAGGAATGTCCTGTTTTGGCCATACTTAATCATTGAAGATATGGCTGCTTTTCCAATATTAGGTAGCAATTTTCAGTCAGGGCAGAAGAATCCCGTGAGGTGCCAATTCAGATCGACTATCAGTAACTCAGAAATAAAGCAATTTTCTTGCCACTATGGCGGTTTTGGGTGAGTTATCAGACATGGTGTTTCTATTCATAAGAACAAAAAGTCCTTGACACCCATTTCAAAAGCCCTTAAACCTATTGGCAAGATCGCAATGGGAGGGAAGCATTATGGATCATGAACCGGGATTAAGCACGCCATTCTTACCGTTACCTGAATCACGGTGGTGGTTCTGGCGCCATCCCAATGCCTGCCGGGTCTGATCTGTTTGAACCAAGTTAGCCGAAAAGGATCGGGGGCAGACCCATCGATGCCCGCGATCGAGCATTCAGGGTCGTGGAAAAAATCACGGCCCTTTTTATTGGACCAGAGGAGAACAGATGAAGCTGAAGGAATTCCCCAGCCGGGATCAGTATGAAGTGCTGACCCGAACCTGTAATGTAATTCCTGTTTGCAGGGAGATCCTGGCGGACATGGAGACGCCGGTATCTTTACTGAAGAAGTGCTACGACGGCGGCGGACAGGGGCCACGGACACCGGTGTTTCTTCTGGAGAGTGTGGAGGGCGGTGAGAAATGGGGGCGCTACAGCTTTCTGGGCACCTCGGCCCGGATCCAGGTCAGGGTGTTTGCCGATCAGGTGACCATCGCCGAGAACGGCCGGGAAGAGAAAATCCCACACGGCGGTGACCCCCTGACCACCCTGAAAGCCTTCATGAGCCGTTTCCAGCCGGCGGAAATGGCTGAGCTTCCCCGGTTCTGGGGTGGTCTGGTAGGGTATCTCACCTATGAAATGGTCTCGTTTTTCGAGCGCATCCCCAACCGGTTGCCGGCGGATACCCCCCTGGCCCACCTCATCATCTGCGACGAACTGCTTATTTTCGACAACATTCGCAACACCATGATCTGCGTGGCCATCGCCTTTACCGACGGCAAATCGGATTCCGGGACATTATACGATGATGCCGTCAGGCGTTTGGACGCTATGGAAAAACTAATGACAACCTCGGTACAACAGGATCCAAAGGCGGAGTCCGGCAGCCTGACCATGGCCCCGCTGCTGGCGGCGGACACCTTCAAAGCGCAGGTGGCCACCGTAAAAGACTACATCCAAAAAGGCGACGTGATCCAGGCCGTTATCTCACAGCCCTTTCGCTGCGACGCGCCCGGGGACATCATCTCAGTATACCGCGCCCAGCGTTATGTGAACCCGTCTCCGTATCTTTACTTCTTTCATTTCGATGAGACGGCCCTGGTGGGATCCTCACCTGAAACCATGGTGCGACTGGAAAACCGTGTGGCCACCTTGCGGCCCATTGCCGGCACCCGCCCCCGGGGAAACAGCGAACAGGCAGACCGCGCCCTGGCGTCGGAGCTTCTCGCCGACGAGAAGGAGCGCGCCGAACACCTGATGCTGGTGGACCTGGGCCGAAACGATCTGGGCCGGGTCGCCCGGACTGGTACAGTGCAGGTGACGGATCTGATGGTGGTCGAGCGATACTCCCACGTCATGCACCTGGTTTCCAACATCAACTGCGACCTGGAGGACCGGTACGACGCCTGGGACCTGCTGCGTGCGTCGTTTCCCGCAGGCACCCTATCCGGGGCGCCCAAAGTGCGGGCCATGGAGATCATCGACGAACTGGAGCAGTCCCCGCGGGGACCTTACGGCGGGGCCGTGGGATACGTTTCATTCAGCGGCAACATGGATCTGGCCATTACCATCCGAACCGCTTGTATTGAAAATGGGACGCTCACCGTACGGGCCGGGGCGGGAATCGTGGCCGACTCGGATCCGGAAAAAGAGCGGATGGAAACCGTCAACAAGGCCATGGCCATTCAACGGTCCCTCGAACTGACCCGCCGGAGTGTGGAGGCAACACCATGATACTGATGATCGACAACTACGACTCCTTCACCTATAATCTGGTCCAGTACCTCAAACAGATCGGCGAGGGCGTTGAGGTGAAAAGAAACGATGCTGTCACCGTAGATGAAATTGCGGCAATGGCCCCGCAGGCCATTGTGATTTCTCCGGGACCGGGCCGGCCGGAGTCTGCCGGCGTTTCTCTGGATACGATCATGCGGTTTTCCGGAACCATTCCCATCCTCGGCGTTTGCCTGGGCCACCAGTCCATCGCCCATGCCTTCGGCGGCAAGGTGATTGCCGCCAAGCGGCTGATGCACGGCAAAACGTCGGCCATCACCGGTGACGGAAAGGGGGTCTTTGCCGGCATCAAACAGCACTTTCAGGCCATGCGCTACCACAGCCTGGCGGTGGAGAAGGAGCGTCTGCCCGACTGCCTGGAGGTGACCGCCACTGCGGAAGATGGAGAGATCATGGGGATTCGGCACCGGTTCCATATCACCGAGGGCATCCAGTTTCACCCCGAATCCATTATGACACCGGTGGGAAAACGGCTGCTGCGCAATTTTCTAAAAATGATCCCCACCGACGTATCGGCAGGCGCCTGACCGGGATTACTGTTTAATTCGCTTGAGAAGGAGAACCCCAGCCATGTTCAAAGATCACCTGGCAACAATTATCGGCAGAACCGATTTAACGGAAGCGAAGATGGCGGAGATGATGTCCGAAATCTTTGACGGAAAGACCACCGATGCTCAGGTGGGCGCCATGATGGCGGCCCTGGCCACCAAGGGGGAAACCTTTGAGGAACTGGCGGGTGCGGCCCGGGCCATGCGCAAAAAGGCCCATCGCATCCAGGTGGCCACCACGCCGGTGGTGGACACCTGCGGCACCGGCGGCGACGGGCTCAAGACATTCAACATCTCCACCACCACGGCCTTTGTCGTTGCCGGCTGCGGGGTGACCGTGGCCAAGCACGGCAACCGCAGCGTCTCGTCCAAATGCGGCAGTGCCGATGTGCTGGAAACCCTGGGCATCAAACTGGACACGGATCCGGAAGTGGTGGAAGAGGCGGTGCAGGAGATCGGCATCGGTTTTCTATTTGCCCCGCTCTACCACAGCGCCATGCGCCACGCCGCCAAAGCGCGTACTGAGGTTGGGCTGAGAAGCATTTTCAATATGCTGGGGCCGCTGACCAACCCGGCTGGTGCCAACTGCCAGCTACTGGGGGTGTTTGCCCCCCAGCTCACCGAGATGTTCGCCGAGGCCCTTCGCCTTCTGGGGACCAGGGGTGCCTTCGTGGTCTATGGCCACGACGGGCTGGACGAGATTTCCGTGTGTGCCTCCACCCGGGTCTCCCAGTTGGAGAACGACAGAATCCGCACCTATGACATCTACCCGGAGCAGTATTTCGGCCGGCTGGCTGCTGCTCAATACGGCAGCTGCGTTGGTGGCCTGCCAGAAAGCGGCGGACTTGAAGGCGGGCATCGCCCGGGCCGAGCAGGCTATCGACAGCGGCGCCGCCATGGATAAACTGGAGGCCTTGGTCGCATACACCCGTGACAACGGATAGTTGCTTATGCCAACCGATTTTCTGACACAGATCGTTCAACAGAAGGGGCGAGATATTTCCCAGGCGAGAAAAAAGGTGTCCGAAGTCCGGCTGGCGGAGCTGGCCCGGCAGCGGTCGGACTTCAGGCCGTTCTTCGGAAACCTCTCCCGACCCGGCGCAGCCGGTGTGAACATTATTGCCGAGATCAAACGGGCATCGCCGTCCAAGGGTGACATCTGCCCGAATCTGGATGCCTCCCAGACGGCTGCTCAGTATGAAAAAGGGGGCGCGGCGGCCGTTTCCGTGCTCACTGACCCGACGTACTTCAAGGGCAGTCTCGATGACCTGAAGACGGCACGATCCGCCTGCACGCTGCCGGCTCTGAGAAAAGAGTTCATCATCAGCCGGTACCAGGTGTACGAATCCGCCGCGGCCGGGGTGGACGCCGTCCTGCTGATTGCCCGCATACTCAACCCGGCAAAGCTCAACCAGCTCTACAGCCTCTGCCGGGAATTGGGAATGGACGCCCTGGTGGAGATCCACACCCCTGAGGATGCTGAAGCCGTCGCTGCGACCGATGCCCGGTTGGTCGGTATCAATAACCGGAACCTCAGCACCTTTGAAACGGACATTGCCATTGCCATAGACCTGGTGTCCAGGCTGTCTCCTGGTCAGGTTCCCGTGGCGGCCAGCGGGATCCTATCTACTGAGGATGTCCGGAAAAACCTGTCCGCGGGTATATTCAACTTTCTGGTGGGGGAAAGCATTGTCCGATCCGGTGATCCGGTCCGGTTTATCCGCGAGCTGAAATCGGCGGGCTCCGGCGACCTTCCCTTTTCCGGAAACGATCCATGACCGGTGATCAGTGCATCGGCAGATCCTCTCCCCAGGTGAAGATCTGCGGGTTGACCCGACCCCATGAGGCGGCCCAATGTGTTGATCGGGGTGCCGATGCCATCGGTCTGGTTTTTTTCCAAAAAAGCCCCCGCAACGTTACCCGGGACCAGGCAAGGGCAGTGGTGGATGCACTGCCGGAAACGGTGGCTGCCGTGGGCGTGTTCGTCAACGTCGGTTTTTCATTCATCATGTCACGGGTGGCGCGATGCGGACTTTCCATGGCGCAGCTTCACGGCCAGGAATCGCCGGATCTGGCGGCGCGGTTAAAGGCCGAAGGGGTGGGCGTGATTAAAGCGCTGTTTGTCGATGGCAGGCCGGGCTTAAAAGATGCGGAGGGATTCGGCGTCGATGGCTATCTTGTGGAGTGTGCCAAAGGCCCGCTTCCCGGCGGCAACGCCATGACCTGGGACTGGGGGGCGGCCAGGGACTTCGGAAACCGTCACCCGCTAGTTCTCGCCGGCGGTCTGTCGCCGGAAAATGTAGCCGATGCCATCTGCGCCGGTCTGCCGGCGGCCATTGACGTCAGTTCAGGCGTGGAGGCGTCGCCGGGGCGAAAGGATCCGGGCAAGGTTGCCCGGCTGTTAGCGGCTGTTCAGGGCACCGGAGAACGGTATGCTGGAAAGACGATACAACCGGTGTTTCGCACAAAAGGATATTGATCCAGTGCCTGACCAAGAAAAAATGCTCGTTATCTCTCACAAAAAGGAGCATGATTCATGAAATATATCGGCGCACACGTCAGTGCCGCCGGCGGTGTGGAGAACGCGCCGCTGAACGCGAAGAAAATCGGAGCCACCGCCTTTGCCCTGTTTACCAAAAACCAGCGCCAATGGAAGGCCAAACCGTTGACCGATGCATCCATTGCCCGGTTCAAGGAAAACTGCCGGCAGGGCGGATATACCCCGGACCGTATCCTGCCCCACGACAGCTATCTCATCAACCTGGGGCACCCGGAACAAGAAGGACTGGCAAAATCACGGACGGCTTTCATTGATGAGTTCAACCGGTGCGAGCAACTGGGGTTGAAATATCTGAACTTTCATCCGGGCAGCCATCTGAAGAAGATATCGGAAGAGGCCTGCCTGGCCCGCATTGCCGAGTCCATCAACAAGGCCCTGGCCCGAACAAGTGGGGTGACTGCCGTCATCGAAAACACCGCCGGTCAGGGGACCAACATGGGGCACCGGTTCGAACACCTGGCCGCCATCATCGCCGGCGTTGAAGACCAATCCCGGGTGGGTGTCTGCCTGGACACCTGCCATACTTTTTCAGCGGGGTATGATCTGGCAACCCCGGACGGCTACGAAAAGACCCTGGCACGTTTCGATGAGGTGGTGGGTTTTTCCTTTTTAAAGGGGCTCCACCTGAACGACGGGAAGAAGATCATGGGCAGCCGCGTGGACCGCCATGAAAGTCTCGGCAAGGGCACCCTGGGACTGAAACCCTTCCGGATGATCATGAACGATCCCCGTTTCGACGGTATCCCCATGATCCTGGAGACGCCCAATGAAGATTTGTGGGCCGAAGAGATCCGGATGCTGATGGAAATGGTAAGATAGGTGATTAGACTGAAGGTTGAAGGTTGAGGGTCGAAGCCTAAAGGTTGCTGGTAACCGTTCACGGGTTCAGAGGTTCAACCCATAATGGAGAAGGTATGGCAGTTGGCCCGGGAGATAGCTTGCAAGGTCTATGGCCTGACAAAGACAGCCGATTTTGCTCGCGACATCAAAGAAAAAAGCAACCTTGAACGGTAAACCCTGAACCCGTGAACGCCTACGGTTGCTGTGCATGAAATGTCGAATACATCCGGTTTGAAGTTTTCTGATATCCGAAAACACAACATCAATGGAAGTATTCAATGTCAAGCTTAAAGTAGAAAGCTGTACGTGGCGTTGTCTACAGGTTAGAGATATAAAAGAAATTTGTTCCCGTTTATATCCTGAGATAGAAAAATCAAATCCAACTTTTTATCGAAAAAGGCTGACCACCAGATGTTGTGGTCGGCCTTTTTGATTTTAGGCCTTCTGTAAGGTTCATCTTCATAGCAGATCTCACAGATTTATAAGACTATGATATCCAGCTAACAATAGTGGTCAGTTAGCGACACAATGGAAGTGCCGCTAACTGTGCTTTGCTATTTGGTGAATCGGTACGACTGCATCATCACCTCTTTCCCGTCTTTCAGCGTATAGGTTTCCGCGATGATGAGGTTGCTGCCGAATACGGGGGCTTCTTTTGGATTTGTGTTTCGTCATTAATTTTGTGTTTCGTCATTAATAAGGAATCTCTTCTTCGGGGGGGATTACGACTATTGGTGGTACAGGATCTTCATCAACTGGGTCATCATCGACCGATCCATCATCAATCTCTGGAACAGTGCAGCCGTTTGTATCAAGGAACCGGATTAAATGGCTCCCTTCAAGAAACGTATCTGATTCGGGGAAAATCAAACCGGCATTGTCATAGATGTAGTCGGAAGGAACCAAAAGGATTCTAGCTCCGAAATCATGATAGGCGTCATCTTCAGCGGGCATGCTGCATGTGTCGACGGTGTTTTCAAAGTAAATCCGCCCACGTTGATCCGTTAAACCTTCACCGAGATAAACATAATCAGACATGCCGTTTTCTTTATAGTAAATCAATGTGTATAGGGTGTCTGGTGATAGTTTTATACCTTTGAAGGTAAAATTGAATGTGTCGTCCCACATCCTGTACTTCATTTTTCCCTTAGGTGCATTGCGGGTCAGTGTCCATTGACTATTTTCATCAACGAGGTACATATGCAAGACGGTTTGCTGGCTTTGTTTTATGTGCTTTTCGTAAGTGTTCTTTTTCTGAGCGTGCCTACCAGAAAACGAAGGCGCTGCGCTCAAGCATAGTATGACTGTGGTTGACGTGAGAACTAAAAAAAAATTCCGTAGCATCATAATCCCTCCTTGAGAATACAATTGTTACATGGATGATTTTAAACGGTTTCAGATTTAAGCCAGTTTACATCGTTCTCACATTAAGAGCAGAAACTGTACCAGCTAAAAATTAATTACAATATCAATATGTAAACGAAAGATAGGGCTTTTGCGTAGTTAAGATTTTGACATTTAAGTATACAGGTAATTTAGACATTTGTGCCCAATCGATGTTATCTCTGCCTGTATCTTACGCTAAACTTTGCGGTCATTGATGTTCCAGGTATGCATGCCGATGCTGTTGATAGCCTACGCCATGGCATCCCTTTTCCACTTATATTCCTGCTCGTCGTTGAAGCGGTTCTGGACATTAGCCAGACGCTGTTCTTCCATTGCGTTCCGCGCTCCACGCTGACGCTCAACATTAGCCTCCTGCTCACGGTTATCGCCGCAGCGGAGCGAGCAGTTGAAATGGAGCCCAATAACGCCATGGCCCATTACATGCTGGCAAATGTGATGATATTTGCAGGAAAGCCGGAGAAAGCGCTGATAAGCATAAGAAAGGCTATACGTCTTTGTCCTTACCCGCCGAATTATTTTTTATCCATAGTTGCTGACGCTAACTATCTAACAGAACGGTATGAAGCGGCAAATATAGCTCCTGAATAAGGCGGGTCGAATCAAAAGAATGATATGGATTTTTAAATTCTCTTGGAATTAGACGGAATTACATGGGGAATAAAACGGGCAACATAATAAAAGCAACAACATGATTCCCAGAAAAGCAAATATCAGCTGAATCCAGATTTATTGAGATACCTCAGGAAATTTCCCCTTGTCAAACCCTGTGTTTTTTTGCCAAACCAACCATGCAGAAAACGTTGTCAGATAATCCGTCACTCCCGATACGGCCTGTGATCAGTAGCCAGTGATCGGCCGAACCGCTCGGCGATCCGGTCCACGGCCCGGTCTATTTTTTCCCATCCGCTACCCTTCTGGTCAAAGCTCGGAAACAGGCACGCCTGCTGGGGGCTGGTGTCGGCAATCAATGCCGATGCCCCGACGCCGATAAGCCGGACCGCCTTGTTCAGGACCTGACGTTCCAGCAGGGCAGCAGCCGTGCGGTAAACCGTTTCCGAGGACTGGCTGGGGCGGTCCAGGGTGACGCTCCGGGTGATCTGCTTGAAATCCCTGTCTTTCAGCTTCAAGGTAATCGTCCGTGCCAGGAATCCCTGCCGACGAAGCTGACGGCCTACCTCCTGGCTCTGGGCCAGCAGATGCTGATTTAATCGCTCCCGGTTCCGGGTGTCGACGGACAGGGTCCGTTCCGTGGATATGGATTTGGTGGGGGAATGGGGAGTGACGGCGGACTCGTCCCGCCCGTTGGCAAGGTCCATCAGCCGATGGCCGAATTTGCCCAGCAGATTCACCAGAACGGACGGTTGGCAGTTTCTGACATCTCCCAGGGTGGCGATGCCCATTTGCCTGAGCTGCCGGTGGGCATTCTTTCCGACACCAGGCACCTTTTCCACTGGCAGGGCGGCGATGAAACCGGGAACGGTTTCCCGGGCGATGACGGTCAGGCCGTCGGGCTTATGCATGTCCGAAGCAATCTTGGCCAGAAACTTCAAGGGTGCCACGCCGATGGAACAGGTCAGAGCAACTTTTTTCCGAATATCGATTTTTATAGCACGGGCCATAGCTTCGGGCGGGCCGTACAATCGTTCGCATCCGGCCGCGTCCAGGTAGGCTTCATCGATGGAGACCTGCTCCACGATTGGAGAATAGCAGTGAAGGATTGCCATGACAGATCGGGATACCTCGCTATAGCGCCTTCTGCGGGAGGACACAATGACCAGGTGGGGACAGCGCTGCCTGGCCATGAACATGGGCATGGCGCTGTGGATGCCGTATCGCCGGGCCTCGTAGCTGGCGGCTGCCACTACCCCCCGACCCGAGTCGCCGCCCACGACCAGGGCTTTCCCCTTCAGCTCCGGGTGGTCCAGCTGCTCGACCGAGGCAAAAAAGGCGTCCATATCGATGTGCAGAATCATAGGTGCACTTTACCGGTTACACTTTATCCTTTCAAGATATGTTCCGCGCTTCAGGGCCTTTGGTTATACAGCAACAGTTGAAAAGAGATCAAATGGGTCTCATCGGCCTCCGGGGTTGCCAGAGATTACAAAAATGTTGTAAACAGCATCCAATCATACATTTTTAGATCTCCATTGTTAGGCTCTCAACAGTCCAAAGTTTAAAGCGGTCATGCCGCCAAAGGCATGGCATCAATTGTAGGCTTTCTGCTCTTTGACATAATTATTCGATAGATCGCGCTATTCTTGAAAATGCGAAAATTA
>JABZFO010000024.1 GCA_014237405.1 Desulfosarcina sp. | reverse complement strand
CCAACGATCTGTATTAAAGAAGATTTGGTGTTTCAAAGCGTCATCCCCCAGTATGAAGAATTGATCGATGAGTTGGCAAAACGTGCCGGCAGCGATGAAATGAGGGAACGTCTCTTATCGCTGCGTGATGAAGGTTTTGATTTTGACAATTTAAAGGAAAATCTGGATAGAGCCGGTTCCGGTAAAAATCTGTGTTCCGATGAAAAATAACATACATATAGAGGCAACCTTTAAGGGAAAGTCCTGCCTGTCCTGTGTTTATATGCAAGAGGCGGTATGGGACGTGTTGCCGAAGTATGGCGACTGGGTGATATACAGCAAGGTTGACATTTTATCGGCACGGGGTAAGAAGCGGTTCCTGGACCTGTCCTGCTCCTTGTTCGGAGAAGCGGGTGTCTTTAAATACCATCGACTTGCGCCTATTCCCTCCCTGTTTATCGACGGGGAGCTATATTTCGATGCAATTCCATCAAGGGATGAACTGGAAGCGGCCATCGAGGAGACCCTATCGTTGCATAAAAAACATGGCGAAAGAGTTTAATTGGTGCTGCCGAGGCCATAAAGGAAGCAGGTGAAACAGGCGATTCAAAGCGCCAGGGAAATGATAGACATGCAGAAAAAGGTTGTTGTTGACGTGTTCGTAACCGACTACCGCCAGTGAGCGTCCTGCGTCTATATGGCGAAATCGGTAAGGGACTTGCCAGAGGAGATACATGCGTTGATCGAGATGCGGGAGTGGGATATGCGTACCGCTGAAGCCCGCGAGCATTTCAAGACAGCCAACGTCAGGAAGTTGCCCAGCATCGCTGTCGGGGGCAAACTGGTTTATGAAGCGATTATTCCTGATCAGGATGAACTGATCGAGAAAATAATGCGATGTTTCAGGCGTGGTTAGAGAGGGTGTGATGGAAAATAAAATCAAAGTAGAGGTTCTCGGGCCAGGGTGTAAAAATTGTGACGACCTTTATAGTAACGTGCTTAAAGCGGTTGAACAGGCCGGGTTGACAGGGAAGGTACAGGTAGAAAAAGTAGAGGACATCGATTACTTTATCAAGATGGGTGTATTCAGTACACCCGCTCTGGTTATCGATGGACAGATCGTTTCCACGAGTCGGGTATTAAGCGCTGATGAGGTCGTCGAAGCGTTTCAGGGGCACGGTATCTGTTGATTTTGTGAAGTTGGGTGCAACTGAGAAAAGGGTTTTTAGGAGAATGCAAAGGTGTCTGCGACAACCTCAGTTTATTTAATTACCGGGTTTTTAGGAAGCGGCAAGACCACACTGCTCAACCGGATCATTCAATCCTTCCCAAAGGATCGAAAGCTGATGATCCTGATGAACGAGTTCGGTGATATTGGTGTGGATGGCACTCTGGTTGACGATGATGACCTCGCCATGCTTGAAATCAGCAAGGGATCGATTTTCTGTGTCTGCGTCAAGACCGATTTTATCAAGGGGCTGATGGATATCGCCCAGCGTATGCAACCCGACGTCTTGATCATTGAAGCCACAGGCGTTGCCAACCCGTCTGACTTGAAACGAGATCTCAAACTTTCTATCTTTCAAAACCGTTTCCAGCTCCGGGAACAGTTCTGCATGATCGACGCGGACAACTTTGAAGATGCGTATGATACCTTTACTTCGATCGAAAAACAGATTGAAAGCTCCACTGTTTTTATCATTAACAAGGTCGACCTGGTCGAAACCGGGGTCATTCGGAAGGTGAAGCAAATTGTCGAAGCGCATCACCCGAATCCCGAATTCTACGAAACCGTCTATGCTGAAATCCCACTCAGCAAATATTTGCCGGAAGTCTCCCTATCGGAAAGCCGGGTTGCGGGAAAACAAAAACTTGTCACGCCACAGGAGCTTGATGCCTTCATCGATAAGCTCCTCGCGGATCCCCGGGGCTCGATGACGCCCCCGGATCGTCTGCTTTCCGTGTCCTATACGTGGGTGGGAGGGGACAGCGGTCAGTTTGAAGATATGATTAAGGCGATACCCGACGGAATCGTCAGGGCCAAGGGAATTTTTAAAACGAGTAGCGAAACGTACCTGTTTAACTATGTGATGGGGCGTGGTCAGATAGAGAAGATTGTTCAGAAAGAGAGCATGAGCGCGCTCATGAACCAGATTGTATTTATCGGACCGCCGGAAGTGATCGAAATCATAAACCGGATCGATTTTTGCGGCGCAATGCTGCAAAAGTAGCTCAGGTCTCATTCGAAAAGCTGAAGGATAAAAACATAGAGGCCTGAAGTATTCAGAAGTCGGAGGTCAGAAGCCAGAAGTCTGAGGACTGAGGTCTGAGGACTGAGGACTGAGGTCTGAGGACTGAAGCCAGAAGTCGGAAGCCAGAACCCAAAACTCGGAAACCAGAGACCAATATCCACCCTCCCTATTTGAGAATATGGGCGAGAAACTGCCGGCTGCGGCTGTGTTTGGGATTGGTGAACATCTCTTCCGGCGGTCCCTCTTCTATCCAGTTACCATCGTCCATGATGATCACCCGGCTGGCCACATCCCCGGCAAAATGCATTTCGTGGGTGACAGCAATGATGGTCATACCCTCGTCGGCCAGGCGCTCCATCACATCCACCACTTCTCCCACCAGCTCCGGGTCCAGCGCCGATGTCGGCTCATCGAACAGCATCACCTTGGGTTTCATGGCCAGGCTGCGGGCGATGGCCACCCGCTGCTGCTGTCCGCCGGAAAGGCGTGACGGATGTTCGTCCCTTTTATCGGTGAGACCCACCCATTCGAGGAGCTCTTCGGCATAGGGTATCGACTCTTTCCTGCTCTGACCCAGGACCGTTACCGGCCCTTCGATGATGTTTTCGATGGCGGTCATGTGAGGAAACAGGTTGAAGGACTGGAAGCACATGCCCACCTTTTTCCGGACCTGAAGGATGTGGGCGTCACGCACCTTTCCCCGTTCACCTGCCGAGATGACCACCCCGTCCACCTCGATATTGCCGGCTGTAGGTTCTTCGAGGAAATTGATGCAGCGCAGCAAGGTGCTCTTGCCGGATCCTGACGGACCGAGAATCGCAACCACTTCCCCGGTTTTCACTTCCAGATTGATGCCGCGCAGCACGTGGAGGTCCCGGCCAAACACCTTGTGAAGATTGTTTATTCTGATTATCGGTCGCTTATCATTCATCAGCTTACCCTCCGGTCGCCCCTGGCCATGTGATTTTCGATTCGTTCCTGAACAGACTGCAGGATGATGCACATGACCCAGTAGATCAGTGCCACCATGATGAGCATTTCAAGGGACTGAAAATAGCGGCGGCCGATCTTTATGGCCCGGTAGCTCAGTTCCCATACCCCCATCAGTGATACCAGGGATGAGTCTTTGATCATGGCGATGAATTCGTTGGATACGGGAGGGATGATCACCCGGAGCGCCTGGGGAAAGATCACTCGCTGCAGCGTCTGGCGACGGGTCATGCCAAGGGATTTGGCCGCTTCTGTCTGACCGATTTTGATAGACTGGATCCCCGCCCGGACAGTCTCGGTCATGTAAGCCCCGTAGCATACGCCCAGCGCCAGCACACCGGCGGGGATGGCCGGCAGGGTGAACAGGCGTTGGACGCCTTGGATTCCCATCTCTTCCAGGGCCATCCCCACCTGCGGCAGCGCCAGATACCACATGTAGACCTGAACCAGCAGCGGGGTGCCGCGGACCAGCGATACATAGCCGGTGGCCAGGCTGTTGGCGATAGGGTTGCTGGACAGTCGTCCCAGGGCGCCAAGTATGGACAGGATGCAGGCCAGGGTGATGGCCAGGAAAGAGACCAGCAGGGTATAGCCGATGCCGGTCATGATGAATCCCAGCCAGTTGAACATGAATTTGAAGTCGAGGCCGATAAACACCAGGCCGGCGAACATGCAGATCAGCAGCACGGCAAAGGCAATGACCATATTGACTTTGAACCGTTTGCTATCCTGGTCGATTCTGTCCAGTACAAGCTTTGCCTCCTGGGGGATGGTATCGGGTGCGGTGTCCGCTAAATCGTTCATTGGCGTCTCTCCAGGGTCTGTGTGGAAACTGTTGCCGGGCGTTTCGTCATGGGGCATGCTGCCGATATCGGTGGCACTGCCTCCAGTTGACTGGAATCGCCAGCTCAGCCGCCATGGGCGGGAAATAAAAAAAAGCCGGTTTCCCGCCTTCAATGGATTGGCAGGAAACCGGGTCGATATCCGTGTTACAGTTTGGGGATTAGATCGGTTTTGTAAAACTGCATGGACAATTTTACCAATGTCCCATCGGCATACATCTCTTTGAGGATCTCGTTGAGTTTGGCCAGCAAGGTATCGCTGTTGGAACGGCTTTTGTCCAGGGCGAAACACAGCGGCTCATAGTAGGTCGGTTCTCCCAGCATTTTTATTGGGCATCCGCTGCCGCATCCGGACTGAATCGCTTCGGCCAGAGTCTGGCGGGAGGTAAAGATGGCATCCAGGCGCGCTCCGTCACCCAGGGAGAGGTCTTCGATGTGGTTGGCATCGGTGGGGTAGGTCTTCAGTTTGCCCGGTTTCCAGGTCTGGTAGACGATGTTGACGTCTTCGATTTCCAGATTGCGCTGCAGGTATCTCTCGTTTGTTGTCTCCGTGGCGACACCGATTTTTTTCCCGGCGAGATCACTCAGGGTTTTGATGGTGGTATTGTTTTTGTGGACGGCAAACTGGGCCGGCGAGCTGTAATAGGGCATGGTGAACAACAGCGCCTGTTTACGCTCGGCCGTCGGGGTCATGGAGCCGATGGACACATCCCAGCGCTTTCCCCATTTCCCGGCGGTAATCAGGTCCCAGTCAGGGGTGATGAATTTAACCTTCACGCCCAGCCGCTTGGCCATTTCCTTGGCGACGCTGATGTCAAACCCTTCCAGTTCACCCGTTTGACCGGCAACACTCGGTCCTGCCATGCACACCATCATTCCAACCAGCAATGCAACGATAAACCCGTTCTTTTTCATTCTGCCACTCCTGTTCAATGAGGTTGTCAATGTCCCCCGCGTTTTTGATCGGGGGGGGGATTAAGGGGCCGTGGCCCCGTTATTCGTACGACTTGCCTGTTCTACATATCATTCTGGATAATTTCATAAAGTATTTTTTCATTTTCATCCAGCGCCTGGTTCAGGGTATAGGTCTTGTAGAGGAAATAGTGGAAAAAATCGTGCCGCAGGCTGTCCCGCCCGGCAATGACGAACCATCGGTTGCGGCTCCAGTTGATGCGGCACTCCTCTATTTTTTCCGTGGTGAACATGCCGCCGATAAACTCCTCTTTGTCCGCAACCAGGTCGAAGGAGCGCCCTCCCAGGTTACGTTCCACCATTTCATGCTGCGGGTGAATCACCTGGATGGCAAAGGTTTTGGGAAACGGTTCCATGAAGATGCATTTTACCTGCACCCCCCTTTTTTCAGCTTTTTTCAGTGCACGGATGAGCGTTTCGGCCTCCTGTGGAAAAAGACGGATGTAAATCTCTTTACGGGCAGAATCGATTATTTCCCTGGCCTTGTCCATGACCCGCTGATACCCGGTGACGGTCCATATGAAGTCGTGATCGGCAGGCGCCTGGACCTCGTTCACCATGTTTTCAAAGCGTTCCAGGTCCTTTTCATAGTTCCGCCTTAATTCCTTGATCAGCTCATCGGGCGGCAGTGGAACGAATATCCCCTTGCTGGCTTCCGCGACAAAGCCCCGTTTTTTCAACGTTCGAAGGATATCGTATATTCTCGCGCGGGGGATTCCCGATCGCTTGCTCAGCTGAGATCCATTGATGGGGTGGTATTGAAGGAGTGACAGGTAGGTGTGTATTGCGTAGTCAGACAGATCGATATTGACCAGATTGTAGGACTTCTGCATGTCAGGTCCTCTTGTTGTCACAAATCGTACAACTTTTCTTGACTAACAGCCGGGACGCCTCTTGTCAAGCTGACAAGAGGCGTCCCGGTTTTGCTGACTTTGCCGGACATGTTTTTTGACTCTCTTGCCATCTATTTGACGCCGGACAGATCCCGGACATGCCGGCAGTCTTGTTTTTAT
>JABZFO010000161.1 GCA_014237405.1 Desulfosarcina sp. | reverse complement strand
GACGGATGGCATCTTCCCCCCAGTCCTGTTCCGGGTCCATGTCCGGGTCGTCCACCACCACGCCCTTCAGATCGAGCGAATAGAAGACATCTGCGATCAGATCCGTTGCCAGCTGCCGGTCAGAGCCTTCAAATTCCACTTTTGCCGCAATCCATTTCATGGGGTGATATCCTTTTGGACTGCTGGTAGGAACGGCATGAACCGCTCCTTCGGCGGGTTGAAGTAGCCGTATTGCAGGTTGGGAAAGCGCTTGCGGATCATTTGCAGCAGCCGGTCCATGCCCACGGGTGGGCCAAGGGGGGTGACTTTGTTCATGATCTGGAGGTAGCGCTTAGGATCGAAGTTGAGGTTGCGCCACTGGATCAGGTGCACGGGGTGCTTTTCTAAAAAGACAGACAGTGCCGCCGTTTCTTCGGGACTGTCGGTGAAGCCCGGACAGTTCAGATAGTTGATGGCCACGTGCTTGCTTCTGGAGATGGCCAGGTCGATGCTCTCCACCACCTGGGAAAAGCGATACCCCTTGGGCCGAAAATAGGCGGTGTAGCAGGCTTCCCGCACCGAATTCATGCTCACGCGGATGCTGTCCAGCCCGGCATCCAACAGCGGCCCCAGCACCCCGGGGAGGCTGGCGTTGGTATTCATGTTGATGGTGCCGTCTTCGGTTTTGGACCGGATCAGGGTGATGGCCGGGCCGATCACCCGGGCCGCCATGAGCGGGTCTCCCTCGCAGCCCTGGCCGAAGCTTACCACGCTGTTTTTCACCCGGCGGATATGAGCCAGGGCCACATCCGCGATCTCTTCGGCCGAGGGCGTGAAGGCGATGCGGTTCTGGCTGCTGGTTAAATGCGCGTCATGCTGCAGGGAGATGCAGCCCAGGCACCGGGCATTGCAGGCTTGTGAGGTGGGCAGGGGCGCCTCGTATCGACCCAGGAAGAAGTTCTTGCCTGCCGGGCAGCCATATGTCAGGGCGCAGTGCTCCAGGTGGCGGGCCAGGCGGTTGTCCGGCAACTGCGTCTGCATATGCTTGACGCCGGAAACTATTTTATCCCGGGGCATCCGGCGCAGGTCCTGGCGAGGCTCTCGATCCACTACGATGGCCGCTGACCGGAACCCGTCCCGATGCCAGCCCACCGCGCCGTAGGAAAACAGAGGCAGAATCTGAGTTCCGGGACGCTCTTTGTACGCGCAGGTGCAGGCCAGTACCACGCCGGGAGAGTTGAACACCGCCACGGGAAAGATCCGCTCGCCCGGTGAATAGGGGTTTCGGTCAACGGGTCTCACCTGTCCGGTCTCAAGATCCATGAGCACCGGCATCCGGTCCGGCAGAAACATCAGCTCGCTGCCGTAGGGCAGGTCGATGGTGCCCCCGGTGGTCAGGGGCGACAGCAGCGGCCCGTCGGCCCCTACTGCGGCAAAGTCCTCCAGGTCGAAAATTTCACCCTTTTCATTGGCCACTACGGCAGCCAGCAGTTCCGGCTTTTTCCTTTCCTGAGGTTTTCCTTTCCTATGAGATCGTTTCGGTTTTTTCATGGTTTGGTTTTCTTTGCAGGCAAACGGTACAGGGGCGCCAATCGTGACGGCGACACCCCGGCCAGACAGCCGGCGGCGATGATGGTGTTGATGATCGTGGTTCGCATCGGTCCCATATACTGCCACCGTCTGCCGGAGGTGACGGCCGAGGCAGGAGCCAGTGTAATACGTCCCTTTCGGGCCATCTTGCGGACCAGGTAGAGGTCTTCGGCGATAGGTACTTCGGGAAAACCGCCAGCCGTATCGAAATTACATTTTCGCATGAACAAGCCCTGGTCGCCGTAAGGAAGCATGAGCCGACGGGCACGCAGGTTGGTCAAAAAGGTAATCCATTGCATGGTTGGCGTATTGATATCCGTTTTAAAACGGAACGCCCCGAGCACGGTGCGCCGGTCCATCAGTGTTTCGAAAATATGATCTATATAATTTCGGGGCAGCCGGGTGTCGGCGTGGAGAAAGAGAAGCACCTCGCCACGTGCGGCAGCGGCTCCCCGGTTCTGCTGCCCGGCGCGGCCCCTTTTACCGGAAACGATGCGGGCGCCAAGGGATTTGGCAATTTCCACAGTGCGGTCCGTGCTGCCCCCGTCGGAGACGATGATTTCCGCATCCGTAGATGTGGCGGCGGCAATGGTTCGGGCAATCTGCCGCTCTTCGTTCAATGCGGGGATGATTACCGACAGATAAGGGGACGGTGGTTCGTTGCCGCCCATCTCCCGGGCCAGATCGTCAGGGGTGTCCAGATCCGACAGCGGGTCCAGCAAATAGGGCTTCATCCCTTTATGCCGTGCCAGCGCCAGGGTTTGCTGCAAAACGTCTGCTGTGCTCCACGCGACGCCGTCGAAAATGTTTTCGACTCGATTCAGCCCCACCAGCCAGTAACCGCCGTCGGTACTGGGTCCCAGCACCAAATCGCGACGGTTCAATGCGGCGAAAGCCTGTTCCAGAATAGCGGTAGTGATTCCGGGGATATCCGTTCCAATGAGCACCACCTTGCGGGCGCCATCTTCAACGGCGGATTTGATGGCACGGTGCATTCGCCGCCCCAGGTCTCCGGTGGCCTGGGGCACATAGCGGATGTGCCTGCCGCCCAACCATTGACGCATTTGTTTCTCATTACCGCCGTCATGGCAGAACACCAACCGCGGGCACCTGACGGCCCAAGTACGTCGATGAGGCGTGTTTTGGTCGTTCCGGGCCTCGGGTATCGGCCGAAAACGATCAGATGGGGATGGTCGGGCGGATTTGCCACAATTCTCCTGAAAGGCTGCTGTCTGATATAATAAGTGTTTGCAGGGACGACGCGGCTTTTTTATCATATCCAACGAACAAAGTATATCGGATAGCCGGGTGTGTGTGGCGCTTCGCCGCCGCAAGGGCTTTATAAAAACGGGTTGACCTTGGTCAGGCTTTGGGATATGGCTCGTTTTCAGCGGACAGGCTGAAGCTTGTCTTTTCGATTTTAAAAAACGAATTATCCGTAAATTGAGGCCACGAAGGTTTCCGTCCAGAAGGACGGGTGTCGTCGTGGCCTTTTTTGTTTCCGCAGGAAACCGGCGAATGGATTCGCTATGGTTTGACGGCCCGGCTGCAGCCCTTTTCGAGTGAAGCGTTCAACTAAAAACAGTGAATCCCTTATCCGCGGCGTGGCGTTGCCGCCCAGTGCCCCGGTGGGTCGATTCGCAAGGAGCTTTTGATTATGAAGACAGGAATTATCAAGGTGTTCTTTTTTCTGGTGGTGGCGTTTGCAATCATGGGGTTTGCCCAAATGGTTCCGGCAGCCGAACCGGTCTCCGAGGAAGCTGCGGAACAGAAGGCCGGTGGTGTAAAAAGCCTCGAAAAGCGGGTAAAGCAGCTGGAGGAGGCCATCGATCGGCCGGTGGAGGGAGACAAGTGGTATGATCGATTGCAGATCAGCGGCCTGATCGAGGTTGAGGCCGGGTACGAAAAGATTGATTTCAACGATCCGGCTGAAGAAGATGAAAAAAACAGCGACGTGGACCTGGCCACCGTCGAACTGGTGGTGGATGCCAGAATTATCGACCACGTCGATGGGCATGTATTATTCAAATATGAGGAAGATGACGTCTTTGTGGATGAAGGTTTCATCACCCTGACCGGCAGCGAAGCGTTTCCTGCCTATCTGATCGCCGGGCGGCAGTACATCCCGTTTGGCTACTTTGACAGCCATTTTGTTACCGATCCGAACACATTGGTCCTGGGTGAGACCAATGAGGGTTCCGTGGTGGCCGGCTATCGGTTCGGTGGTGAAATGATCGATGTTTCCGTAGGGGCCTTTAACGGCAAAATTGACAAAGCTGGCGATGACGACGCCATCGACAGCGTTGTGGCCAGCATTGTCGCCCAGCCCTTCGAGGCCTTCATGATCGGCGCTTCCTACACCTCGAATCTGGCCTCGTCAGACGCCTTTTCCGAAGTTTTTGAGGTAGACGAGGTAGACGACCTTGTCGGCGGCTGGAGCGCCTTTGTCACTTTTCAGTTTCTTGAGCGTTTCAAGCTCATTGGCGAGTACGTCGCCGCACTCGATAATTTCAAAGCCGGCGAGATATATGACGCCGCTGATACGAAGGAACGAGAGCCATCGGCATGGAACGTGGAATTGGGTGCGGCAATTATTGACAGCCTCGAACTGGCCGTCCGTTATGGCGGATCTGACGACGGCGGAGCAGACTTTTTGCCGGAATCCCAGTCAGGAAACCGATGTGTTCACCGCGCAGCTGGCAGTGGAATTTTAATTGTTATTTCAATTATATGATTGAGAACCAGCAAATCTTATGACATGTAACTGGTCGAGGAGGAAAACGATGCGTTCATTTAAAAATGGTTTAGGCATGACGATTGTTGCGTTGATGGTTTTAACTTCCATTCCCGCCATGGCCCATTTCGGCATGGTGATCCCGTCCGACACCATGGTGATGCAGGAAGACCAGCGAACCGTGAAGGTGACCCTCTCCTTTTCACACCCCTTGGAGATGGTCGGGATGGAGCTGGAGAAGCCCAAGGGCTTTGCGGTGTCAGCCAACGGCAAAAATCAGGATCTGCTCGGCCAGCTGAAACCGGCCAAGGTGATGGATCACAAGGCCTGGACTGCAGACTATGCCATCAAGCGTCCCGGCGTCTATATGTTCCATCTGGAGCCCCAACCATACTGGGAGCCGGCAGAGGACTGCTTTATCGTTCACATTACCAAGACGGTGGTCGCCGCTTTCGGCGACGACGAGGGCTGGGATGCGGAGTTGGGCCTGAAAACCGAGATCGTGCCACTTTCCAAACCCTACGGCCTTTATGCGGGCAACGTGTTTCAGGGGATCGTGAAGATGAACGGCAAAGCCATTCCCTATGCCGAAGTGGAAGTGGAGTATTACAACCAGGACAAGACGGCCCATGCGCCCACCGACTACATGGTCACCCAGACCATCAAGGCCGACGGCAACGGTGTCTTCACTTACGCAACCCCCACCTCGGGATGGTGGGGATTCGCGGCCCTGAATACAGCCGATTACACGATCAAGCATGACAGCGAGGAGAAAGACGTGGAAATGGGTGCCGTGATCTGGGTCTACTTTCACGACTGGAAATAAGCGAATATGCACATTTCAGAAGGTGTGTTAAGCGGGCCGGTGCTCGTTGCCGGGGCTGCCGTGGCCCTGGCCGGCACGGCGGCCGGCTTGAGAAAGATGGATCTTGCCCAGGTGGCCCAGGCGGGCATACTCTCCGCCGCATTTTTCGTGGCGTCACTGATCCATGTGCCCGTTGGTCCCTCCAGCGTTCACCTGATCTTGAACGGCATCGTGGGGCTGCTGCTGGGGTGGGCCGCCTTTCCCGCTATACTCACGGCCCTATTGCTCCAGGCCATGATGTTCCAGTACGGGGGCATCACCACGCTTGGGATCAACACGGTGATCATGGCTCTGCCGGCGGTGATCTGCTATTATCTTTTTGGACCGTTCACCCTGAAAAAGCCGCGGGTAGCCGTGCCGGCGGCTTTTGCCTGCGGCGCCGGCTCCGTTTTCCTGGGGGCGGTTCTGGTGGGGGCCAGCCTGATGTTCACGGAAGGCGGCTTTCTCGAAGTGGCCGGCCTGGTGGTCACTGCCCATCTGCCGGTGATGGTTATCGAAGGGATAATGACGGTATTCTGCGTAGCTTTTTTAAAGAAAGTCAAACCGGAAATGCTGCCCGGCTATGATAACGCGGCCCCAGGCCAATCAATAGCACACGGGACGATGTTATGACTCGTTCGATTAAAGAACTCACCCTGATAGTGGTTTTCAGCCTTATTCTCGCTCCGGCTGCCCATGCCCATAAGGTGACCATTTTTGCCTGGGCTGAAGGGAACACGGTTTACACGGAAAGCAAGTTCAGTGGCGGCAAAATGGTGAAGGAGGGCAGGGTGCAAGTGTTTGACAGCGGTGGTACCCTTTTATTGGAGGGCCGAACCAACGACAACGGCGAATTCTCTTTCAAGGCGCCTAAAATTGCCGATCTGAATATCGTGCTCATCGCCGGCATGGGGCACCAGAATTCATGGAAGCTTTCTGCAGCCGAACTGGGTGGGGACGCGCCGACCCCGGCGGCATCCGATCAGCCCCAGTCTGAACCGGCGTCACTTGAAGCGACCCATGCAAAAGCACTATCCGCTGCCGCACCAGGCCTGACGGCCCAGGAAATTGAAGCGATCGTTTCCCGCCAGCTCGAACAGAAAATTCAGCCCCTCACTCGAATGGTGGCCGCATCCCAGGACAAAGGGCCCACGGTGAGTGACATCATCGGCGGTATCGGATACATCATCGGCCTGGTGGGGCTGGGCGCCTATGTGCGCTATCGAAAGGACAGTCGGCAGTCATGATCAGGGAGTCCTTTGCCGAGGGTAAATCGTGGATGCACGGCATCGACCCTCGGCTGCTGTTCATGGCGTTCGCGGCCCGGCTGGATTTTCGGGAGGTTATGCACCGCCTTCTCGCGCCGGTGATCTTTCTGCTGTTGCTGTGGGCGGTGCTGCCCTGGTCTTATGAAGGGGATGCGCTGACTGTCCTGGGGCCGGTGGTGATCACCCGGCCAGGCGTGACGCTGTGCGCCCAGATCAGTTTGAAGACCGTCTCCCTTACGGTGGCCTTTATTGCCCTGGTGGCCACCATGACCGTGGACACCCTCGGCCACAGCCTGAACCGGCTGCAGCTACCGGACAAAATGGTTCACATGATCCTGATCACCTACCGCTACTTATTCGTCCTCGAGCAGGAATACCAGCGGCTGGTGCGTGCCATGAAAATCCGCAACTTCCATCCGAAGACGAACCTGCACAGTTACCGGACCTATGCCTACCTGGTGGGCATGCTTTTTGTGCGGGCCTCGGAGCGGGCCCGGCGGGTGCACAGTGCCATGATCTGCCGGGGTTTTAACGGCCGGTTTGTCAGCCTTCGCGAGTTTCCACCCAATCCCCGGAATCATGTTTTTTCCCTTTGCACCACCCTTTCGCTGGTGCTGCTGGTGACGCTGGAGTGGGTGAAAGGCGCCAATCCATGAGCCCCACTATTCTCAACCTGTCGAAGATCCGCTACGGTTACCCCGGCGGGCCGCTGGTCCTCAACGATCTGGATTTTAACCTGCATGCCGGTGACTGCATCGGCCTGGTGGCTCCCAACGGCAGCGGCAAAACCACCTTGTTTCATATCATCATGGGGTTGCTGAAACCCCTTTCCGGAACCGTCGAAGCGTTTGGTGAGGCGAGGAAAGCGGAAGCGGATTTCATTGAGGTGCGCCGGCGCATCGGGTTATTGTTTCAGGATGCAGACGATCAACTCTTCTCCCCCACGGTCCTGGAGGATGTGGCCTTCGGGCCGTTGAACCTGGGAAAATCCAGGGACGAGGCGGTGGCCGTGGCCAGCAAGACCCTTGATTTTCTGGGGCTGAGCGGTTTCGAGAACCGGGTCACCTACAAGCTGTCCGGCGGGGAGAAGCGACTGGTTTCCCTGGCCACGGTGCTGGCCATGGAGCCGGAGGTGCTGCTGCTGGACGAACCCTCCACCGGGCTGGATTCATCCACCAAGGACAAGCTCATTGACATCCTCAACGGCCTGGACCTCTCCTTTGTCCTTATTTCCCACGAATTTGATTTCCTCTCCAAAACTGCGAGGCACATCTACACCATGGATGGCGGCCGGATCCGCTTTGACGAAGAGCCTCACATCCACACCCACCAGCACGCCCATCTTATAGGCAAGCAGCCACACCGGCACGTGTGATTCTTGTTTGCCTGCCTGAAAGCAACCCCAAAATCGTGAGTCATTGATATAAAGGGGTACCCGCTTTACATCATTATGAATTTGTATTATTGCCTACAAGCAAGCGAATTTTAATCCTGAATTCCATAAGGGAAAAAACATGGGTATGGAAAAATGTGGGTTGACATTACAACGGGGCGCCCTGCTGAAATTTGTTGACGAAGAAAAGGGTGAGACAACCGAAGGACTTTTCATCGGTCCTGAAGACAACAGCGATTTTGTCGTCGTCCCTTTGTCTGAAACGATGCTCCAAAAACAAGTGGGGGAAATCCTTCACGCCCGATGCATGTTCCAGGGCGATATGGTTCAGTTCCGGTCCAAGATTCTGAAAGTTATTGATTATCCGGTTCCCCTGTGGCGAATTAGCGTTCCGACGGATGTGAAAAAATACGATCTGCGCGACCACAAGCGGATTCAATGCTCCGTGTCTGCCAGCATAGAAGCCATTCACAAGGGACAGTTCGTTACGGGTATTCTCCGGGATATCAGCAAAAGCGGCGCCCGATGCATTTTTCAATCCACCGATGCTCCAGAAAGCCCTTTTGAAATGGATGAGAAGGTTACGCTGCGCTGTACGTTCCCGGGGATTCCGGGAGAGCAGTCCGCCCTATGCAAAATTACTGAAATCCTTAAAACGGAAGACGAACTGTCCATCGGCATCCGGTTTGCTGAATATGCATGGTGGGTGCCGCCCTATCACTGATCTTAGGGCTCGCTGAAAGACCTCCAGAGCTTCTATTAAATTGCATCTCATTCTTTCTAAACGACTTCAGTCTTCAGTCTATTTTCCTACACCTTACAGGCGACTCCGGCCGTCAGGGCGTTGTCCAGATCGTCTAGAATATCCTGAATATCCTCGATCCCTACACTGAGCCGGATAAAATCCGGGGTGACTCCGGCGGCAAGCTGTTCCGCTTCTGTGAGCTGCTCGTGGGTTGTGGAGGCCGGGTGAATTACCAGGCTTTTGGCGTCGCCGATATTGGCCAGATGGCTGAACAGCTGAAGGCTTTCGATGAATTTGACGGCCGATGCCTTGCCTCCCTTGATGCCGAATCCCACCAGCGCCCCTTGCCCCTTGGGGAGGTATTTGTTCACCAAATGGTAAGTGGGGGACGACTCCAGGCCGGGGTAGCGGACCCAGGACACACAGCTATGGTTCTCCAGGTGGCGAGCCACGGCCATCCCATTTTCCGAGTGGCGCTGCATTCTCAGGTGCAGGGTCTCCAGCCCCTGGAGGAACATCCAGGCATTGAAGGGGCTCATGGCCGCACCCATGTCCCGCAGGCCCAACACCCGTGCCCGCAGGATAAAGGACAGGTTACCGAAGGTCTCCGCGAACCGCAGCCCGTGGTAGGCGGGATCGGGTTCAACAAAAGCGGGGAACCGGCCGGAAGCGGCCCAGTCGAACGTGCCAGAATCCACGATGATGCCGCCGATGGAGGTGCCGTGGCCGCCGATGAATTTGGTGGCCGAGTGGATGATGATGGCTGCTCCATTGTCGAAGGGTTGGGTGAGATAGGGGGTGGTGACCGTATTGTCCACCACCAGCGGGACGCCATGGCGGTTGCCGATGGCGGCAATGGATTCGAGGTCGATGATGTCCAGTTTGGGGTTGCCGATGGTCTCCACGAAAAAGGCTTTGGTCTGCTCTGTGACGGCTCCTTCCCAGGCGGCCATGTCGTGGGGGGATACGAAGCGCACGGTGATGCCCAGCTTTTTCAGGGTGTGGGAAAACAGGCTCACCGTGCCGCCGTATAGCTCTGCCGAAGCGACGATTTCGTCGCCGGCCTGTGCCAGGGTCAAAATAGTGAGCGTCTCCGCCGCCTGCCCGGATGCCACGGCCAAGGCGCCCACCCCGACTTCCAGCTCTGCCACCCGTTTTTCCAGTACCTCGGTGGTGGGGTTCATGATGCGGGTGTAGATGTTGCCGAACTGTCGAAGACCGAAAAGGTCGGCGGCGTGTTGTGTGCTGTCAAATGTAAACGACGATGTCTGGTATAAAGGAACCGCCCGGGAATGGGTGGTGGGGTCCGGCGTGTGGCCGGCATGCACCGCTTTGGTTGCAAATCCTCTGATAAATTCGGCCATTATTGTATCTCCTTTGTTTGACAGTGTCTTTTTACGGGCAAACAAAAAAGCCGCTCCCTTCAGGGGAAGGTGGCGGCAAGATCGTATTAAAAGAAGTTAATTTTGGAAGACGGATTGTCAAGGGGGGAGCGCGATCAGTCGGCATCCATGAAGCCTTGAACTTCCCGCTGAAAGCTTTTGTAGGTGATCATCAGGCTTTTGACCTGCTGCTTGTCGGGGAAAAAGTCATTGAAAACATCCTGATACACATGGTAGGCCAGCCGGTCCACGCCGATGCCCGTATCAACCATCATAGCCACCATATCGGCCAGATAGAGGGTGGCGGTGGCCGGATCGTTCCGGGATGCGGGATTGGTCAGGTGATGGTTTTCGATCATGTAAATCATGTGGGGGCTGAATTGCCATTGTTTGGCGATGATGCCGCCAAGGGTGGTGTGATCCATCCCGAGGACGTCGTTTTCGGCCTCCACAAAACTCATACCCTCTTGAGCCACCAATTTTTGGATTGTCTCAAGCCGGTCGGCCACGAACTCATGGAGAAGCACCTTCCCGATATCCTTGAGCAGGGCGGCGGTATAGATGGCCGGCAGGCTCATCAGATCCCGCTGACTGGCAAGCGTTCTCGCCACCATGGCCACGGCCAGGCTTTGGCGCCACAGGTCTCCTTTGGCCAGGCCATATCCCTTCTGGGAGCGATTCAGGTTGCCGGACAGGTTTTGCGACAGCACCATCTCCACGACCTGCTGCAGCCCCAGCATGGAGACGGCCTGGTGAACAGAATCGACTTTGACCGGCAATCCCATGTGGGCGGAGTTGACCGTTTTCAACAGGTTGGCTGTGATGGCCGGATCCCGCTCGACCACCTCCACCAGGTCTTTCAGAGATGCTTCCGGGTCATCGGCCAAGCCGAGAACTTTGTGGATGACCATGGGAATGGGGTCCAATTGGTTAACTTTTTTCAATATGTTGGAAAGGCTGTCCATTGTCCAGTAATCCTTTATTCCGTTTCGTGGTGGGTCAAGCGCAGAATAACGCGTGTTAGGACCTCGGAAAGTAACTTCTCAATAAGTTATAGTCAATGGTGATTAGTATTCAATGGATTCAATGCTGGGGTCATGATATTTTCCGCAAGGCGATATGAATGTTGCCGTGCGAGCAAAAATGCCGTGTACTAATGATAAGCATATCGCCTTGCGGAAAACACCATGACCCCTATATCGGAAGAAATTACCCAGAACTTATTGAGAAGTATCCTCGGAAATAATTAAATCCATGATTTTACTTGTCTTTTTGCCCGTGTTCTGCGTTGCGTCAATGGCCACAAACAACCAGTATGAAACCATCGACGCGCCTTGACCACGAACAAAAATCCGGCGTCATCTCTGTGGATTTTATTTTTCCCGAGGCCCTTACCGATGAACATCGGTCTTTTTAGGGCAGGCATTAGAGAATTTTTGTTGCGGCGTTTGATTATTCTGGAAATAGTTCGAAACTGTTTCCAGCGTTGAAAATAGGTTCCGGGGACAGCGTTAAACCGATACCCTGCCCCGCGCCAAAGGCCGACACCCCATGCGATTATCATGGCGGGCCATTCGAACATGCCATGGGGAACCAGCATGTGGGCGGCATCATATAAGGAATGACCGGTTGCAGTCACCACGATCCATCCAAGAATCAGGCCGTTGGCAATGGTGTTGACCATTGGGAAAAGGCCCCACAGGGTTACCAGGCACATGGCGATATAGGTGGCCATCAGGTTGTGGAGAAACAATGAAAAAATGAAATCCGCGCCATCCTTTCCTTCGAACTTGTCGGCCAGACCGCTGGCCGCCTGTTCGAAAAAGCCCAAGGCGTCGGCAAAAATCCATCCCCCCACGCAACTTCCTGCATAGACGATCAGGGCAATTAGAATGCCGTAGCGGGCCTGGTAAAGGGTTGACAAGGCAGTGGCATATTGACGGTTCAACAAATCACCATCCGATCCAGCTGGTTGGGTTAAGGCCATTTAACGGGATGCGCATGAGTCCGCATAAAACCGCTGGTGGCATTCGCCGCCCGCATCGCCTCATGCAGATGCCCAGCCCGCAGGCAGAACGCTTCCAGCTTGGCGTTTATGATCTGCGGAAAGGGCGACCCGTCACTTTCGATGGCCAGAAACGGCAAATCTCCCATCCCTGCGAGCGTTTCCCGCAGCCGACGGTCACCGGACGTTGCAAGGGGCCGATGGCGATCACCCCGCAGGCCTTGGAGACCACTTCGTTCAGGGCGCTTCCCACCGTTAGGATGGCCTCGCCAATGTGATCGGGTGCCATGTGCGGGTGCGCATGGCGGATGATATCGGGGATGTCGACCACATCGCTGTGGATCAGGCCGGAACGGGAGAGCTTTTGTTTAATCCGGGCTTCGGTTTTTCGCATGGTGCGGCGCTTGAGTGCAAAGCTCATTTTTTCCAGCAATGTCATATGGCCATTGTATGCAAGGTCCTTGGTTACCAGCCAGTCCGCATAGTGTATCCATTCGGCCACCGGTGCACATACGGAAGCGAATCCCATTTGGGCCAGACGCTCGGTAATGTATTGTCTCGAAATGCCGTCGCGTCGAACGAAAATTTCACCCACCAGGGTGATGACCGGCACCGCTTCCACCGGCCGTCTTAAATCGATGCGCCTGAGCTTTTCGGCAGCACGGTCAAGCTGGTGGTCAACGACACCGGGGCGACCGGATTTAATGGCCTGCATCAACAGGACCCACTCTCTTTCAAAACGAACCAGAGCGGTTTTCGGGTCGACTGCATTGGCCAGCAGCATGGCGCGGATGTCTTCCATGACATCGGCGATGACGATCGACTGCCAACCCTTGTGGTGGACACGGTTGTCCAGCCCGCCGTAGCCGTCTTCCGAATTCAGAGAAAACAGGGCCACGTCTTTAATGGCCTGTTTTCTGATCATATCCTTCATGAAAACTTTATATTGGCCAAACCGGCAGGGTCCGGCACCGGTGGCCATGAAATAGACCAGCACCTCACCGGGCCGACGATTCCGATGCAGCTGGTCCAAAAGGGTTCCGGTGGTCAAAATTAACGGAAGGCACTCCTTGCACGTGGTGTTGGCGCGCCCTTGTTTAAGCACGGCTTCATCTGCCGGTTCAGCGGCAACACTGTTGATGCCTTCACTTTCAAACACGGCGGCCAGGGCCTCGGAGGAGAGCTTCCCCATGGATGGAAAGAGCAGGGTGACCCGTTGGTCCGTCAACGGCAGCCAACGGCCGGATGACGTCAGTACACCGGGTACACGATTCTTAAATTCGGTCCGGGCCGGTTTGAACGATTTTGGAGCTGATTTGGACCGTTCGGGTGACTTCAGATGCCGCCATGCGGTCACCACATCGAGGAAGGCCTCGATGCGTGTTTCCAGCCCGGCATCGGCCGTATGGCTGTCCAGCTCCAGGGTCAAGGATGGCTTTTGCCCCATGATATCGCGGAAATAGGTGATAACAAACGAATCAGGACCGCAGGAAAAATTGGTGATATAGACGCCGAACAACTGGGGGTGGTCAGCCACCAGGCGGGCGGCCCGGATAATCTGCTGCCCCATTCCCCAGTACATGTGGCGTCTGGAGGACCAACTCCCCGTGGGCAGGCAGTCCAGCGGCAGCACCAGCACTCCCCGTGATGCCAGCTTACGGGGAATTCCCATGTGGGCTTCGTCCGCACAGGCATTGTAGGGCCGGCCGAAGATGACTGCAGCAATGCGCTGGGGATCGTCCGCCAGATTCTGCAGGGCTTGTTGACCGATTCGGCTTGCCCGGTCGACACACGTGTTCTGGACGGCAACGGCCCGGTTAAAGGCATCAACTGCCTGTCGGCGTGAAACGCCCATTTTCCGTGCGGTTTTCACCAGGGGGGATCGTGCGGCCTCCAATCCGGATGTCAGGTCCAGGACCGGTGACAGCACGCGATCGGCGGTCAAGCCGATCCCCTTCAGGTGCCGGCGGAAGGTCGTCCGGAGGAAGTAGGGTTCTCCTTGAACAAACGGGCACAGAACCGAATTGTTTTCAATGCGTTCGGCGGGAACGGCCTTTACTTGCGGCAGGAACAGATAATCGGGTGGGTGGGCGGTGCTGACCAGGCGATGGAAAAATCCGTGGGAGAGTTCGGCGGGATAGCAGAATGCAGCCCCCCGCTCGGCGATTCCCTGGCGGGACGGCGTATCGGGCACAAGGACATCAAAACCCAGGCAACCGAAAAATGTGGCATATAGCGGGTAATAGGTGTGAAACAGAAAACTCCGTTGTTTCACCAGATCCAGGGCATCCGCATCCACATGGATCCGCTTGCGCAGGTTGTAATAGCGGTTGCAGGCGCCGCCGAAGGGAACGCTTTTTCCATCGATGCGCACCATGGCGATCTCACAGCGTCGGTCACAGCCGTTGCCACCGGCCCGGCATATAAACGGCCTTCCATATTTGGCCTCCCGGTTTTTAAGGGCTTCAAGGTCAAAGGCGGCCGTTGCCATCAATCCTGCCTTCAAGCGCTTTTTCACTTCCAGAGCCACACCGAAGGCCCCCATCAGTCCCGGTTCGGGGGGCACGACGATGGGCTTTTCCACCAGGGCGGCCATGGCCATGGGAACCGCCCGGTTGTAGCAGACGCCGCCCTGCATGAATATTCGATTGCCCACCGGACGGTTGCCTTTGACGCGGTTCGTGTAGTTCATGCAGATGGAATGAACGCCGCGCACTGATCATTGAAATTGGGAGGGCGCTCGCCCCGCAGGGCAATATCGGCGATATCTTGCACGCCTACCCCCAGCGTCTCTTGGGCGGATTCTTCCAGAAAGCTGCCGGTGCCGGCCGAACAGGCTTCGTTCATGGCATAATCGGAGGCTACACCGGCGGTAATGTGGGTGTACTTGGCGTCCTGGCCGCCGATTTCAAACAGGGTGTCCACGTCAGGATCGAAATGCACCGCCGCCGTGCAGTGGGCGATGATCTCGTTAATCACACCATCGGTGAGGGCGTGCAATCCGGCAATCTGCCGGCCGCTGCCGCACACACCCAGCCCGACAATGCGTACCGTGGCCGGGTCCGACGATTCCCTGACCTGGTTCAAAAGCACCCCATAGCACTGTCGCGATGCGGCCACCGGATCACCGTTGGTTCTCAGATACACCGATGCCAACAGCGCGTTGTCCGCCTGACGGATCAGAACCGCCTTGGTGGTGGTGGAGCCAACGTCCAGACCCAACAGGCAGACGTCGCCATCCTTGGCCGTGTCACGCCCCATGGTTTTGAACGTCACCTGTTTCTGGAAATCCTTCAGCGGTAGGAGCCGATCAAAGCGTGCAGCTGTTTCCGAGAATAGATACCGTGTCCCCACAAAGGGTCGTGTGGAATGATCCAATGCCCAGAGAGCGGCCCCCAGTGCTTCGAAATAAGGCGCCTGTTCCGGAACAATGAGATCATCGATGTGCCGGCGCAGGCGAGATACCATCATGCGGTTTTTTGCGGTGCCGCCGGTGAGCATGATGTGGCGTTTGGGGATTTTCTTGAGCAGTTCCAGAACTTTTTCCGCCATCATCCCGCACAGGCCGGCGGCGACCCGGGATCGGGGAACCCCCTTGTTGGTTGCGTGGGTGCAGTCGGATTTGCAGAACACCGAGCAGCGTCCCGACACCTGGTAGGGCTCTTCGGTTTCCGACCACCGGGACGCCTCTTCCAAGGTGACGTTCATGCGGCGAAGCTGCTGCAGGAAGAATTCGCCGGTGCCGGATGCGCATTTGTTCCCGGTAATTACGTTGGAGATATTTCCAGCGGCATCAAGGGCATATACCATGAAGGTCTCTCCGCCGGCCGACACGATGGCCGGGCAGTCGATGCCGTCCGGTTTCAGGTATCGGTAGGCGTATCCCACTGCCTCGGGTTCGGAGATGGAAGAGAGGTTGACACTGTCGCGGAATCGGCGCCCCGTGACCGCCAGCTTATCGCAGTCAGACGGATCGAAATCCGACAGCGCCGATAAAAGTGTCCGTCTGGGGTCGCCTTCGTGGGGATAGATGCCATGCCTGACAATCTGAGCCCGACACTGGCCCCTGCAGCTGGTATTTCCGGATTCCCTCGAAATCAATACCACCGATATGGTGGATGCACCCAGGCACAGCCCCATCACAACCGTTTCCTGGCGGTGGTATGGGACCCCAGGGAACGCTTTGAGGGTTCTCTTGGAACCGGGTCTGCCATATACGGTCGCAGGATCATACATAACCGTAAGCCCTTGCGTTATTATTCGGTTTATCGTTTTTCGACAAGAAAACGCGATATCACCCGACGGGGTGATGTCGGAACAGGAAGAGGAGGATATAGCCTGTCCAAAAGGATGTTGGAAAGGCTTGAGTTATCGTTTCTGCCGTTATGATAATCTGGATAGCCGCCGGCTGTCAATGTTTTGTGCAATGCATTAAAACCCGACCTTGTCCTTTTCCTTCATCAGACGTTCCAGTCCGCTGAGCACGTGTTTTTTTACACGGTTGATGTGCCGGGAAAGCACGGCTTGGGCGCCTGCCAGGTTGTTGTCGCGAATGTGGCTGAACAATTCCTTGTGGGCGATATCCGCCTTGTCCATGGAGGTGGAAAAAAGGATGTTTCCCCCGTATTTGAGATAAAGCAGGTCGAAGAGCAGACGCAGGGTCTGGTGCTGGACCCGGTTGCCGGACAAGGCCGCCAGCGTGAGGTGAAACTCCATATCCCTGAGCAGCCGGTCGTGCAGATAGATCTCTCGGGAGGCTTTCAGGTGGGCCTCTAAGGCTGACTCCAGCTTTTTTATGGCCGCGGTGTCCATACGGGCCAGGGTTCGGGGCAGCAGGGCCAGCTCGATCTGTTCCCGAAAGTCGTAGATCTCCTCCACTTCCTGGATGCTGACCGGCTCGGTATAGTATCCCCGGTGGCGTTCATGACGGACAAGGCCTTGAAATTCAAGCCACTTCAATGCCTGGATCACCGGCGTCTGGCTCATGCCCAACCGTTCGGCTAGATCCCGGTAGGCAATTTTCTGCCCCGGTACGATCTCGTTGTGGAACAGCATTTGCCGAATACCCTGATAGGCCTTGCGCGTGTGGCCGGTATCCGGCGGTTGTTTTGTTTTTGATGGGGCCATTTATTGTTCCTTGCCGGGTCCCTTGAGTTTTGATCAGTTATTTGATTAAATAAATAGCGCCGTGATGTCAAGACGTGTGCGGTTCAAGAATAGGAGTCAGAATCCAAGAAAAACCCCGCTTCGCTACTCCCCAAGACGATTATAGCGAAAAGCGCCAGGCGCAGTACCAGTCATCCGGGTGATCATCCGGTGGGCAGCCAATGCATTCTGTTTTAATGCGGGGATCGATGGCCCGGGCAAAATAGGTGTACTCCACCAGGCCGGCGGATTTACAGGGGTAGTCGGGCAGGTTTTTGCTTTTGCGGGCCACCTGGACGCGGCATTCGTTCATGCGGAAAATGAAGGCGTCGGGCCCGTCGTCGCTAAAGGACTGGACATTGATCCGTGCATAGACGCGAAAACTCAGGGCTTTTTTCAACCCTTCCAGGCCGGGCTGGTCGCCGAGTCCCAGAAACCGTTTGATGGACCACGCCTCGAAAGGTGAAAAATGGGCCCAGCAGGAGTCGTTGCACCGCTTGGCATCGTTCATACCGCTGGTGAATTCCACGGACTGAAACCACACGCCGTCATTGGTCAGCCAGTTGATTGATGCGCCGTCCAGCAGCGCCAGCAGATCCTTTTTTTCCATGTTCAGCAGCGGCTTGGGGATGCCGTCCTGCATCTCGAACCCCAGAATCTTGGACAGCCGGTTGAGTTGAAGCCCAACGCTCTTCTTCGAGGCCACGGAAAGGGCTTCCAGCGCCTTTTCCATTCCCATTTGGTGGCGGATTTCGGTGAACCAGAGCGCATAGTGGATCATGGTCCGGTGCATTACATCCATGACGAAGCGAGCAGTCTGCTCCTGGTTCAGATCATCGGTTGTTCTGACGGTATCGGCCATGGGGCGTTTCCTTTCATGGATAGGGGAATTACGGGGTCGGGTTGCAGGTGAAAGTCATCGGTGAACACTGTAGGCAAAGGACGGATTGAAGTCAAGGAATTCGAACAAAAGCCCATAATTGAATGTCTGCTTATGCGGTTGGCCCCAGGAACATTGATCGTTTTGCTGGGCCAACATGTTTGTCGGGTCTATTCCCTTCTTTTCTTTACATTACCATGGATTTCATATATTTCTAAAAACTTAACTGGTAATTTAATTCTCAGATCTGATTAAATACAAATTGTTGACGATCCAAAAGCGGTGCTGATTTGATGGCCCAATCATACACGATCACCAATATGCTGGCCGGCATCGGCCGCATGGCCATTTCTCCTGTCCAGGAACTGGGCCGGGTGGCGGTCTTTTTTTTCCGCGGCGTCATCCATCTCTTTTCATTTCCCCTCCAGGCGGACAAGATCATAGACCAGGTATATTTTATCGGCATGAAGTCGGTATTTGTTATCTGCCTCACCGGTGCATTTACAGGGCCTGATCCGGGAGATGGGACCGGTGCTCACGGCCATCATGGTGGTGGGCCGGGCCGGTTCGGCCATGGCGGCGGAAATCGGCATCATGCGCATCTCCGAACAGATCGACGCCCTGGAGACCATGGACATCAACCCCGTACGTTTTCTGTTTAGTCCCCGGCTGGGTGCCGCGCTGATCAGCTTTCCATTCCTCACGGCTATCTTCGATGTGGTGGGGATTTTCGGGGGCTATCTGACCGGTTCGCTGCTGCTGGGCATCAATTCCGGACTCTATTTCAGCCGGGTGGAGTCCAGTGTGCTGATGGAAGACATCAACGGCGGGTTTATCAAGGCCTTTTGCTTTGCCGCCATTGTGGTAACGATTTGCTGTTTTCAGGGATACACGACCCACACCCGCAAGGAAGGTTTCGGCGCCAAGGGGGTGAGCCTGTCCACCACGTCGGCGGTGGTTATCTCCTGCGTGATGATTCTGGTGGCCGACTACGTGCTGACCTCGTTTTTGCTATTTACCGGGGGCAGGTAACTGCCATTATCGGAAAGAGCGGCATTGGAAAAAGCGTTTTGCTCAAGCATATCATCGGCCTTTTAGAACCCGACGAAGGGGAAATTCTGTTCCAGGGGAGTGCAATCAACGCCATGACCGTCGCCGAGCGCAGAGCGGTGAAGATGAAGTTCAGCTATATGTTTCAGGGAACGGCCCTGTTTGATTCCATGACCGTGTACGACAATGTGGCGCTGCCGTTGAAGGAGAACGGCCGGGTGCCGTTCCGTGAAATTAAAAGCCGTGTCCGCGACAAGCTGGCCCAGTTGGACCTGGCAGGCATCGAGGACAAGTATCCGTCCCAGCTTTCCGGCGGCATGAAAAAGCGCGTGGCTATGGCGCGGGCCTTGGTGACGGATCCGGAAATCGTCCTTTTTGACGAGCCCACCACGGGTCTGGATCCCATCCGTAAAAATGCGGCCCACGCCATGATTGCCGAACACCAGAAAACCTTTGGCTTTACCGGGGTCATGGTCACCCATGAAATCCCCGATGTATTCTACATTTCCCAGCGCATCGCCATGCTGGACAAGGGCGGGATCATTTTTCAGGGAAGTCCGGAAGAGATCCAGAACAGCACAGATCCGGTCATCCGGCAGTTTCTCCAGGGTCAGGACCAGGAAACAATGAAAGCAGCGTTAAGCGATGTTTAAAATTGACAGCCGCATCGGGCCTTTTGCGGCTGCGGAGGCAATATGAAAAAAACGTCTGTTGAAACCGCGGTGGGCGTGTTCGTTCTCATCGGCCTGATCAGCGTGGCCTACCTCACCATCAAGCTGGGAAAAATGGAGTGGTTCGGTGACGATTATTATACGCTTGATGCGTGGTTCGATTCGGTTTCGGGCCTGAAGGCCGGCGCCCAGGTGGACATGGCCGGTGTAGAAATCGGCCAAGTGGCCGATATCCGTCTTGACAATGAACGGCAGCTGGCCATTGTCCGTTTGAAGATCAAAAAAGGGGTAATGCTCACCGATGACGTTATCGCATCGGTCAAGACCTCCGGATTGATCGGGGACAAGTACATCAAATTGACGCCGGGCGGTTCGGACAGAATGCTCAAATCCGGGGGCATGATTATCGACACCGAATCGGCCCTGGACATTGAAGAGCTGGTGAGCAAATATGTTTTCGGGGATGCCCAAAAGTAATACATTCCGGAGGCGTTTATGATTCCTAAAAGGATTGCCAGCGTACTGGCTATATTGATATTGATGGTGTTCCCGGCGTCAGCTGTATCCATGGATCCCATGGCGATTATTAAGGCCCCCATCGACACCGTTATCACCATCCTCAACGATCCCCAGTACAAGGTGGCGGGCACCAAATCGGTCCAACGGGACAAAATCTGGAAAATCGTCAAACCGCTATTCGACTTCGACGAGATTTCCAAACGGGCTGTGGCGCGTAACTGGAAGGATTTTACCGATGCAGAAAAGGCCGCATTCGCCGATGTATTTGCCCATTTTCTCGGCAACACCTACATCGATAAAATTCAGGGTGAGTACCACAACGAGCGAATCGTTTACATCGGACAGGGTTTCTACTCGGATGTCTACGCCGAAGTCAGGACCCAGATCGTCAGAGAAACTGTTGAGATTCCGGTAAATTACCGGATGTTCAAGAACGGTGACGGCCAGTGGAGGGTCTACGACATCATCGTCGAGGGCGTCAGTCTGGTGAAAAATTACCGGACCCAGTTTGCCAGTATCCTGAGAAAGGAAAAGCCGGCCCAGCTCATCCAGCGGCTCAACAAAAAACTGACGGAACAAAACAAGCGGCTTGCTGAAAACGGATAAAGATTTACCTGTTGCGGGACGACGGTCGGCCCCCACCCGAAGCATATAACGTTCAGGCAGCGAAGCAATCGATGGTGATAAACCCCAGATGGTCGATGAGTCTCTTGGCGGTGTTTCTGCTGATGGTCAGCACGGTATGGGCCGATCCCTCCGAACCGCTGACGGCCATGCCTCCCCCTGGAGAAGAGGACACAGTTCCGTATGCGGTAGTTCCTTACGACCCCTTCGATGATGACGGTGACGATATTTACGATGATGAGGGAGAGCTGTTGGAAACGGTTGCCGACCCAATTTCAGGGTTCAACCGGGCCATGTTTGTCTTTAACGACAAGATCTATTTCTGGGTGTTGAAGCCGGTGGCCATAGGATACCGTGCGGTGATTCCCTCACCGGTACGGGTGAGCATTAAAAACGTTTTCTACAACCTGCTGATGCCTGTCCGGCTGGTCAACTGCCTGCTGCAGGGAAAAGGCAAGGCCGCAGAGGGCGAATTCGGCCGGTTTGTGGCCAACACCACCGTGGGTGTTCTGGGATTGTTCAATCCGGCCAAAGACTATCCGGAACTGAATCCGCCGGAGGAGGACCTGGGCCAGACGTTGGGAACCTATTCCATCGGCAACGGCTTTTACATCGTCTGGCCGGTGTTCGGCCCGTCAACCCTTCGTGATACGGTGGGCAGTATTGGAGACTGGGCATTGAACCCGTTCCAGTTCATGCAGCTGGTCAATGTGGACGCGGGTGCATTGACGTCCGGCACCACCAACGTGATTGTCTACGGTGTCAGAACCGTCAACGACACCTCTTTTCGCATCGGCGACTACGAAGCCCTGAAAAACGCCGCACTGGATCCCTACGAAGCCTTTCGCGACGCCTATATCCAGAACCGGAACAGCAGGATCGCCCAGTAGGGCTGCGACAAACAACCATTTTATTGGAAGCGCCTTATGAAAACGAAACTGACCATCCTATGCGAAAACTCCGTGGGTCGCCCCTTCGCTGTTGTTGGCGAACATGGGTTTGCCTGCTTTATCGAGACCGAGGCCGGCAATGTTTTGTTCGACACCGGCCAAGGCATGGGCATCTCCGGCAACGCCGCCACCGGCCCGGTGCCCGTCTACGGCCACCCGGATATCTTTGCTTCACGAACCTGGTCCGACGGAAAAACCACCCGGTACATCGGCATGCGCCACCGACGGGAATACCTGGAATCTCTGGGCGCCCAGTTCCATCTGATTCGAGAGCCAGTTGAAATCAGTCCGGGAATCCATCTGACCGGTGAAATCCCCAGAAGCAACGATTTTGAAAAGCCGGATCCCAATATGACACTGCACCCGGCTGATGGTTCCTCGGTATGCCCTGACCCTATTGTCGACGACCTGTCCCTGGTTGTCGATTCGCAAAGGGGCCTCATTCTGGTGCTGGGCTGCGCCCATGCCGGCATGATCAACATCTTCAATCATGTCCTGAAGACGTTTAACCGGGACCGTATTTATGCGGTGATTGGCGGGACCCACCTGGGCTTTTCCCAACCCGCCCAGTTTGACGAGACCGTTAAGGCCATTGACCGATACGGCATCGAAAAGATGGGGGTGTCCCACTGTACGGGGCTGGAAAAAGCGGCCATTCTCCATGCCCGCCTGGGCGAGCGGTTCTTTTTCGGCTGCGTGGGTGCCGAACTGGAAGACTGACGCGGCCCCTGATAATTGCATTTAATTAAACCTCGGGCTATGCTCGAGCGACCCTAAAAGGTTTACTGTTCCGGCGAGGATAAATATACTCAATAGCGGCAGAGTAAATCATTTTTTGAACGTCCAACATCGAACATCGAATGATGAACTCGCTTCGCTCCGTCAGTTTATCAAAACAGGCAGAATACCTTATTCAAAATTCGACG
>JABZFO010000075.1 GCA_014237405.1 Desulfosarcina sp. | reverse complement strand
TGGATGCCAGCACCGATATTCAGGTCTACCATGTCACTGAGGCGATCCAATACCGGAGTATGGATCGTGCCAGGCAGAATCTTTAACGCTTGACCGGTCGCCGCGATGGCGCAATATAAAAAACCATCCTCCTGGTGGATGATGATCCGCTGGTCCTTGACGTCGGCAAGGCTATGCTCGGTGCACTTGGCTACCAGATCCTTGTCGCTCGCGGGGGAGAAGATGCGGTCAGCATTTCGCTGGTTCCGTTTAAAACGAGGAGAATTACCCATTGTCAGCCATATCAGCAAGTGCCAAGCTTTTTGATGTGATTATCGTCGGCGGGGGACCCGCCGGCCTGTTTTCCGCCTATCACCTCAGCGAGAACGCCAATCTCAGGGTGCTGCTTCTGGAACGGGGAAAGGGGCCGCTCAAACGCGTCTGTCCGGTGGCCGACCGGCAGTATTGTGCCCAGTGCCGGCCCTGTAACATCCTTTGCGGCATTGGTGGTGCCGGGCTGTTTTCGGACGGGAAACTCAACTTCATTCACAAGCTGGGCAAGACCGACCTCACCCAGTTCATGCCCATCTCCGCAGCCGAGGCCCTGATCGATGAAACCGAGGCCATCTTTAACCGATTCGGTATGGACGGTCCGGTCTATCCCACGGACATGGACCAGGCCAAGACGATCAGAAAGCATGCCAAGCGGTTTGGCATCGATCTTTTGCTGATCAAGCAGAAGCACCTGGGCAGCGATCGCCTGCCCGGTTACATGGCCGCCATGACCGATCATATCAAGTCCAAGGGTGTTACCCTCCACACCTCCGAGGAGGTGAAGGATGTCATTGTCGAAAAGGGCCGGGTCGTCGGCGTTCAAACCAGCCGGGGGGAATACCGCTGCGACAATATAATTCTGGCGCCGGGACGGATCGGGGCGGACTGGATGGCCCGGGTGGCGCAAAAATACGGCATCGGCCTCACCCAGCGGGGCATTGAAGTGGGGGTGCGGGTGGAGGTGCATAACGACATCATGCAGGACCTGTGCGACGTGATCTACGACCCCACCTTTTTCATTCAGACCGGAAAGTACGACGACCAGACCCGTACTTTCTGCACCAATCAGGGAGGCTTTGTCTCTCTGGAGAGCTACAGTGACTTTGTCTGCGTCAACGGCCACGCCTACTACGACCGCAAATCCACCAACACGAACTTCGCCTTTCTCTCCAAGGTGGTTCTCACCGAACCGGTTACCGACAATCAGGCCTATGGCGAGGCCATCGGACGCCTGGCGACCCTCATCGGTGGCGGTAAGCCCCTTACCAACGTGGTGTGCGGTGACATCGCCATGGCGCTGCCCGAGCGCATTCTCACCAATATCATCGACGGGCTGGAACAATTGAACCGTGTGGTGCCGGGCGTGTCCAACGACGAAACTCTGCTCTATGCACCGGAGATCAAGTTTTTCGCCACCCAGGTGGAGACATCCCGGCAGCTGGAAACGCAAATCAAAGGCATGTACGTGGCAGGCGACGGCCCCGGTGTTGCCGGCAATATCGTGTCGGCGGCCGCCACCGGTTTGATTCCGGCCAAGGCGATCTTGAAAGCTGATTGAGCGGTTGCGGCTACACCTATGGGTTATTGATTTCCAGACCCTATGGGTTGCTGGATACCAGGGCGCGGACGGTGTCCAACAGGGGCGGCTTCAGGGGGCGCCAGCTGGGAAACAGGGCTTTGTTGCCGTGCCATTTCAGATCCACCACGTCGTACTTTTCCGGGATGGCTTTCTCGGACTGCTGGCCGTAGGTCTCCCGGGGGTAGTACTCGACCATCACCATGCGGTTGTGGTCGATTTTAAACCGGTGTGCGATGGTGGTGGCCACGTGGCCGATGCATGCCCGCACGGAGACCTTTTTCAATGTATGCCGCTTGTCGCCGGGCAGGTCGGAAACCACGGCGATGATGGGCTTGAGCTGAGGCACCCCCTTCGTATCGCCTTTGGACAGGTCAAACAGCCGCAGCCGGCAACGCCCGGCAGCCAGGTTAAACTTACCGCCATATCCGTCCCAGTATAAGACGTCGTCGAAAATTTTCAAAGGCGCTCCTTTTTATCCATTTCTGGATGGACACATTCTAATGCCGCGTTAGTGCGCTGTAAACCCTCACCAGTTTTTCGGGCAGGTCGCGGACATTGCCGATGCGGGTGTGGTGGGAACTGCCGTAGAGCCGGTCCAACTGCCCGTTGTCACTGATGTTGACGGTGATGGCCTTGACGTGGATGGCGGCGGTCCGGGCCTCCATGACAGCCCGGCGGGTGTCCTCCACCGCGTATGACTCCTTGTATGCCAAGTCGTTGGGAAACCCGTCTCCCAAGATAATGATCAGCCGCACCCGGGCCTGCACCGGGGAAAGCAGGGCGGTGGCATGGCGGATGGCCGCCCCCATGCGCGTGCTGCGCTGGGGGGCCATGGCGCTGATGCGCCCCTTTACGACATTGTCAAGGGGTGCATCCAGGTCCTTGACCCGGTAATAGTCCACCCCCAACGGCCCAGTGCCGGAAAAGCCGGCAATGGCGAAACGGTCTCCCACCACCTTCAGGGCCTCGCAGAGCAATACGATGGCCTGCTTTTCCACATCCAGCACCCGTGTACCCCGGTCATCCACGGCGTTGGCTGTGGACCGGGATAGGTCAACCAGCAGCAGGACAGCCACATCCCTTACCCTTTTCATCCGTTTGATGAACAAGCGGTCCGAGGGCATCAATCCTGCCTTCTTATCCAGGGCATAGTCCAGCAGTGCCCGGTAATCGAAAGCGTCCCCTTCCCGCCACTGGCGCAGGATCGTCATCTCCTCGGGTCGCATCAGTTCGAAGGCGTAGCGGATACGACTTACCAGCCCACGGAAATTGTCGAGGGTTTGCCGGTAGAATCCGAGATCGGGCCCGTGGATTTCACGCTCCAGCACCCGGACCCGATCCGGAAGATAGTCGCCCATGCACCAGTCCCATTCCCGGTAGCGAAAGGCACTGGCACCGTCGGCGCCATTGGCCAACTGTCCAAGGCCGTGGCTGCATAACAGGGACTCCAGATCCAGCCAGGAAAGGTCAACGGCGGCGGGGGCTGTTGCCGGTGACGGATTCACGATCAGGGGGCGGATATCCGATGCCGACACCTGGCCGTTTTGCCGGCCGAGAAGACGCTGGATGTCGGACCGGTACGCACGGATTTTCCGTTCTGCCAGATGCTTGTGGATATCCGATGCCAGGCGGTGATAGGTGTTGTGAAAAGGACCGAAAAAAGACGGTTCCAGCCGGCGGCCGAAAGGCAGGGCAAGGGCGCGAAAGGCGGGCATTCCATCCACGGCAGTAGATCTGGCCAGTTTCGGATAGAACTCCATTACCAGCCGGGCGCTGGTCTCCACCGTGTCGCTGCCTGACGATGTCACCTGGTCCAGGCGATCCGCCATTGCCTGAACATACAGCTTCAAGGCCGGATCCGGCGCCACTTTTTCATTCATCACCAGGTGCCGGTAGAGGGGAAACAATGTGCCGCCGATTTTGTGGCCGGTTCTGGCCAGCAGATGGTGATCGGTGAGAGCCCCGGTGAGCCGGCGAAACAGGCCGGGATAACGCCGGCGCACCTTTCGGGCGATGCGGCCGTGTTCGAAAAGGGTGAACAAGTCCAGGGCCAAGGTGGGGTGTTCGAACCCGTGGAGGAAACGGCCCAGATCGGATTCGGCCGCATGGACTTCAGTGCTATCCGGTGGCGGGGCAAAGGCAGCGGTATCCAGCGCTTTTTCCACATCCAGGTCATAGGTGCCGAATTCGATGGCGCCGGCTTCCAGTCTTACCAGCAGTTTGTAAAGGGCGGCGTTGTCTGGCCGCTTTTCCATGAGGTCCATCTCGTCGGGCAGATAGATGGCCCGTCCGTTGCATCGAACCAGCGGCATGCCCGTGTCCCGGTTTGCGTGTTTTCCCGACAGTGAGGAAAGGGGGCGGATGGCTACGGCCAGACCGGTGCGGGCATGAAGGTAGCGCTTCAGCCCGGACCGAACCGCCGACAGGGGCACCGCCACCTGGAGATCACGGCACATTTCTATCGCCCGGCGGGATTCGAGGGAAAGGAATCGGGCCCCCGGATTCGGGTTCCTTTGATGCCGTCGGATCCCCTGGTCCAGAAATTCGTTCAGTGCCGCTTCGGACAGCAGGTGAAGGCCTGACGCCAAACCCTGCAGGTAATCGTCGGCCAGCCGTTCATTTTCCCGAATGATTCGCACCAATCCCCGGATCTGCCATAACCGGCGGGAGGGGGCAAACCCCTTCACGGCACGGGGCAGGGTGTGGGTCAAGTAAACCGTTCGGTTGTAGGAGGTTTCCAGGGCATAGGTGGTGGTTAGAAGATCGAGAAAGGCGTGGGCACAGGCCATGTCCTTCTCTTCGATCAGTGCGGAGAGGGCCTCCAGCGGGGCCTTGAGGGTATAGGTGCCCTTTTGCAGCATGATCCGGGTGGTCTCCTCGAATCGATCCGCGAGGCTGGCGTCACCGCAGACCAGCACCGGCACCAGGTGCTGCGCAAAGAGCCTGGCCAGGGTAGGACCTCTGACGGCAGCATCTTTTACCCGAGCACGGTATCTGTCCAGATCGACCATGGCGCCACCGGCCAGCATCCGGCCCATGCCATCGGCCAGTACGCGCCCGAAGGAGATCTCCACGGCCAGGGCTTCAATCACTTCGTCCACAACCCGGGCAAGGCATTGGATATACGTTGACGGATCTGAACCGGTCAGATGGCCGTGCATCCGTTGTGCTGCCTTCGGGTCGGCGATGGCCAGATGGTCCATGAGGTGTCGGACCGTCTGGTCGAAGGACGGGGTCAGGGCCGGATCCATATCATATCAGGTCATCGATTAGGTCGTTGAGGGTTTCCTGTAGCCGATCATCATCGGTGAGCGGCTGACACAGGGCCGCCATGCAGGCGGCTTTAAAAGAGATACCATTGCGGATCAGACTGGCGGCATAGATGAGCAGCCGGGTGGATGCCCCTTCGGTGAGGCCGTGTTCCCTGATATTGCGGATCTTGCCTGCCAGGGTCACCAGCCGCGCAGCCGTGTCATCGTCCATATCCCCTTCGGTGGCCACGATTCGGGCTTCGTCATCCGGCTCCGGATAGTCGAAGGAGAGGGCCACGAAGCGCTGGCGGGTGCTCGATGGAGAGGGTTCGGCGGTTGTCCGTCAGCGGATGGATGACCACGGTGGTATCCTTGCGGGCTTCCACCACTTCGTCCAGATAGCAGATGGCGCCCATGCGCACGGCCCGGGTCAGGGGGCCGTCCACCCAGACGGTTTCATCGTCTTTCAGCAGGTAGCGGCCAATGAGGTCCGAGGCGAACAGGTCCTCGTGGCAGGCCACGGTGATCAACGGGCGCTTGAGCCGAAAGGCCATATGTTCTACGAACCGGGTTTTACCGCATCCGGTGGGGCCCTTGAGCATAATGGGCAGGCGGGCCGATGCCGCCGCTTCAAACAGGGGTATCTCGTCTCCACTATCCAGGTAAAAAGGTTCGGTGTCGATGGTATAGGCCCGCTTCAGGGCAGTATCATCCGACATGAGGTCAATCCATTTTCTTTGTTCTTGGTTGGCATATATCGGCAGCGGTTTTTCGTTCCACTACTGCAACGCGCCGGGAATCTGTATTTGACATCACCGGCAAAGCGTATATATTGATTCAGTTTTTTAACCGTTGGAGGCATAGGAGTAAAGCGAAGATTTCTCAGGACAGCGCATTATTTGCTTGTACGCTGAACCCTTAAATGGTATGTAACTTATTGGATTAAAAAAACATACTAAACATTTTCTACCCTGATATGGTAGAAGATGTGGGTGCAAACCTGAGAAATCTTCGTGGAGACATGATATGCGAAAAGTCGTCGATTTACAAATGAAATTCTGGAAAAAGGACATCGCCGATATCAACTTCGATCTTCAGAGCCGAGATGAAATTCCCAAACTGCTCATAGGCCTGCAGCATATTTTCAGTACCAGAAAAATCCGGGAGAAGGTCTTTAGCATCTTAAGACGCATCGTTGCTCGGAAAAACCATGAAGCCGGAAGACCGGGCATGGATCTATGGAAGATTTTCGTACTTGGCTCCCTGCGGGTGAACTGCAACTGCGATTTCGACAAGCTCCACGAGTTGGCCAACAATCACAGGACACTGCGGCTGATGCTCGGACACGCTCAAACGGATATCGATTCACTTTACGCGTTGCAGACTATAAGGGACAACGTATCGCTGCTAACCCCGGAAATACTCGATGAAATCAATCAAGTTGTGGTTCCGGCGGGACAGGATTTGGCGATGAGAAAGAAAGACGAGGGTCTCAAGGCCAGCTGTGATTCCTTTGTGGTGGAGACCGATGTTCATTATCCCACCGACTCGAACTTGCTGTACGACGCCATGCGCAAAATGATTATCCTTATTGCAGCTATCTGTTCCGAGGTCGGTATCACGCAATGGCGCCAGAGCCATCATAACATCCTGAAAGTAAAGAGGCTGCTTCGCAATCTACAAAAGCTCAGACGCTCTACCTCAAAAGATGCCGCCAAAAAAGCGCAAAGAGAAGCGGTCATCGTTAACGCCCATGAAAATTATATTCAGGTATGCGAAAACCTTATATCAAGGGTAACAGAGACTATAAGCATTCTTCGTGAACTACAGCTGTTGTCGTTGATGCAGGATTTAAGACTGACTACCATTGAGGAATATATTCGTCATGCCCGGCGGCAAATCGATCAGATTCGACGAAGAGTGGTGTTGGACGAAAAGATACCGCACGCAAAGAAAGTTTTCTCCATTTTTGAACCGCATACTGAATGGATTAGCAAGGGCAAAGCCGGTGTTCCACAGGAACTGGGGCTCAAGGTATGTGTACTCAAAGACCAAAATGGCTTCATCCTTTACCATCGTGTCATGCTCGGACAGACGGATGACAAGGTGGCCGTTGCAATGGTTCAAGAGGCCAAGGCCAGGTTCCCTTGTTTAATCAGTTGCAGCTTTGACAAAGGTTTCTATACACCTCAAAGCAGAAAGGAGTTGGGGAAAATACTCGACCACGTGATTTTACCGAAAAAGGGTCGTTTGTCGGCCAAAGACAAAGAGATCGAACACAGCGAAGAATTTGTTACCGCCAGGCGCCGCCATTCGTCAGTTGAATCGTCCATTAACGCTCTGGAAAATCACGGCCTGGATCGGTGCCTTGATCACGGGCTGCATGGATTTAAGCGCTATGTTGCACTGGCTGTTGTCGCACGCAACATTCAGATATTGGGTCATCTGATTCAGCAAAAGGAATTAAAACGACAGAAACGGCGTCGCTTTACTACGAGAACTTGATTTACTACTGCTTAACATCTTTATGAGCAGTAGTCATTTGTTGAATGCTGATTCAGCAGTCCAAAATTTTCAGAAATCGTGACTTTTCGTTCAGGCACTATATAATCGATGGACGATAAACTCAACAGCGAGATGATTCACCACCTGGATCATGATGGGAAACGGATCATCCTTGTCGGCACTGCCCATGTGTCAAAAGAGAGCGTGGATCTGGTTAAAATAGTCATCGCAGACGTCAAACCCGATACGGTCTGCGTGGAGCTTTGCGAAAGCCGAGCCCAGTCCATCCGCCAGAAGGACCGGTGGCAGGAGATGGATATCATCAAGGTGATCAAAGAGAAGAAGGCCTTTCTTCTGCTTTCCAACCTGATGCTGGCATCATTCCAGAAGCGTATTGCCGACCGGCTGGAGGTGGCCCCCGGCCAGGAGATGATCCAGGCCATGGATTCGGCCCAAGCCGTGGGCGCCACTGTTCATCTGGCGGACCGGGATATTCGCACCACTCTGTCGCGGAGCGGATGTGGAAAAGATGAAGCAGCAAGACATGCTGGCTTCGATCCTGGACGAGGTGGGCAAATCCTTGCCCCAGGTGCACACCAGCCTCATCGACGAACGGGACCGCTATCTGACGGAAAAGATCCGCACGGCACCCGGACAGACCATTGTTGCCGTGGTGGGGGCTGGACACGTGCCGGGGATGAAGCAGTACTGGGACCAGCCCATCGACCTCAAATCATTGGAGACACTACCTCCGAAGAGCTCCCTTTCCGGTTTTTTAAAATGGTTCGTTCCTTTTTGCATCTGTACCCTGATCATCTATGGCTTTTTCCGTGGCGGCGCCGGTGCCGGTGCGGATATGATCGCCTGGTGGGTGCTGGCCAACGGCATTCTGGCCGGACTGGGAGCCATGATCGCTCTGGGCCACCCGCTGACTATCCTTTCATCCATCCTGGCGGCGCCGTTGACCTCCCTCAACCCCATGATTGCCGCTGGGTGGGTATCCGGCCTGGTGGAGGCCTTTTCCCGCAAGCCCAAGGTAAAAGATTTCGAAAACCTGCCCAACGATATCCTCTCGGTCAGAGGATTCTGGCGCAACAAAGTTACCCGCATTCTGCTGGTGGTGGTGTTCACCAACCTGGGCAGCGCCGCCGGCACCTTCGTGGCCATTCCCATGATGATGAAATACCTGTAAAGAATTAAGGAATTAAGAGATTATGGAATTGAGGGATTGTCGGATTCCCCTCCTTCATTCCCAATCCCCCAATCCACAATTCCTCAATCTCCGGCTATGCGGGTTGTGCGATTGTTACCACGGTGCGTTGGTAGACCTGGCCGTCGTCGAGGCGGTGTGTCATTTTCACGGTTTTGACGAGCCCCCGGGTAAAATTCTGGATGCATTCCGGATAGAGCAGCCACTCCTGCTCAAGCCCTTTGCGTTTGATGTCGTCCAGGGTGTCGGTTTCCAGGATGGGAAAGGCCCGCTGGCCGATGATGGGGCCCGAATCCTCCCCGTAGTCGATGAAATGAACGGTACACCCCCCCACCTTGCACCCGTAGCGGAAAGTGTCCCCATAGCCGTCGACACCTGGAAATGATGGCAAGATGGCCGGATGGATGTTTATGATGCGCGGATTGCCCGGATCGGTGTTGAACCGGTCGATAAAATAGGGGGTCAGGTTCCGCATGAAACCGGCCAGCACCAGCAGGTCAATCGGGCCGCGGGCCTCGATTTCTGACAGCAGGCGGCGCTCGGCGGCGGCCCGGGTGCAGAAAAAGGCCCGGACCCGGTCTTCGGGGGCATCGTCGGCAAACAGGTGTTGTTTGGCAAGCATCTCTGAAAAGTCGAAATCGTCAGGCAGCGCAAAGTGCGCCGGATCCTGCCGATAGGATTTGATGAACGGCCCGTATTCCACCACGAAACTGGGAATGTTGTGTTTGCGGGCCCGCTCCAGGCCCTTCACCCCGGGTTGGTCTGATCCCACGAAGGCCATCTTTCCGTCGATACGGCAGTCTTCACAGGCATCGATAATGGCTTGAAGATTGGTTCCCCCTCCTGAAATCAGTGCGCCGATGCGAATTTTTTCACCCATTTTCTTCCCCTTTTCCCCTTGAGGTTGTCTTTTTCCGACCCCTTGCGCAACGGGTAAAGAGGTAGCAGAGATGGGCGACCCATGTCAATTTCCAGATGGTTTTTTAATGTTTAAAGTTATGGCAGTTACACGCAACCCCACGACAACAACGTGATGGAAACCCATATGGAAGATGCTTACGTCGCCCGGCAGTCCATATTCGACAGGAACAGTTGACAATCAAGGGCCTTATTATTATCTTTGTTAGAATTTTTGGCTTCCCCAACACTTATCGAAAGGATGTTCCATCATGGCAGAAGGTATTCTGGAAATAGAAGACAGCAGCTTCGATGCTGAGGTGATAAAGAGCGATAAACCCGCCGTGGTTGATTTCTGGGCTCCCTGGTGCGGTCCCTGCAGGGCCATCGGCCCCATGCTTGACGAATTGGCCAACATCTATGGTGATAAAGTGAAATTCACCAAGTGCAATGTGGACGACAATCCGATGACACCGGGAAAATTCGGCATCAAGGCCATTCCCACCCTGATCTTCTTCAAGAACGGTGAAGTGACGGATCAGATTACCGGCGTGGTGGCCAAATCCAAGCTGGAAGAGGCCCTGAACAACATTCTGCCCTGATGTGACGTCATCCCCCCTTTCTGTTTGATGATTGGCCGGCGGTGCCCCGGAAGGGAACATCGCCGGTTTTGGTTAAACCAGCGGGAACCATCGGGTTCCCATATGCAGCGAGGTGTTGCTGACCATGCAGGAGCTGGTTCAAGACGGCGTTGATTATTTTGAGGACGGCAGCTACAAAAAAGCCATTGAATCTTTTGAGAAATTGCGGGATTGGTATCCGTTTTCCCGATATGCCATTCTGGCGGAGCTGAAGATTGCCGATGCCTATTTCAACCTGGAATCCTATGCCGATGCCATCTTTGCATACGAGGAGTTCGAGCAGCTCCACCCTCGCAACGAGGCCATTCCCTACGTGATTTATCGCATCGGCCGTTCCTACTTCAATCAGATCGACACCATCGACCGGGACCAGTCCAATGCGGTCAAGGCCCTGGAAACTTACCGCCGCCTGGTCCGGCAGTATCCGCACGATGCCTATGCCGGCATGGCCAAGAGTGACATGGTGGCCTGCTACCAGAGTCTCTCCGGCCATGAGTTCTACGTGGGGGTGTTTTACTATAAAAACAAAAAATATAAGGCGGCCAAAGCCCGGTTTGCGGCCGTGGTGGAAAAATACCCCGATGTGGGCTACCATTACGAGGCCCTCACCTACCTGGCCAATTGTGAGTCCTGGATCCAGTCTCATTTGTTGCCGCCTGAAGTTCCTTCGGCCCCATGATCCTCGTCAGCGCATGTCTTTGCGGCCAACGGTGCCGATACGACGGGAAGACCAAGCAAAACCAACCTCTCATGGCGCGCCTGGGCAGAGAAAATATCCTTGCCGTCTGCCCGGAACAGCTGGGCGGTCTGCCCACCCCGCGACCGGCATGCCGGCTGGTTGGTGGTGGTGGTGCGGATGTGCTGGCGGGACGTGCCCGAGTGGTGGACAAGCTTGGCATTGACCGCACCGGGGCTTTTTTGCGGGGTGCCCGATTGACGCTGGAGATGGCCCTGTCGAATCGGGTCGGCCGGTGCTGCCTGAAAGCCAAAAGTCCGTCATGCGGGTCTGGACGACTGATGCAAGAGAAAAATGACGGTTCGCTTCCAAGCGGGTACCGGCCTGTGCTGGGGGTGACCGCTGCCCTGCTCTTGGCCCATGGCATCGACGTTGAAGAAATTCCATAAATGGGGTGATGCGCACCATTGGTGATCAATCAAGGGATCTTTCTATTTGCGTGATGCAAAAAGGCTTTACATGCGTAAAGATTTAATGTAACAGACCCCAGTTTGAAAAACAGTCGAGGCCGAATGGCCCGTGATTTTATCAAAGCGAAGAAACGGAGATTATCAGTCATGTCAAAAATGTGCGAAATATGCGGAAAGAAACCCATGGTGGGAAGCAACATCAGCCACGCCCATAACGTCACCAAACGCCGGTTCAATCCCAATCTGCAGAGCGTTCGGGCTCTTCACAAGGGTCAGGTGAAGAAGATGGTGGTCTGCACCCAGTGCATCAAGTCGGGCAATGTGGTTAAAGCGCCCTAACATAGTGTCCGTCCAGAAACGAGGGTTTTCGTTTAAGATCAAGGCCTGGGAAAAATTTTACCACAGGCATATAGTTGATATTCCGAGGATAAAATTTTGAGCATAACGCAGAGATTGGGCGAAAAGACCGTTTCTGGATGGGCACTAACCTAACCGTTTGACTTCCAGCACCTGCTTGACCTGCTTTAACGACTCCACCACACGGGTCAGATGTTCCGTGTCTTGAACCGACAGCGTAAAATAGCTGTCCACGGTCTGGTTCTCTTTGGTTTCCGTATTGGCACTCAATATGTTGGCGCCGCTTTTGCTTATATTGGCCGCAACGTCCGCTAACAAGCCTAATCGGTCGATGGATCGCACCAGGATCTTGACCGGGTAGGATTCCGTTATCTCCTGGTTCCACTCCACCTCGATCTGGCGTTCCGGATTCATCTTCATGGCATTGACGCAGGTGGTGCGGTGTACAGTCACCCCGTACCCCCGGGTGATGTAGCCGGTGATGGGATCGCCGGGCACCGGCTGGCAGCATTTGCCGAAGCGGACCAGGATGTCGTCCACCCCCTTGACCACCACCCCGCCTTTTTCCCTTTTTTTCTTGTCCTTGGCGACGATTTTGTTCAAGAAGGACTTGGTGTCGTCCACCTCTTCCTTGGGGGTGATCTTCCGGATGATTTGCAGCGGCGTGATCTTGCCATAGCCCACGCTGGCAATCAGGTCTTCGGTTTGCTTAAACCCGAAGCTCTCCACCACCTTTTCCATCTCTTCGCTCTTGATCAGGGCATTGAAGTTCAGCCGGTACTTGCGGAAGGCTTTCTCGCACATCTCCCGGCCCAAGGAGACGCTGCGTTCCTTTTCCTGGGTTTTGATCCACTGCCGGATGCGGGAGCGCGCCTTGACTGTCTTGACAAAATTGAGCCAGTCTTTTGACGGGTGGTGCCCCTTGCTGGTGATCACCTCAACGATTTCCCCGGTCTGAAGCTCGTATTTCAGCGGGACCATTCGTCCGTTCACCTTGGCCCCGACACACTGAGCGCCTACCTCCGTGTGGATCAGGTAGGCAAAATCCACCGGTGTGGCTCCCTTTGGCAGAGATTTGATCTGCCCTTGGGGGGTGAACACATAGATCTCGTCGGGAAAAAGATCGATGCGCACATTCTCAAGAAATTCATTGGGGTCCCTGAAGGCTTCCTGATTCTCCACCAGATTCTGCACCCATGCAAAGGTTTTGGAGGCATTTTCGTCGATGACCCTGCCTTCCTTGTAGCTCCAGTGGGCGGCGATTCCAGATTTGGCCACCCGGTCCATCTCATGGGTGCGGATCTGGATTTCGATGCGTTCGCCAAAAGGGCCGATGACAGTGGTGTGCATGCTCTGGTACATGTTCGACTTGGGCATGCCGATGTAGTCCTTGAACTTCTTGGCGATGGGCCGCCACAGGCTGTGCACGAGCCCCAGAGCTTCGTAGCATTGGGGAATGGTATCCAGGATAATCCTGAAGGCAATGATGTCGTAGATTTCTTCGAAGGGCAGGTCTTGGTTCAGCATCTTCTGGTGGATGCTGAAAAAATGCTTGTAGCGGCCGTTCACCTCAGCCTTCAGGCTGTTTTCGTCCAGCTTTTTCTGGATGTAGCGCTTGACCGTCTCCACATAATTCTCCCGGTCCTCCTTGTCCTTGTCCACCCGGCTTCGGATATCCTCGTAGACTTTGGGATTCAGGAACTGAAAGGATCGGTTTTCCAGCTCGTTCTTGATCCAGTAGATGCCCAGCCGGGCGGCGATGGGGGCATAGATGTCCAGGGTTTCCTTGGCGATTTTCTTCTTTTTGGCCTCGCTTTTGTGAAACTGGAGGGTCCGCATGTTGTGGAGACGGTCGGCCAGCTTGATGAGGATGACCCGGATGTCGTCAGCCATGGCCAGCAGCATTTTGCGGATACTTTCCGCCTCCCTGGCCTGGGCGCTGTTGAAGGGCAACTTGCTCAGCTTGGTGACGCCGGAGACGATGTGCAGGACGTCATGGCCGAACATATCACCGATATCGGTTTCCGTGGCGTGGGTGTCCTCGATGACATCGTGGAGCATGCCGGCGGCAATGCTCACCGAATCCAGTTTCATGTCCGCCAGGATGCCGGCCACCTCCAGCGGGTGGGAGAGATAGGGCTCGCCGGACAGGCGCATCTGGCCGTCATGGACTCGGGCCGAGAAGATGTAGGCCCGGTCGATGATGTCCACGTCCGCATCCGGGTGGTTTTCCGTGACCTTATCAAGGATGTCGGTGATTCGAATCATTAATACGCCTTGGCGAACACCACACGCGTGTTGCTGGGTTTGCCGCAGCAGATACAGGTTCCCGTCTCCTTCTCCGCATCTAAAGGGATGCAGCGGAGGGTGACGTTGAGATCCTCTTTGATCTTAGCCTCGCAGGTCCCGTCTCCGCACCAGTGGGACATGGCAAAGCCGCCGTGGATCTCCGGTTTCTCCTTATTTTTCGGCGTAAACCAGTCATAAAAATCCTTCCGGTCGTCCACATTGCGGGTGTGCTCATCCCTGAAGCGGCAGGCCCGCTGGAACAGGTGGTTCTGGATGTCGTCCAGAATGGCGGGCAGTTGGGCCACGAAGGCCTCCCGCTTCATGGCGGTTTTATCCCGGTGGGATTTATCACGCCGGCCGACGAAGACGGAATTCTTGGCCATGTCCCGCGGTCCAATTTCCACCCGGACTGGGATGCCTTTTTTAATCCAGTCCCAGCCGCGGGCACCGCCAATATCCCGGTCGTCTATCTCTACCACCAGATCCCGGCCGGCGTAGGTGATCTCCCTCAGAACAGCGGCCAGCCCATTGACGTAGTCCATCACTTTTTGCCGGTCGTCCGGGTTTCTGAAAATGGGCAGCAGCACCACGTGCGCCGGCGCTACTCGGGGCGGCATGATGACGCCGTCATCATCGCCATGGGTCATGATCAGGCCGCCGATCATCCGTGTGGAGGTGCCCCAGGAGGTGGTCCAGGCAAAGTCTTCGGTTTCGTTCTCGGTCTGAAAACTGATATTGGAGGCCTTGGCGAAGTTCTGTCCCAGAAAGTGGGAGGTTCCCGCCTGCAGCGCCTTGCGGTCCTGCATCATGGCTTCGATGCACAACGTATCCACGGCGCCGGGGAAACGCTCAGCCGCCGTTTTGTGACCCTCGAAGACCGGCATGGCCAAGTCGTCCTGAACCATGCGAGTGTAAACCTTGAGCATCATCACCGTACGTTCGATGGCCTCCGCGTCCGTGGCATGGGCAGTGTGCCCCTCCTGCCACAAGAACTCGCTGGTGCGCAGGAAGAGCCGGGTACGCATCTCCCACCGCACCACGTTGGCCCACTGGTTGATGAGCAGGGGAAGGTCACGGTAGCTGCTCACCCACTTGGAGAAGGAGTCGCCGATGATGGTTTCCGAGGTGGGGCGGACCACCAGGGGCTCGGTTAGGGGGCCGCCCGGAACCAGCCCGCCGCCGGGCGCCTGCTCCAGTCGGTGATGGGTGACCACGGCGCATTCTTTGGCAAACCCTTCCACATGCGCGGCCTCTTTTTCCAGAAAGTTGATGGGAATAAAGAGTGGAAAATAGGCGTTTTTCACGCCGGTGGCCTTGAACATGCGGTCCATCCGGGCCACGATGTTTTCCCACAGGGCGTATCCCCAGGGCTTGATGACCATGCAGCCGCGCACCGGGGAGCGTTCGGCCATGTCCGATGCCTTGATGACCTGCTGATACCATTCCGGATAATCTTCAGCCCGCGAGGGTGAGATGGCGTTTGCCTGCTGTTTGCCCATGT